>JAHQYM010000016.1 GCA_024421095.1 Acidimicrobiia bacterium
AACCAGCCACGGGGTACGTAGCCGAGTTTGTCCAGGATGTGGACCAAGGCCGGGTTATTCAAGTGCATGAGATTATGCAACCACCGGCCCCGTTGTCTTTAGACACCTCGCTCTCTGAGGCGTTAACCCGCACCGCGGAACGCTCTGGTGCGTTCATCCTTGACCCGTTTGGCGCGCCGACGCACCTGTTCACAATTGAGGATGGGGCGCGAGCATCCAGCATGGGTACGACCGAATTGGCTTCGGCCCTGCGTACCGATTTTGAGCGCTGCAAACCTGATGATTGCTTAAATTCGGTATATGCATCCGCCGGACGAGGGTTACCGATCGCAGTGTGCGACGATACTGGAGTATTGGTTGGCAACCTTGACCCCCGCCACATAATGGAAGAAATGGGCCGAGTAGAAAACTTGATTGACGACTTTGAGAGAGAGGTGTTCATGTGATGTCTATTTTGGCACAAACTTCAACCGATGCCGATATCCCATCACCCAACTACGGCTTGACCGACAACCGAGTCCTTGATGAATTTCGCATACCTTTTGGTGAGTGGTTTGATCAATCCGTGGACTGGATCAAAGTCAACTTGGAGCCGTTGCTAGCGATAATTGAGTGGCCATTTAGCACACTGATTGATTTTTTTGTGGGCGATATCCTTGAACCGGTTTCGTGGGTCTTTGTAGTCCTATTTTTCTTTATTGTCGGCACCTTGGTGCGCAATTTGCAAGTTGGCGTATTTGCTGCAGTTGCACTGACCGTTTGCGGTTTGCTTGGCAACACATTCTGGCTAGAAACGGCGAGAACAATTGGTTACATTGGTGTCGCCGTAGTTCTCTGTGCCATTATCGGAATTCCGATAGGTGTGGCTTGCGGTAGAATTGATTCCTTCTGGCAGGTAGTGAGACCTGTACTTGATGCCATGCAGGTGGTCCATTCATTTGTCTATATGCTGCCTTTCATTTTCTTCTGGAGTATCGGCCCGGTCAGTGCAACGATGGTGACGATGGTGTTTGCTTTGCCGCCGCTTATCCGGCTAACGAACCTCGGCGTGCGGCAAGTACCTGCAGATGTCGTGGAAGCGAGTCGAGCCTACGGTGCGCCAGAACGGCGCGTTTTATTTGACGTACAGATACCTTTGGCTCGGCAGGCAATCATGACGGGGATAAACCAGACACTACTGTTGTCAATTTCTATGCTTGGTATCGCAGCTATTATGGGTGCTGGAGGCCTCGGCCGGTTGTTGTACAACGCACTGTCCGAGCAAGATGTTGCGCGCGGCGGTTCTAGCGGTTTGAGTTTCTTTTTGGTAGCGGTTGTGTTGGACCGCGTGTCTCAAACTGAAGCCACCGATAAGGGCAGCATTTTCAAGAGGACACGATTAGCTTGGACTCACAGGAAAAATCCTGAAGTTATGTTGTCGGGCATTAGCACCACGGGGTCAGTTGCTACTACGGAGAGCGCAGATCAAAAAGGATCGTTTATTCAGGTCAGTGCTGATGAAAAACCGTGGATGTTTCTTGCACTTGTCGGAGGTTTATGTTCAATCGCATCGGTGTTTTTTGTTTGGAACGTTGATGGCGGAGGCTTTAGCGCCTTTGGTCGAATATCAGACGAGAGTACTGTAGGCGCGTCCTTCAACGGATTGTCAGCTTCGGGCGGATCATGGTTCGGATATATCACGTTGGCCTTTGGTTTGTTCATAGTTGCTGCCGTCTTTGTGACACGATTCAAGCCTGGTTACGGACCTAGATTTTTCTCCACCGACGGGGTATTGGTAGTTTCAGTGGCTCTTTTGGTGATGACAATCGGCTACCTGATACCGCAAATTCTGGGGTCGGGCCTGGGCACCTCATCTCGCACAGGCTTCGGAGTGTATCTCGCTCTCTACGGCGGTGGACTAGCTACGACCGGTTCGCTATTGTGGATACCCCACGCGCCGCATTCGCCAATTCATCCTTTGCTTGCAAGGGTAGGACGAGGTCAGATTGTCTTAGCCACGTTCGCGGTTTTGGTGACACTCGCTGGGTCATTCTCTGGTTGGTCTTTTGACGAGCGCGGCGATGTGGACATTGTTGCAGAGGCAAGGGCCAGGGTTGCAGAGGCCCGTGAACTAGAAAAGGCAGATCCGTCAAGTGCGGCAATTGCGGCTCTTGATATTGCTGCGTTGTCAGCCCCTTCGGAAGATAGACCTTTGATCGTCACAAACGGAACAAGCGATCAAGGAGCGAGGTTGGGTATCTGGACTCTAGCAGCTGGATTGCTCGGCTTGGCAGCCACATTGCCGGCTGCAGGTATCTCATTGCGTGATGACCGCAAGCGCTGGCGACCGTGCTTTCGTTACGACGAACGTCGGCGTTGGCGGTGGAGTGCAATTGCTTGCGGAATCGGAACCGGAATAACCGCAATAGGATTTAGCTGGATTTTTGTTCACGTGCGAACGGCAGACACCAATTTTACTACCGGCGTCGGAGCTTTCTTGACGTTACTTGGTGGGATCATTCTGGCAGTCAGTTCGCGGCCGATTTGGCGGGAATTCCGCCGAGCCAAGACCTACGCCGATAATATACCTAGAGAATTGGAATTATCAAATTCTCCTTCGGGGCAAGCGACACCTGTCCTCTAGAATAAAGGGGTCGCATCTTTTCGAAAAAGGACTAGACTCGGACCTTAAGGTATGAGTGCAGCTATGTTCTCATCAACAACCCAGGAGGGAAACACAATATGACCATCAAACGAACATTGTTCTGGCTAACGCTTGTGACAGTGTTATCGTTGTTCGCAGCAGCGTGCGGCGATAGCACCTCAAGCACATCGCCGGATACAACGACTACGGAATCTGCGATGACCGAAGCAGAAACAACGACCACGGAATCTGCGATGACCGAAGCAGAAACAACAACTACGGAATCTGCGATGACCGAAGCAGAAACAACGACCACCCAACCACCAATAAACATGACACCAGGTGAAGGCTCATCCGCTATTATGGGTCGTGCTGACTGGTCAACGGGATACGCTCAGGCACAGATTTATAAACAGTTGCTTGAGGAACTCGGCTACTCAATCTCGGAGCCTTCAGAACTGGAATTGGGGCCGTCGTTGGCTTATCTTAGTATGGCAATAGGCGACATTGACTTTTGGGTCAACAGTTGGTACCCATCACACTCTTCTTGGTGGGAACCGGAATTGCCTGACGGCTCATCTGTCGGCGATCACTTGAGAGTTGTAGGCAACCAAATGCTCGATAGCGGTCTTCAAGGTTATTTGATTACTAAAGAATTCGCCGAGACCCACGGCATCACACATCTCGATCAGATCAATGACGATCCCGAAATTCTAGCTGCCTTCGACGCTGACGACCCCTTGCCCGGTAACGGCAAGGCCGATATATACGGTTGTCCAGAAAGTTGGACTTGCGACAACACCATCGATAACCAAATAGCGTTTTCGGGTTGGGATAACATCCAGCAGTTTAAGGCAGGTTACGAAGCTATGTTCGCCGACGCTTCAGCCAAAGCCGATTCTGGCAAAGCGATGGTAATTTACACTTGGACTCCGACCCACTATGTCACCATCTTGCGACCCGGCGACAATGTTGTCTGGCTAGCCGTAAACGAAGTGATTGACGACTCGAACCCAATTGGGCGTGAAGGCGGGGAGTCCGATGACCAACGGCCTGGGCAAGCTAACCTTAGTCCTGATACTTGCCCCGCAGCAGCAAACGCAGACAACTGCCAACTTGGTTGGGTAGCTGCGGATATTCAGGTCACGGCTAATTCGGATTGGCTTAACGATAATCCTTACGCCGCTGAGCTGCTTTGCCACGTAACCTTGTCGGTTCTTGATGTCGCTCTTTTCAATGTGGAGCAAAACAACGCTGGTAGCGATTCAACCGAAGATTTCATCGCGAGTTTGGCAGCAGACTGGATCGCCGACAACCGTGCAACGGTCGACGAATGGTTATCAGCAGCACGAAACGCGCCCATGACACCGAGCTGTCCAGACACTAAGGTTCCAGCAGCAGCAACTTAGTTTATCTGGCGCACACATGACAGCATGCGTGGTTGCTAGGCCCCTATTTCGGCCTAGCAACCACGCAGTTTCTTGTGTGGTAATGCGATCCGTGCTTCTGGATTCGAAGAGTTTTTCTGTTCGGATTTGTCCAAGTATTGTCAACGCAGGATTGTAGTTGGTGTTTTGGTGCGCTAGAACAATTGTGTTCTTTGTTCAAACGAATATTGGAGGCTCCCTCAATGAGAAGTTTCATTCCTTCCGAACCATACGTTCAACGTTTGCGACAGGTTACCAACTATCGACGATTGTTACGGGTGAGTGTGCTAGCTGTGTTGATTGTCGCGTCGATTGCTTACGGTTTAGCCACAGACCCACTTGGTGTGCCGCAAGCATCAGCGGACACGAAAACGAAGACTTACACGGTTCGGGTTCCCAAATAATCACCGACCATTATGGCCGACTTGTCGCAACCACCGATGGAGGCCGCCATCCTTTAGATGAATCTTGGGGCTGCGCGACTGAGGCAGATATTGAACTTGTCGATAACAACTTGTACGTTCAGGTTTCCATCAATCGGTTTTTTGAAGTCGAGATCAACTCAACCAACCAGCGAGCAGTAGTGACCAGAAGACTGCAAGGGGGCGGTACCCTTGGAAACGAACTTTACATTTGGTGGTCACCCTTTACAGTCAATGATCACCTATCAATCACAACTGACGGGGGCGACAACGGAGATTTGGGTGGTCACCCGGGCCGGCTCAATCGTCGCCGTCTAGCGGAATCAGTCACCACCACGACTACCACGGTTCCACCTACTACCACAACTACCACTAATACGGTTCCGCCTACCACAACTACTACCACTACTACTACGGTTCCACCTACCACAACTACGACGAGCACGGTTCCGGTGCCTTCTTTGCCGGTGGTTTCTAGACTGCCCGCTTGGGATAACGGTTCCTACCGGCCGGTGACTTACTCCAACATTCCCTCTGTGCCTAGTTCATGTACGCCTTGGGTTTACTGGCGGATTCGACCCGGTATGACTCGACTAATAGCGTTGTGTCCCCGTTAGGTACTTATCGCTGCGTCAACGACAAAACAAACGCGGAATCAAGGTGACTGGTTTGCTTCTTAAGCGAACTTGCTTATCGGGGTGCGTTGTTCGTTGAACACCATCACAGAGTTCGCGAGCACCTTCATAAAGTCTTCATCTGTTGATATTCAGATGGATTCGCTTATGTTGGTCGCGTGACATCGCTGCAAATCTGGATGTGCCTGACGAACTCCATCGCCATCTCATGGCCCGAACCGCCCGTGTTCGTTGACGGTCACCATCGGCGCGCCGAGAAGATCATTGGGGGGATCGATGGTTGTGGTGGTAGTTTGTTGATATGGACAATGCCACGCTGCCTTCTGTAGATGACGTGATGGGGTTGTTGCGGGGGGTGATTGACCCCGAACTCGGAAGTGACATAGTCGAATTGGGTATGGCACGCTCAGCTGATGTCGCAACCGATGGACGTATAACCTTAGAGATAGCGCTCACCACCAGTGGCTGCCCGTTGCGAGGGCAAATCCAAAAAGACATTCGCAGCCGTCTGCTGTCGCTGCCTGGGGTCAGCGCCGTAAAAATCAACTGGGGTGAACTCACCCAAGAACAAAAATCGCAGGCCATGGCCAAAGCGCGTTTCAACGTAAGCCAAGACGCGCCAAGCACCGCAATTCCGCCAACCACCAAAGTTGTAATGGTCGCCTCAGGCAAAGGCGGCGTTGGCAAGTCCTCAATCACCACCAACCTTGCTGCGGCTCTGGCCGATAAAGGTTACAAAGTCGGGGTGATGGATGCCGACATTTGGGGCTTCTCGATCCCCAGAATGCTTGGGGTTGATGGTGACCTAGTCGCCCACGAAGGCAAAATAACCCCGCTCATAAGGAAAATCGGCAGTGGACGGCTCGAAATCGTGTCGATGGGGTTTCTTGTCCAACAAGAAGACTCAGCGTTGATGTGGCGTGGCCTCATGCTCGACCGTGCAGTACGACATTTCTGCGAAGATGTTGCCTGGTCTGACGACCTCAACTACCTGCTCATCGATATGCCCCCGGGCACTGGTGATGTGCAAATGGGTTTAGCGAAACTATTACCCCGCGCCGAAATGCTGATCGTCACCACCCCGGCACGAAACGCACAAAAGGTAGCGGCACGGGTTGCTGATATGGGACGCAAAAACTACTTGCGCATCGTAGGAGTGATCGAGAATATGACACGTTTCGTGGCCCCAGACGGCAGCGAACACAACCTGTTCGGCAGCGGCGGAGGGCAGCACCTAGCCGACGATATAGGAGTACCTCTGCTCGGAACCGTCCCCATCGAAGCGAAGGTGTCGACTGGGGGGGATAGTGGTTCACCTGCCGTACTAAGCTCAGGCACCGCCGCCGAAGCTCTCCGCAAAATCGCATCGCTGATCGCAGAAGAATACGTTCCGCCGGTTGAGATGGCTGGATGCTCCGCTCGCATGCTTGAAGCTGCGATGGCAGCGCTAGACGAACTCGACAATCTAGAATCAATCGAAACGAAGACCGGATAATCGAAAGCTTGCCCGCAGGTCATCCGAGCAACCATGGGCGAGTGCTTCGCTATCGAAACAAAGACCGGAAGGTCGGAAATTTGCCCGGCTACCGGTCGCCGCAAGATCGGGTTGCTGTTCTTGGTCGAAGCAACGATTGGTTGAGCCAGTTGCGGCCTGTCGACACGGGCGGGTATTTGGTGGGTTGGCGGTTTTGATCGAAGCCACGATTGGTTGATCCAAAGTTCAACGGAATGGTTCAAGGGAGTTCTTTTCGGTCTTCTCCGTTGCCTTCGGAACGAGGTTGACTCGGGTTAGTAGTGTCGGTCACTTCACTAGCACGCACATCAGTCCACTGGGTGAAACGCACCCGGCTTCCACCGAAGCCGCCACCTGTCGCCAAGCGAGCAGCAAACCGTCGCTTCAAGACCTCCCGAACTACAGCCCGGGTCGGAGGGAACAACAACACCAACCCGATACCAGCCGTGAAAAAGCCTGGAGTCATAATCAGCGCCGCAGCAACCAACAGCAAGGCACCGCTGATCAATTCGTTCGTAGGGATCTGCCCCCGTTCAAACGATTGCTGCACGCGGGCCAGCACGCTGAGCCCCTCACGGCGCACCAACACCGCCCCGACCAAACTCGTCAACACAATCAGCGCAATCGTATTCCAAACGCCTAAAGACCCCGCCAGAAAGACAATCAGAAAACCCTCAAAGATCAACACCCCGAGAAACAGCAAAAACAAGAAACCTAAGATACGACAAGCGTATAAGCAAACTCGCGAAGCGCACGCGCACGAAACCACAAGTCCACGAACGCAACTAAACGATCCCCCGCCGCAATGGCACTGGCGGTGACATCAAGGTCATCAACATCGAAGCTCGAAAATGCAACCAACCCGTTTGTCGCCACAGCGGCGCTTGGGGCTCTAGGCTGAAGTGGTCGTGAGCAAAGCACCCGCACATCCGCCATCGGTAGAACAATTGGCTCGGTCGCTGCACAGCACTGGCCTACCGCATCCCATGTTGGTTGATGTCGCAAGAACGGCGATCGCCGCGGGCACAGCCGAACACGCATACTCCATCGCAAAAGACACCGCAAGACGAATGCTGCGCCCGGTCATCAACGGCACCGGCACATTGCTGCACACCAACCTCGGTCGAGCACCAATGGCTTGGACGCACCCCGAAAGCTACTGGAACCTCGAATACGACCTCACAAACGGCGAACGCGGGTCACGCTCCGACACCGCACCCAAACTAGTCGCACAAGCCTGCGGAGCCGAAGCCGCGATAGCCGTAAACAACTGTGCAGCAGCCTTGATGCTCTGCCTCGCGAGCCTCGCCGAAAACCGCAAAGTGCTGGTATCAAGGGGTGAACTTGTGGAGATCGGCGGGGGTTTTCGGATACCCGACGTGATGGCGCGTTCAGGCGCTGTGTTGGTGGAGGTTGGCACCACGAACCGCACACGCCTCGCTGACTATCAGCGTGGCACCAACGACCACGGCGACTCCGTTGCGGCGGTGCTTCAAGTACACCAATCGAACTACAAAATCGTGGGCTTTACCGAAGCCCCTCAAACCAGCGAACTCGCCACGCTCAACCTTCCATTGATCGTGGACATCGGCTCAGGCCTGCTCGACAGTCGCTGCCCATGGCTAGCCGGTGCCCCCCCGAAATGGCTCAGCAACGAACCAGCCGCACGTCAAACACTCGAATCCGGAGCCGACCTAATCACCTTCTCAGGCGACAAACTCTTCGGCGGCCCACAAGCAGGAATAATCGCTGGCCGAGCCGACCTAGTAGCCAAATGCGCCGCACACCCACTCGCACGAGCGCTGCGGCCCGGCGCGTTGGTGCTAGGCGCACTCCAAGCCACTGCGTTGGCTTACCTCAACCGTGACGGAACTGCGATCCCCTTTTGGCGAATGGCAACCCTCACCCAAGAGAGTTTGCGCTCCCGAGCCTCAAAAATCGGGGTTGGTTCCGTCGTTGATGTGGCATCCACACCCGGTGGTGGCACCTTACCTGGGGTGGAAATCCCCTCTGCGGGGATCGCGCTCGAAGGCGATCAGCGCGGTTTGTTGAGAGACCGGGAGCGTCCGATAATCGCCCGCTTTCAGAAAGGCCGCACGTTAATCGATCTCCGCACCGTCCATCCCGATGACGACCACGAAGTCCGATCTGCTCTCAACATGGAACTTGAGACACCCCGCAAACCAAACGAACCCGCACAATCGCACGACCACGACGCACAACCCAACCCACAGGACACCCTGCGAACCGAACCAACCCGCACAACCACCCACAACCCAACCACCACCACGACCGACGGCTCGCGGGGTTCCGCAGTTCACGAACCTGGCGACAACAACCCCCCTGAGCCTCGTGACACGGAACAATAATGCAAAACGAACACGCACGCCCGCATCGCAACACCCACAACCCAACCACCACCATGACCAACGACTTGACGGATTCCGCATCAAACGAACCGAGCGACCACGAGACCCGGGAACGATAATGCATGTTGTGGCTACGGCTGGGCACGTTGACCACGGCAAATCCACTCTCGTTAAAGCACTTACCGGCACCGACCCAGACCGCCTTGCCGAAGAAAAAGCACGTGGGCTGACCATCGACTTAGGGTTTGCCTCCACAAAACTAGCCTCAGGGCGGGGCGTTGCCTTCATTGATGTTCCCGGCCATGTGCGCTTCTTGAAAAACATGCTCGCAGGGGTAGGTAGCGTGGATGCCTGTTTGTTTGTGGTCGCAGCCACCGAAGGTTGGAAACCGCAATCCGAAGAACACCTACAGATATTGGCTTTGCTGGGCATTGAACACGGCCTTGTCGCCCTCACCAAATCCGCTTTGGCCGATGATGAACTGCGAGAGTTAGCACGTCTGGAAGTGGAAGAACGGGTAGAAAACACTTTTTTGCAAGACGCACCGATTGTAGATGTGGACGCGCTCAGCGGCAGGGGTATCACAGACCTGCAACTTGCCCTTGACGAGGTACTCAAATCCACACCAACAGCAACCGACCACAAACGCCCACGGCTCTGGGTCGACCGCGTGTTCGCCGCAAAAGGGTCAGGAACCGTTGTGACCGGCACCCTAACTGGGGGCAAGGTGCGGGTTGGTGACACCCTAAATGTTCTCCCACCGGGCCGCACCGCCCAAGCACGCACAGCACCAGCGCACACAGTTTCAGCACACACCGCTTCAGCACGCACCGCACGGGTTCGGGCTTTGCAAAGTCTTCATGCGCAACGCAGCAAAGTCGGGCCGGGCAATCGCGTTGCTTTGAACCTGTCGGGTGTGAGCCATAACGAAGTGAGGCGTGGCGATGTGTTGGTGAACGCAAACCAGTGGCAGATCACCAGCAAAATCGATTGCAGCCTCAAGGTGCTTGATACGATCGCCCATCCGTTGACCCGCCGGGGTGCCTACCAGTTGTATCTCGGGTCGGGCGAGTTTCCGGTCAAGCTGCGGGTTTTGGGTGCAGCGGAAATCACTCCTGGTACTGAGGGGGCGATACGGTTGTTTTTGCCGGTTGGTTTGCCATTGTTACCCGGTGATCGTTTTATTCTTCGCGAATCGGGGCGTGGAGAAACACTTGGCGGGGGAGAAATCCTTGATATTGATCCGCTAGTAAACGCCAACAAAGCGAGGCCTGACCGCAGCGTGGATCGGGTAATCGCTGAGCGAGGCCGTGTTGATGTTGATTTGCTTTTTCGCTTGACGGGTGAACGGCGTGCTACCGATGTTGGGCATTGGGCAGTTGACCCTGAAGTGTTGCAGCAGAGCCGAATGAACCTCCGTGAGGCTATTGATTCTGCTGGGCCGCTGGGCCTTGACATTGCCTCGCTTGATGACTTTGGACGGGCGTTGCTGGGAACTCTTGATGGTGTATTTGCAGAACACGGGCACGTAAAGGTTCGAGGCGCTCAAGACTTGCTGGCCGAGCACCCGTTCGTCAACGCGGCGCAGGCAACTCCGTTTTCTCCTCCAGAACCAAGTGGGTTCGACCGGGCCGAACTCCGGGGGTTGGTTCGGCGTGGGCAACTAATTGAGGCGGACGGTTTGTTTTTTGCCGCAAACGCGGTTGATGCCGCGGTTGCAACGGTCGCTGAGTTGCTTGAACAGAATCCAGATGGGGTCACCGTGGCTGTGGTGCGCGACACTTGGGGTACGAGCCGCAAGTATGCACTGGCGTTGCTGTCTTACTTAGACAACAACGGCATCACTCGGCGCCGTGGCGATTTCCGTATCGCCGGCCCAAGGCTACCAACAGCGGTTGCTGAAACTTAGCAGCCGGTTAGACAGCAGCCGGTTAGACGGCCCAGAGTTTTTCGCGTTCTCTTGCGTTTAACCCTCCCCAAATTCCATGTTGTTCACGGATCGCTAGTGCGTGTGCCAAACAGTCTTCTCGCACTATGCAAGTCTCACAAATCGCTTTCGCGTGCCGTTCCCGGATGCGTTTTTGGTCTCGCCGTTCGGGCGATAAAGGCGGGAAGAAGACAATCGCTTGCGGGCCTCGGCAAGCTGCACGCAATTGCCAATCAATGGTCTCAACTTGAGAAATCATCGACTCTCCGTTTCCATTCTAGATTTCGTCAAATGCTTGATTAGCAGACCAGAAGGCTTAATGCAAACGTTTTTTGCGATACACGGAAAAAATCTGGCACGCAAAATAGGTTTTGGACGATTAGGCAGGCTCTCAGCGGTGCATCTCACGGTAATCTCGAGCTCCACCTTCTTCGGGTTCAATCTCCAAATAGAGCCCTTCAACCGCCACAATCCGCACGTGATCACCGGCCGCGATCGGGGTAGAACGGTTCACCCGAGCCCGCCAAGGAGCACCGTCAACATCCACAACACCTTCCTTTTTGATGTCTTCAGTTGCGCGAGCCAACATCCCCACCATCCACTCACGGCCAATGGTCGGAGTCCCAAAACGAGTTCGCACCATTGCTGGCATACCCGAAATCATCAAACCCGCAACACCCAAAATGCCTACCAACAAAGTAATCCAAGGAACCGCCATGTCGTGAAACAAAAACAACGAACCAACCAACAAAGCAAGCGACCCCACACCCGACCAAAAACGTGGCACACCCACCTGCACATCAATAGCGAAAGCAAACATCGCCACCACCAGCAACGCCACCGCCCAGTTCCGAGCCGGCAACACATCTAACCCATAGCATCCCAAAATAAAACAAAAAGCACCAATACCACCAGCAATCCCGACCCCTGCCGTAAAGAACTCAAAAATTAACAAAACCGCGCCAATCAAAAAGAAAAGATACACCATAGACGGACTAGCCAAATTGTGAACCCAACCATCAAACAGCGGCAGTTTAGAAAAGCGCACCTGCGTAGTCGGCACACGTACCGGTTCATCACCCGAATAATCAATGTCGCTCATGAAACCCGGCAAGTCCAACACAAAAAACGCAAGCGTCGGCGAATCCCGAACAGCAAGACCCAACTCAATAACAGACAGTTCGTTAACAGTGTTTTCTTCAAGAGGATTATCAACGACCGAATAACTGTCCGCAACAAGTTCAGGAAAGATTAGTTCACCGGTGTTGCCCAAACTCCCCCCAATCGCAACAGCCAATTCTTCGGTCACCAACACAAGTTGAGCAGCGCCTCCCCGAGCGGTAGCACCAGACGGGCCGACCCACGAATAAACTGGAACCGCAGAGTTAGCGATAGTTCGTGCCACCTCAGTGAGCCGCTCATCGCTCACCACATGCCCCGCGCTGTCAATCTGCAGCACCACACCCTCTGAGCCATTGGCCTCAGCCACGGCAATCGAATCTTCAATAAATCCCGCGACAATCTCATCGATCAAGCCGGCAACCTCAAGCACATCAAAGACCGAATCGGCATCTTGTTGCGCTTGGGCAGGAGCGAACCATCCCAACAATGTCACCGCAAACAGTGACACCCCAACCGATAAACTAAGCCAACGACGCAGCGCGCGCCGTGTCTTTCGCTTCGAGGAGGGGAATGGACCCCGGTGAATTATTCGCATGGTCGCGTGTCCTAATCGTGGCTGGAAAAGGTGGAGTGGGCAAAACCGCTACCTCGGCCGCTTTGGCCTTAGCAGCAGCGCAAACCGGGCGCATCGTCCTACTAGTAGAGGTCGCTGGCCGATTTGACGCAACACCGATGTTCGGTGTCGACCCACAAGCTTACGACCCCCAAGGCTACGATGAACAAAGCATTTACCACGCCCCAGGCGGAGGGGAGATTCGCCGCCGATCAATCACCCCAGACGCAGCACTCACAGACTGGCTCGAATCACACGGGTTCAATCGGCTGATCCGGCGCATGGCCAAGTCTGGGATCTTGGAAATTGTGGCCACAGCCACGCCCGGTATCAAAGACCTGCTCGTCTTGGGCAAAATCAAACACCTCGAAACGAGCGGCGCGGCTGATGTCATCGTGGTTGATACGCCCGCCGCTGGCCACGCACTCCATTTCTTGAAAGCGCCGTTAGCCGTGCGACAAGCCGTCCGTTCGGGAGTTTTGAGGCAACAAGCAACCGAGACTTTAGAAATGCTCGGCGATGAGCAACGATGCCAAGCCTTACTTGTCACCATCGCAGAAGAAACCCCGATCTCCGAACTCATCGAAACCGCATTCGCCGTAGAAGACGAGGTGGGGTTGGCTCTCGGCCCGGTAATCGTAAACGGCGTGCTGCCAAACATCGCCGGGCTCAGCGAAACCAAGTTGAACGGCAAGACCACTGCGTCGGCGGCGTTGCACCCACAACAAGTCAATGACCTGTCAACCGCAACGAAATTCCGTCAAGAGCGCACAATTTTGCAAAACCAGCAACTCAACTTCCTTGCGCAACGGCTTCCCCTTCCGCGGGTGTACCTTCCCGCTCTGTTCACTTCATCGATTGGGTTAACCGAACTGCAAACGCTGGCAGACGCATTCCAACAATCCATTAGGCAACAAGCCAGCCAATGACCACCACCGAACCCAAATACGACCATCTCGTCACCAAGAAACAAGTCATCGTCACCTGTGGAACCGGTGGTGTCGGCAAGACCACTATCGCCGCTAGCACCGCAATCGCCGCTGCCAAAGCTGGGCGGCGTGCTGTGGTGATCACCATTGACCCAGCTAAACGCCTTGCCGACACCCTCGGCATCGACCAACTAGGCAACACTCCCACAATAATTGAGGGCCCATGGCCGGGGACTCTCGGTGCCATGATGCTCAACAGCAAAGCGACTTTTGATCATGTGGTCGAACAACACGCCACCACGCAAGACCAACTAGAGCAGATCCTGAATAACCGCTTCTACATCAATGTGTCGAGCGAATTGCCTGGCACACAAGACTACATGGCGACCGAGAAACTCTACCAACTACATACATGCGGACAATGGGACCTAGTGGTGGTTGACACGCCACCCACCCGCGATGCCCTCGCCTTCCTCGAAGCACCCAAAGTGCTCACACGCCTGCTCAACAACACCATCTACAAGATGTTGGTCTCACCGAGGCCACTAGTTTTGCGAACCGTAAGTCGGGCGGCGGGGTTGGTGGTGCGGCGCTTGTCACGAGTGGTCGGTGCGGAAGTGGTGGACGATGCCATTGAGTTTTTTCAAACCTTTCAGGGTATGGAAGAGGGCTTCAAGCAACGCTCCGCGGCGGCCCTTACCTTGTTGACATCAGAGGACTCCGCTTTTGTGTTGGTGGCCTCTCCCCGCAGTGACACCATCGCTGAAGCCCGCTATTTCCTCAGCAGGCTTGACGAAGCCAGCCTCACGGTAGCTGGCGTGGTCGTCAACCGTGTGCTCGCGGCGCTCTCTGCGTCAGCCGCCGATGCCGCCGACATTAGCAGACACCTACAAGACACACCGCTCGCAGCCGCAGCGCAAGCACTCACTGACCATGTCAAAGCTGCGGCGGGTGACGACAACCGCATAGAACAACTAATGGTTTACGCCCCAAACGCCACGCTCATCAAAATTCCGCTGATGGCGACCGACGTTCACGACCTAACCAAACTCAGCCATCTAGCCGAATTGCTCACATCCAATTCGCCCGAAGAAACGACCGACACGTAGGCAGTTGGTGCTTACTTGGTTGATCAGTTTTGGTTCAGTGCGGCTAAGGCCTCGGCTAAGTCTTCTTTTACCGGCACAATGCGATCAAAACCGGTGGTGTGCAACAACCGAGATATCGCCGCCCGGTTGCTGTATACCGCAATCGCTCCTTCGTTGTCGCGCACCTTTCGGATGCCACCGATTAATGCGCCAAGCCCCGCCGAATCCATAAACTGCACCCCCGAGAGGTCTACAAGCAACCGTTGTTCTGCAGCAACCTGAGAGAACGCTTCGCGGAACTGTGCAACCGAATAGGCATCAAGTTCGCCGTCTGGTCGGATGGTTACGTATTCGCCAGTTTCGTGGGCCACGCGCCCGATAGCAATTTCTAACACACTGGCAGCGTATCTTGTTTGCAGCGATGTGGCTCCCACTCTCAAAACGGTATGGCGATTTCGGCTCAAGTTGTGTACGCTTCGTCGAGTGGCTGACATCATCATTGCTACCGACTCCGAGGCGCTCGTCACCGAAATCGAGGCTGCGCTCGGCGGTGCTCACGTTATCCATTGGGTACGCCACGGTGCCGCGGTGGTGCAGGCGATTGCAGAGATTAACCCTGATCTGGTGCTCCTAGATTTTCAGATCGGCAACATGGGTGGGGTTGCTGCTTGCCTCGCGGTGCGCCAAGAAGAGGAGGCGGGCCGCCTTTACCCGTGCGAGGTTTATTTGCTGCTTGACCGTGAGGTGGATGCGTTCTTGGCCAATCGTGCCTGCGCTGATGGTGTGTTGCACAAACCCTTAAGTTCATTTCAATCTTTGCGTACTATTGAAAACGCACTCATGCCGCTCCGTAAGAGTGGGTAGACTAATTTTTCTGCACACGGGCAGTGGCGCAGGTTGGTAGCGCGCCTCGTTCGGGACGAGGAGGTCGTGGGTTCAAATCCCGCCTGCCCGACCAATCCAAACATGAAGGAGGTTGCGCGATCATGGTAGACACACGACCCGCCGGTCAGGGTGGGCGCGGTGCAGAGGCCAAAGGTTATGAACCGAACGTTCCGATAACGACTTCACCCATTCTTGATTGGCCACCAAAACCCTTATCCACATTGCGCTATTTGTTAAAACCGGTGATGTTGCCTTACGGGATTTGTTGGGTCGCTCTCGCCGCTCTGGTATGGAACTTTTTCACCCCATCGATGCAGCGTATGGCAACGCTTCAGCCGCGCTGGATTTTGGAGATTTATTTGCGCAATGTGGTGCTGCTAACACTAGTTGCCGGGGCGCTCCACTGGGTGCTTTATCAGCGGCGTGCTCAAGCACAACGATACAAATACAATCGGCGGTGGTTGAGCACCACCAATCGTTCGTTTTTGTGGACTAACCAGACGCGAGACAACATTTTCTGGTGCTTGGTGAGCGGTTGCGGTTTCTGGGCTGTGTACGAGTCGCTGACCATGTGGGCGTACGCCAACGACATTATCCCCTCGGTTCAGTGGGATAGCGCTTGGTTGTATCTCAGCGCGCTCACGGTTGGGGTATTTTTGTGGTCGGTCACACATTTTTACTTGAATCATCGGCTCTTGCATGTTCGTTGGTTTTATGACCATGCCCATTATCTGCATCACCGCAACGTAAACACCGGCCCGTGGAGCGGTATTTCCATGCATCCTTTTGAACATGTGATTTACTTCACGGTCTTTTTGCTTTGGTGGGTAGTGCCAGCGCATCCCTTTATCGTGATCCTCACGGGGTTGTTCAACGGTTTATCGCCAGCAGTGTCACACTCTGGTTTTGACCGTGTTGAACTCGGTAAACGGCGAGGCCGTACCACCGCTGCCGGCGATTATTTCCATCATCTACATCACCGCTATTTTGAGTGCAATTATGGCAACCGACCAGTGCCGATAGACAAACTCTTTGGCACGTTCCATGATGGCACCCCAGAAGCACACGCCCGCATGAAGCAACGTATGCGTGATCGCCGAGGCAACCCCAACACCAGCGCAAACGGTTCTGCAACCCGATAATTCAGTCACACTGTTTTCGATTAACCGCTAACTGGCCAACAGAGCCGAAGGAGCCAACGCCGTGGTTCCCCTAGCCGTGGTTTGAACTGCCAATACGCATCCTTGACTTGGACAGATTCCCCACCCGCGCCTTGGCCTAAAGGATTGCCTGTAGCAATTTGAGTTGACAAGCGCCAATTCACGATGTACGGTGATAGTGCAATAAACGCATACCGTGTGCGATATATGCACCAGGAGGAAAAATGGGAATCACAAGTAAACACAACCGCTACTGCGGCAAAGGACGCTTTTGGCAACTGCTAGCAGTGGCCTTTGTTTGCGCGCTGATCGCCACCGCGTGTGGCAACGACAGCGAAACCGGCGGTACCACCGACACAACACCGGACACAACGAGCACCAGTTCAGCAGAACCGGACCCCACTCCCGCGCTGTCTGGCACGATCGGGTTCATCAAAGGCCCACATTCGGCAATGGAAGCAGAGTTCCAAGAGCAAATCATCGCCGACTTCAAAGCGCAGGTTGCCCCAGACGTAAACGTCAATTTCTCAACCTACGACTGGCCAGTACACGTAGCTGAACTAACAACTCTATTTGCGAGTGGTTCACCACCCGATGTGCAGTACCTAGTCGACCTGATCTACCCGTCCTTCGCGGAAGAGGGTGTGCTGCACGACATGACCGACCTAGTAAACGATCCATCATGGGCACAAGAGCGTTCCAAGATCAGCCCGTTTGCTTGGGACTTGGCTGAGCAGCAAGGCGGCACTTGGGGCGTGCCAGTGCTCGGCGCGGTATACAACATCTTCATCAACGAAACGCTTCTTGAAGAGGCTGGTGTGCTTGATAGCTGGGACGATTCATACGCATCAATGCTCGCTGCCGCCAAATCGCTCACCACAGACGAAGTCTATGGTTTTGCGTCGCGCACCTCAGCAGCCGATTTCGCATGGTGGGATTGGTATCCCTATATCCACAATGCCGGTGGCGATGTGCTGTCGCAAGACTGGAGCGAATGCGGTCTAGTTGGCCAAGATGTCGTTGACGCGATGCAGTTCCTCATCGATATTCACACTGCTGGTGTCACGCCAGCAATCGGCTCGGTCGACAATCAAGGTTTGTTCGACCTCTTCGCTGCGGGCCGCATCGCGATTCTGCATCACGAGACCCCGAACATTGTGTCGCTGAACGAAAATCCGCCTGATTTTGATTGGAGCGTAGCTGCGGCACCCCCGGGTCCTCAAGGCAACACCGTGATGGGTAACTTCGGGATTCTGGGCATCGCTGAAGCATCGGACAACAAAGAAGCAGCGTGGGAGTTCATCAAGCACTGGGCTTCGGCACCGCAAGTGGGACGTTTCGCTGAGCAGGTAAGCCTGCAGGTCGTGCGCACCGACATCATTAATGACCTGTTCGCAGACAACGAAGCGATGCGCAAGGTTCAAACCGAGTTAGTCCCCAGAGTTCAAGGTTTGCAACCACATCCACAAATCCTTGAGGCTTTGCAAGCGGCGTGGCCGGTAGTTGAGAATGCGTTCCGAGGGAACCTGACCGGCGAAGAAGCCATCGCCCAAATGTGTGCGGCAATAGACGGAGTGCTTGCCGGATAGGCAGCGCTAAAGGCCGAGCGTTCGCAGAACCAGAGCCTTGGTGGATCTCCTTGAGTTGTCCTCCGCGGGAGAGCGCCGTTTGTGGTTTTACGGACCTCCATGGAGTTCTGGCACACCGCACCACCAACCCGTGCGGGGTGCCAGAACTCACCTCCCACAACACCACAATCAGACAACACAACGCCGCAATCAGATAACACGTGTAGGTTTGTTTCATTTGAGGAGCGCAACCGGGTGAACGAAATCAGATCAGCGACGAGCACACCGCAACTCACGCTTTCACTTGAGGAACACCGCCGACTTCGCAAACGCTATCGGCGGCGCACTACGCTCACTGCCTATGCATTTCTGAGCCCTAACCTAGTGGTTTTCGTTGCGTTCCTGCTGATCCCGGTTGTGTGGTTGTTTGTGTCCACGTTCCGCACCAAAGGAGTGCTCGGCCCGGCTGAGTTCGTTGGGTTAGACAACTGGCGAGACACCTTCACAAGCCCATTGGTGCAAACTAGTATCCGCAACACAGTTGTCTACAGCGCCATGGCCATTCCCGCTGTTTTCGTGATCGCTATGGTGTTGGCTTTGGCGCTAAACGCGATACCTCGAGGCGGGGCACCCACCAGAGTTGCGTTATATGTGCCAACGTTGCAACCAGCGGTTGTTGCGGCGTTCATTTTTACCTTTGTGTTGCATCCTGATTTTGGGGTGTTCAACTTTGCGCTCCGAGGTCTGGGTCGAGACCCAATTAATTTCCTCGGCGACACCTCGCTCGCCCTACCCACTATTGCTGGGATCGAAGTTTGGCGTGGCACTGGATTCTGGACGATGATGTTCCTCGCGAGTCTCACCGCGTTGCCAAACGAGCTCTATCACGCAGCCGAATTAGACGGCGCGGGTGCCATCAGGCGGTTCGTGCGGATGACGCTGCCGTTATTGCGGCCGACCTTCTATTTCGCGGTCATCTTCGCCACCATCGTCAACTTGCAGTTGTTCGATTCGGTTTTCGCGTTGACTGACGGCGGCCCGGTGAACAGCACAATCACGGTCTCGCTTTACATCTATCGCAGCCTGTTTGCGTTCGGTGATATCGGTTTCGGAGCGGCCTTGTCGTTCTTGTTGGTCATTACTGTGTTGTTGCTTACTGGGTTGCAGACGTTTCTACTGCGAGAACGCAAGTGAAACTAAGACGAGTTGCGCCGACAAACTCGGGGTTACGGAAACCGAGAGCGGCGATCGCCTTGGCGTATGCGGTTTTGTTGGTTGGTGTTGCGGTGGCGCTCGTGCCGTTTTTGTATGTGTTGTCAACCGCGTTGAAAGAAACCACTTCGCTTTTTAGTTATCCACCAGACTGGATACCCTCCCCCGTTTATTGGGGGAATTTCGAGTCGCTTTTGGCTGATCACCCGTTTGTGCGTTGGACTTTCAATACCTTGTTTGTGGCTGGAGCGGTCACGGCACTGAAACTGTGGTTCGATTCGATGGCGGGTTATGCGTTGGCGAAGATGGAGTTCACTGGTAAACGTGGAGTGGCGCTGCTTTTTTTGTTGTCGGTTGCGATCCCGATCTCGGCGTTGATTATCCCATTGTTTTTTGTGATTCGCTACCTCGGGTTGTTGAACACTTACTGGGCTTTGATACTGCCACCGTTGGCGAACCCTTTGGGGATTTTCATGGCGCGTAGTTTCATTGTCAGCATCCCCGACGACCTTGAGGCATCCGCTCGCCTTGATGGGGCATCAGAGTTTACCATCTACCGCAAGATTGTTTTGCCGTTGATTAGGCCCGGTCTCGTAGTTTTGGGGATGTTCACGTTCATGTTGCAATACACCTCGCTCATCTGGCCATTGATTGCGGTGCAGGACTCCAAACGGCAGGTACTCGCGGTAGGGATCTCGGGTTTGCAGAGCGCCTTTTTGCAGGACTGGGGGCTTCTCTCGGCGGGGATGCTCCTCGCGGCTATCCCTATCACCGTGATCTTCTTGGTTGTGCAACGGGCGTTCGTGGTCAACGACCTCAGCGGCGCGCTAAAGGAATAAACGAACATGGATTCTGGGGGCAAGTCGGGAGATGAGAAAAAGCAGGAACGTAAAGAACGGGAGGGCAATGTTGCTATGTCAGCTTCAGAGGATGTGGCTGTGAGGCTTATCCAAGTCGCCAAGTCGTATGGAGATGTTGAAGTCTTGCAGTCGTTTGATTTGCAGGTGAGGGAAGGAGAGTTCGTTGTTTTGCTCGGGCCGTCTGGATGCGGCAAGTCCACAATCCTAAAACTGATCGCTGGCCTTGAGGAAGCGAGTTACGGCGAAATTCATGTTGCGGGTGAACTAGTGAACTATGTGCGTCCGCGTGATCGCAATGTGGCCATGGTGTTTCAGAACTATGCCCTCTATCCGCATATGAGCGTGCGAGACAACATCTCTTTTCCGTTGAAGATGACCCGCCGTCCACGGATAAAACGTTCTGCTATTGATGAGCGCACCGCTGAGGCCGCCGCAATCGTGAACCTGACCGAGTTTTTGGACCGCAAGCCGGGGCAGTTGAGCGGAGGTCAGCGGCAGCGTGTGGCTTTGGCGCGTGCGATTATCCGTCAACCAGAAGTTTTCTTGATGGACGAGCCGCTCTCCAACTTGGACGCGTTGTTGCGGGCCGATATGCGCGCCAGTTTGTTGGAAGTACACGCCCGCATTCAAAAGGCCACACTTTATGTGACTCACGACCAGATAGAAGCCATGACAATGGCTGATCGGGTAGTGGTCATCAAGCAAGGACGCACACAACAGATCGGCACACCACAGGAGTTGTACACCACCCCGGCAAATACCTTCGTGGCGCAGTTCATTGGCAGTCCCAAGATGGCTATGCACAAGACTTCTGTGGACGGTGACGGTACGGTCAAGTTCGCTGGGTTATCGCTGAAGCTCAACACCGATATCAAGCCAGAACCCAAGGCGGCAGTCACCGTGGGGGTGAGGCCTAGTTCGCTCAAGATTGCCGCAGAACCTGATAGGCAGGCTTGTTTCGCTGGCACTGTTGAGCGGCGTGATTATGTTGGCAGCGACAGCTACCTTGAAGTTCAGCTCGCAACTGGGTTGCACATAGTGGCGCGTACTGCGGCGGACAGTTGGTTTGCAGTTGGCGACATTGTGCATATTGCGGCCGAACCAGGCGCGTTTCACCTCTTTGACGAGGTTGGTAACCGTTTGTGCGGAGCGTCTATGGTGATGAGCGACCGATGAACTCGCGGTGGACGCAGTTAGCTCATGGTGTGAGCGCGCCAGAAGGTCCGACGCTCGGCCCGAACGGCTGGATTCTGAACGTGTGCAGTTTCAGTCGCCATCGCAACCGCAAAGTTAGGGGAGGCGACATCGTTGCCACGCACCCCAACTTCCCGGGGCAAACCAAGCGATTGTTCAACACTTCGGTTGATGGCGTGACCGGAATTCCCGCGGCGCTCGCATTCGGACCCGATGGTTGCCTCTATGTCACTGATGAGGGACACCGAGCTATCCTGCGAGCATCGGCGGACGGTACGTTGGCGGTGTTTGTCCGTTCGCCAAACGGCCCCAACGATCTGAGCTTCGACCGCTGGGGCAATTTGTGGTTTACCGACCCTTGGGGTTCTACTATTGACAACCCAATAGGTGGGGTTTATGTGCTCCGAGCCGGGACCTCGGCGCTTGAACAGGTCGCTACATATTTGGCCTTTCCTAACGGCATCGTTGCCACCGATGAACGTTTGATATACGCCGAGACTAGGACTAGCCGACTTTGGTGCCATCGTCACCTGGCCGGGGGTGGTGTCGGAGAACGCGAACTTTTCGCAGCATTGCCGCACCAACCCGGTGTTGAGGTGCAAGGGCCAGACGGTATGTGCCTTGACGTCAAAGGGAACCTGTATGTTGCTCATTTTGGTGCCAGTTGCGTTCGTGTGTTGGCTGCCGACGGCACGCAACTCGAATCCATACCTGTCCCTGGGCAAAACCCGGCCAACGTTTGCTTCGGTGGCCCCGATATGTCTACGCTGTTTGTTTCACTTGACGATACTGATGAAGTCGTTGCCTGCCCCAATCCGCATCCTGGATTGCCGCTTCAGTTCTGCCCGTCAGCTGCCGCAGCGACAACGTTGGCGGGATGGCTTGATTTCATTGAAGCAAGCCCGACACTATGAAAGACCAAATTCGCGCCGTTCGCGCTCTGCGCGCCGTTCGCGCCGCTTTGTTTTCCTAGTTTGTGTTGCCAAGCCAACCAAATTCTCGGGAGATGCCGTGGCTCGCTTCAAATAGTCTTGGCACCAATGTGAGTAGGGTTTGGTGGTCGCACGACAACGTAGTAGCGGTGATCGAAATCGACCCGAACACCGAATCAGCTGCGTCAAATACGGGCGCTGCGATGCAGTTGACCCATGCTTCGTGTTCAAGATGGTCGATTGCGTAACCCCTCTCACGGGTTGCGTGCAGGTCCTTGAGGTAATCGTCGCGGTTAGACAGTGTGTTTGGGGTATGCACCACAAAGTCCATTTCGTTGATCATGGCATCTCGGGTCTTGGCGGGCAGGAAGGCCATGATCGCTTTGGCTACACCAGTGCAATGGAGTGGGGCTTGGTTGCCAATGCGAGAGTACATCCGAACCGTTTGTTTGGCTTCGCGTTTGTCGATGTAGACCACGTTGTCCGCTTCGAGCATGGCTAGGTGGATGGTGTGTCCTACTTCGTGGTTTAGGTCGCTGAGGAAAGGCGCAGCGATCGTGTGCAGGTCAATGTTTTCTAGCGCGGCGTTAGCGAGGCTGATCACACGGTGGCCTAATCGGAAAGTGTTTCGTGCGTCACGCACCACCATTTGTTCGGCTTCGAGAACGAGTAGTGTGCGTAGTGCTGTGCTGCGATGTGTGCCCATAAATGATGCTACTTGGGCGATGGTTGATGGTTTCTCGGCGATTAGTCCTAATACTTGGACTGCTCGTTGCACAGTCTGGCTCATCTAATCTCCAATCGTTCTCCAGCGGTTTTCTCTAGTGGTCTATGCTAGGTCGGTGGAGGCTAGAACTCCGTTGTGAGGACATCAACGATGGTTCCGTTATCGGCCACCTCGGGGATGTGAGTCCATTTGTCGAAGGTGGTGCAGGGGTGGCTGATCCCGAAACTGATCAAGTCGCCAACATTGAGTTGGTCATTCGGATCGATTTTTAGAAACGTGTGTTGGTCCATGAGTTTCGACACCCGCCAGGAGGGTGGGACGCGGTTGCGTTGGTTCCCCTGTTCGCCAACGTGTTGTCGCCACAAGGGAACTGGAAGCCCCTCGTCAAAAGAAACGTCTCGTTTGCCGATATCGAGCAGTGCGAGGTTTGGTTCTGGCCGCGAGGTGACTTGCGCGATCGCTTCAAGAGCGGGCTGCAGCGGTTGCTGGTTGCGTAGCGGTGATACTCGTTGGTAGATGCCGTGGTCGTGGGTGACGTAGCATCCGCTGCGCAGCACCAATTGAGCATTGTGACGTTGCGCGACAGGTCCGCAAATGTCCACCACATCATCGAAATGGGCGCTGCCGCCGGCACTTATGATCGGCTCGTGGTCAATGTCAAACAGCCCGAGGTTGGCGAGCCGCGTGAACGAATCAGCTAGATCTCTTAAGTAACTTCGGACGCTTGGTAGGGCATCGCTCGCGTCTGTTTTGAACACTCCTTCGTACCCGGCGACACCCACGCAACGTACCGAGTCGATTGCTTTGGCTTGTTCAGCGAGGGCGGCAGCATCGCTGAACTTGCGGGTGCCGCCACGGCCACCGAAACCACCGATTTCTACCAGCACCGAGATGCCCTCGGTGTGGGGCGAGTTGAGGCGCTTGGGTCGCTTGAGTCGTTTGAGTCCTTCTTGTGAGTCGACAAAACAGTAAAGTGTGAGCCCTTGAGAGACCGCCTCAAATGCCCAATTGATGGCTGTTTCGTTGATTAACTGATTGGCGATTAGGATGCGCCGCACGCCATAGTCAAAGAGCGTTCGAGCTTGGACTGCATTGGCGACCGTGATACCCCACGCGCCATGCTCAATCTGACGAGAGATCAGTGTGGGTGACATGGTTGTTTTTCCGTGTGGTGCTAACTGCACGCCGTGTGATCGACAGTATTCTTGCATCGTTTGCAGATTGTGCTGAATTGCGCTAGCTCGGAGGATCACAAGCGGGGAAAGAAAGGAACCGTCAAAGATGTTTCGCCCGAGCAATGCATCGCTACTGCAGTCCAGGAGGTCAGCGGGTGCGGCTTTGGTGCTGCAGCGCAGTTTCGGAGAGTACTGGCGCGGGTGCAGTTCCCCTGCTGTTGGGTCAACTGACACTGTACTGCTGGTTCTTGATAGTAAGTCCGGGTTGTGGATAAGCCAAGTTTAGGTGCGCGGTGCGCCACTGTTGCGGCGACATTTCAAGCAAGAACCTCGTTGTTCGCTCATCGGCCAAGGGGCCCACGTCACTGCACTGGGCGAGTGCGCTCATCGCGGTTATGTGACCAAGACGCAGGCACTTTTCGATGTTGTCTTGATCTGTCAAGATGCCAGATAGAAAGCCGGCCGCGAATGCGTCTCCTGCTCCGACTGGCTCAACTACCGGCCCGTTCAGTGCCGGGACGAACCACGCTTGCCTTAATAGATCTGCGTATGCACCGTTACCCCCGTCTTTGACGACGAGCACGTTTGGGTTAGGTAACAGTTTGCGGATATCGGCGACGGATGTGGCGCTCCAAAGGTCGGTGGCCTCGTCAAGACCGACGAAGACGATATCGCATTTGTTTGCAACCTGTCGTAACACGGTTGAGGCGTTGCTGCTGTTCCAAATGGTCGGACGCCAGTTGATGTCGAACGATATTCGTGTCTGTGAACTGCGGTTGTTGATCAGGGATTCTGCGAGTTGGCGGCAAGTGCTGGAGAGCCCCAAAGTGATGCCCGTCAGGTGAAGGATTTTCGGGTTTTGGCTTATGGCGGCCGCAATCTCTGGCGTCATGGCGGCTGCGGCGGAGTTTCTTCGGTAGTAACGTACCCGCCGATTGTGTTCGGTAACTTCTTTGAGCATGAGCCCGGTCTGATGATCGGGTAGGCGACGTACGTTGCCGATATCCACACCAGAGTTCTTGATGCTTGACAACACTAGGTCACCTGCGAGGTCAGTTCCGACTTGGCTTATCCAGGCGGTTCGCAAACCCAATGCCGAGCAGTTGCGCACAACGTTGGACTCCGCACCACAAACTTCCCATTCAAACGCTTCGTCTTCTAGGTTTGGTCGTACTGCCAACATTGATTCGCCGATAGCCATCACGTCAATATCTGTGCTTGGACAGTGCGTGCTCTTGGCGTTGCTTGAGTTGTGAGTGTTGGGCGTATCTTGGTAGCGATAACTTGCCGTGTTGTGCCGATTTGTCATAAGGTCGTATACTATCTTGGTGTGCAACATTTACACTTACTGTGCGTATATTGCACGATTGGGAGATGGTCGCGTTGCATGACCTAGCAATCCGTGGCGCACTCATTGAAGACGGCTCAGGGTGCCCAGCCTATGCAGGCGACATCGCCATTGACGGTTCCTTCATTGCCGCGCTGGGCGAAGTCGGCGCTGCACACGCCGAGATCAACGCTCAAGGGCTAGTAGCCGCACCCGGTTTCATTGATGCACACACTCACGACGACATGGAACTCCACCGCAACCCCAATAACCAATCGAAGCTCCGGCAAGGTGTGACAACAGTGGTGTGCGGGTGTTGTGGGTTCAGCGCTTTCCCACATTCCCCGCCACAGCGGTCACCCGACTTGCTTGGAGTTGAAGGTAACTGGCGCAGTTACCGAGAGTACCGAGAAACGCTCTTGGGGCACGGCATTGGTACGAACCTAGTTGCTTTCGTTGGCCACAACACGGTTCAGCGTTTGCTTTGTGGGCTCGGAAGTGCCGAACCGTCCGCGGTCGCCCTCGTAAACATTTGCGACGAAATCCGTAGGGCGATGGACGAAGGAGCATTCGGAGTTTCGACAGGCCTCATTTATCGCCCGGGGCGGGAGGTATCGACTGCTGCGCTCAGTCAGATTGTTGCGACTGTGGCCGATTACGGCGGCATCCACAACACCCACATACGCAACGAGGCAGACGCACTCATTGATGCGCTCGCCGAGGCAATTTCGATTGCTGAAGATACTGGGGTCGGGTTACAGATTTCTCATCTGAAGGTCATCGGCGAGCACAACTGGGGCAGTCTTGGTGATGCGCTGAGCGTATTAGATGCGGCTCGGGTTCAGGGGATCGACATCGGTTTCGATGTTTACCCGTATTGTGCCGGGTCAGGGCCACTCTCCACCTATTTTCCGCCCGAGAATATTGATGAGACAAGAGCGCTCCTCGTTCAGATCATTCGCTGCCTTGATTACCCGGAGTTTGAAGGGAGACGGCTTGGTGAGATAGCTGAGGAACAAGGCACATCTGTGGCTTCCATAGTGCGCCAGTTGGTTACTGCACCTCAGGCCAACGAGACATTGTGTGTCATTTTTGAGATCCATGAAGATGACATGCTTAAGGCGTTGCTGCACCCGTTGGCCATGATTGGCAGTGACGGAATCCCCCAAGAACACGGCGTGCCTCACCCCCGTCTTTTGGGCACTTTCCCGCGAACGCTCGGTTACTATTGCCGTGAACGGTCGGTGTTATCACAAAGTACGGCTATCGCCAAGATGACTTCTGTGCCTGCCGCTCGCTTCCGACTCGACAACCGTGGCCTTCTTCAAGTGGGTTACGTGGCCGATGTCGTGCTTTTTGACCCGGCCACGGTCGCCGACCGGGGAACCTATACGTCGCGTGCTTTCCCCACAGGTATCCACCATGTTTTTGTGAACGGGCAACATGCGATCTCCGAGTCTGTCTTGACCGGCGTGCGTGCCGGCGAAGTACTGTCTGCCTCCCCCTAAATCAACCAGAAAGGAATTTCATGAAACCCATTACCAATAGAAAAGCGGTCTCAACTAGTCAGGTTCCACCCGCAGCCGGCCCGTACTCTTCAGCGATTATTTCTCGAGGGTTCGCATTTCTGTCGGGTCAAGGTCCCTACGATGCCGCGGGAGCGTTGGCGGGCCAAGACATTGCGAGCCAAACCCGACAAACTTTGCAGAACTTAGATGCGATCGCGAGTGAGTTTGGGGCCACTCTGAAGGACGCTGTTCGGGTCGGCGTGTATCTAACCGATATGGATAATTTTGCGGGAATGAACGAGGTCTACGCAGAGTTCTTCAGACAACCATACCCGGCACGTACGACCGTCAAAACTGGTCTACCCAAACCAGAGATGCTAGTAGAAATCGACGCGATAATAGTGCTGCCCGAGGTGCTCTGAAGCCACATCAACCCTAGTTGGAAATATTACGCAGGTGGTATGCTGATTGACGGTCGACTCGCGAAGTAAGCTTTTGATGATAGAAGCGTATTAGCGTAAGCGGTTGTGGAATTGGGCGAGTAGCTTCAGTAGGGTTTCGAGGGTTACGCGGCCATTGTTGTAGTCGTAAACAGCGTTACGGATTTCGGTCAGAGTAACTGGCCGTTCGGTTATTGCGACGCGGGTGCCGTCGTCTTTTGGAGGCGGATCACCAGGAGGTGGCGGGTTATTACGCGGCGGTGGCGGATCGTCGCGCGGAGGCGGGTTATTACGCGGCGGTGGCGGATCGTTACGCGGTGGCGGGTCGTTGCTTGGTGTGATGTTTATGGTGACCGTAATTGTTGCCATCGGGAACAAAAAGTAGGGAACAAGGTCGCCTTGTGCATCTCTGGTTTTCCAATCGTATGCAGTTATTTCAATTTTGATTACTGGTTCGGTTTGGTGGTCCAGATTTGCGTTTTTCGCGACGGTTATTTGGCCGGTTTCGTTGTTGATATCAAATTTAGTACGATTTTTTCTTGGAAATTTTGAAGAGTACGCAAAATCGTAGTATACGGGGTAACGTACAAGTGTGCCGTACGGGTCGGTTGTCGCGAGGCGCGCGCCGACCGGTGTGCCTGCGGGTGACTTTTCAGGTACACTGCGCACAGCGTCTATCGTGTTGTCGTTGGACCGATAGTTCGAGAACAGCGACGAATAAAGTTCGATTGGGGGTTTCGACGGCGGATTCTCACGAATGATTGTAAAATAATAGCTCTGAGAATCGGTGAGGGGGGCCGGTGGCGGCAACCTATCCGCAATATTCACACCTAATTCGATCCTGTTGATGCCTACGTCAAGCGGTAAAACAATGCTTGGAACACCAGATGGTATAGGTTCTTGGAAAAAACTCACACAATGGTAGGTTGAGCAAGGTGCATCACGATCGGTGCTTCTAACAAGCTTGTTGCCGTACACATCAATGTTGTAGGCCACTAACCTCAGCCATGCTTCGGGGTCGGTGGGTTCAGCGGTCAAAGTAGTTTGAGTGGTTTCGTATGGCACAACCGTGACATGATGCGTCACGTCCGACCGGAACCCTCGGATCAAAGAAAAGTCCGAGAACTCAATAGACTTGAGACTTAGGTCAGTCCCTGAATCGGCTATGTTGATCGTTACCGTTGTTTCAGTGGCGACTCCAGAACCTGTCGGGTCCAAAGCGGTAACCGTTACGGTAGCGGTGTTTGGTTCCGTTTCAAAATCACCTAGAGGGTAACTTTTCGGGACGCGGTTTACATACAATTCGCCGGTGTTCTCATCAATAGCAAAAATCTTGTCGTCGTTGTCTTTCAAACCATATACGATCCTGTCACCGTCTGGGTCTGTAGCAGTAATCCGATCAGCAAGAATCGGTTTCTGCAAGTAAACCGGACGATACAACTTTCGACCACTCCACCGGTGCTGGTCCCACACCTTTTCTGTAACAGTACGAACAATGTTGGAGCCTTCATCAAACACCGGACCATTGTTGGTGCCTCGAACGACAGTCAACGAATACGTCTCCGACAGCGAACCGTCCTCAGCAACTACCGTCACAACCAACTGATTCGAACCAACACTAAGTTCCTTGAACCCGCTCAACGTTCCGGACGCGACTGGTACCCCATCCACAGCAACATTCGCGTTAGGATCGTTAGCAACGGGCACAGTTCTCAACCTCGTCACATAATGGGGCACTAAGATTCTGTAAGAAAACGTGTCCTGCGCAAAATTGAACCCCGAAACCGAAGGCGATAATACCAACCCATTGACATTGCCGCCGTTATGCACGCAACGGAATTGGCTCAAGACATTGTGGAGCGCAACATTAGCATCCCAGCACTGTATGACTTGTCGCAATCCGAGAGAACACATTTAGCAACTTTGGTGTCGCTTGGAGAGCCGGCATCTGTGGCTGAAATCGCCAGAAATGCCGGCACACCCTACAGCACGACCCGCGATATACACAGACGTTTGCTTCTGTCTGGCTATGTGTCCTACCAAGGCAAACTGTCTAGTCTCACCAAATTGGTACCTGCCGATGTCATTAGGAAAATAGTGTTGGGCGAAGACGGGACCGTTAACCACGCGGATTACGCAACCAACGAGATTCCGTGTCGGCAATGGATGCCTCGTTCTAAAGCGTATTGCGCGTTGCGAGAAGGCCATCTTGGACGGTGCCGTTCAAAGAAGTAAATCCATCTACGCCATCACTTTGTTGGCAGGGAGAGGCGAGGTCAATCCCAGAGCCAGCGGGTGGCGCACCTTGAGAACTCTTCGGGGGTCTCAATCATGCCGAAGGCACGTTCGGGGAGCACCTCGAACGCGGCACCGCCGTACACGGCCTCCATCATCTCTTCTTTGGAAAAGCCAGCTTCAGACATGTCAGTGTCGCAGTACTTCTCTGCCCACGCAACGGCCAGCGGTTCGGCCTCGTCGCCCCTGACGCGCACCGCGCGCCCCTCCAAAGAAACGCACTCGACGGTGTCGGCCGTGGTGACGACGACCTGATCGTTGGCCTCAATGTTGCGCACCTTGCGCGCCCCGACATCACAGCACATCCCGAAGCGTTCCCGCTCAGGCATCCAGACACCCCAGACGGGCATCGAATGCGGCCGGCCCTCGGCGTTGGCGGTCACGAACCAGAAGTTTCGTTCGGCGAGCAGGCGCTGCTCCGCCCACGCCCAGTCAAGCAAACCGTCGGGGTCCTGGATGACACCATATCCAGACATATCGGGACGTGTACTGCGCGGCACCCGGCGAATTCTAGCGTCTCAGCTCGTCTCGGATGGATGCCACCAACGCGATCAGGTCTTGGATCGTTCCGTCTCTTGCGGTGCGTCGGACGGTGTAGCCGAGTGTTGAGTTGTCGTCGATGTGCTCTAAAACGTGTTTGACAGCTCGATCTATGTTGAGACCGCGATCAAGTGGCAGGTTTTTCTGGCGAGAAGTCTGGCCGTTTGTTTCGGGAGTCCTGTCGGAGGGTGCGGCGGTGGCTGGCGGGGGTTCGAGGGTGTTGCCGGTTTTGCGGGAGCGGACTTCGGGACGGCGCTTGATGATGAGTGTTTGGCCGAAATCCGTTTGCACCCACTGCCAGGCGAAGTCCTTGCGGGGTGACCATAACATTTCTTCGTCAAGTTCCTTCACCGGGCCGAGTCCCTCCACGGCGAGTTGGCCATTGTCAGTTACCAGCGCATCGGCTTGGGTCTGCGGCGCAACCCATTCCAGCACGTCGGGATATTGGTGATTGTCGGTCTCGATACCCTGAGAAATTGCTGTCAGGCGATCTGCTTCATTAAGCAGGTAACTGTCGTCAAGAAGCTCTTCAAGGGGGTGCTTGCCTGGATGACAGGCCCCGAGCAAGGCACCGGCCATCGTGGCGATGGTGTCGGTGTCGGTTCCCAGTTCGTTGGCTGCGACCACCATTCCTTCATGGGGTTCGGGGGCCACCGTGGCCAACGCTGCGGCCGCAACGGGGGTGAGAATGCCACTGCCCTTTTGATGTTCCGCATAGAGATCAAGTTTCTTGCATAGCGCCTGGTAGACATCGGCGAGATCCTCTCCGCAGTTGATGGTAGTACTCGTTTGGTCGATGGCCTTGCATAGTTCGCTGACCGTTGTCTTCCACTGGTCGAGGAGCGTCTTGTTGGTTGACTGTTCCCAGATGCTAATCCAGTCACTGCTCAAGTTCTGATGCGATTTGAACAGCGAGAGGGTACCGTCCAGTTTTCTTGCGATCTGCGAACACTCATCAAGGGTTGGCGGTGAACCGGTCCGCAAGCAGTGCGCCAGTGTTGCAGCGTGGAAGCATGCGCCGACGATTGCTCTTGGGTGGCTGTGGGTACAGATGCTGTCGGATATTACATCAGGCAGGTAAGCCTCTTCGAGGTCGGGAGATGCCCAGACGTGGGGTTGGATCCGCATGGCGGCACCGTTTCCTCCGGCATCGTGCCAACCTTCGAACTTGTTGGCGTACCAAAGTGTGCTGTGTGTTGCGAGGTTCTTCGCGGCGGCTTTGGAGGCACGACCGCCGCCGAGCGCGTATGACGGCCAGACGGGCAGTTCCACTCGGGCAAAGGTGTCGACATCGAAACCGTGGTTGGTGATTGAGCGGCTCACCGCCGTTCGGAGCTGAGTGTCGTCAGACCAGCACCCGACCGGGAGTTGCACGGTGACACCGCCCCGTCCGCCAACCCTGCGACTCCAAGGCATCAGCCGGTCGAGCGCTGCCCCCTTAGTCCTACGCCTCAGACCTTTTTCGTCCACCAGTTCGCTAATGAAACCGAGTGCATCACCATACGCGCCCCACAGCATCGAACCACGAGTTCGCGCAGCCCGGTCGGTGCCGGTGTCATGGAAGAGGTTTACTTGTTCCATCGAGTCTGGGGTAGTTGCGTTCACTTAAAAGCCTCCGGTGCGATGGCAACGTTGGGAGCGTGACGCGGGAAGTTGGCCAGTGCCGCTTCTACGGTGTCGCATGTCTCATCATCCCCAACGATAATCGACTCGAGATGGTCAAGGGAGAGCGCAGACGGATAGAGGACTTCGGCCTGTTGGTCGGTGGGTTGGTTCGGCTCTCGCTCACTGCGAGTGCTTTCGCGACCCAGGTACCCAGGGACCATTGAGGCGAACATCTGATCGAAGCCTTGAAGCCCCGCGTGACGATGGGCGGTTGAGTAGGCGTTGTTGGTTGTGCAGAACACAACGCCAGGGTCACCCAGGATCTGCGGGTTGAAATCAAGGATCACCCATTCGGCCTCTGCACGCCATCTCCTCGACGCCTCGAACATCCATACGTTAATACTGGTTACGGAGAGGTTGATATACCCGTGCCAGCGCCGGTCCCGGCTTCTGTCAACCGCGTTTTCTTCGTACACATGTCTTAGTCGAACGTCCTCCGGGAGATGCCTTCGAGCTTTGACTGCGGAACTGTCGAGAATGCCGACGAGTCCGGGGCGGGCACGGGTGAAATGAAGGATGCTGGTGATGCCACGTTCAACAGCAGCATTGACCACCTCGGGACGGCGTGGCTCGCTCTGCAATTCTGCCTCAGATTGAGGGACCGCTTCGGGTTCCCAACTCATGGTGTCTGCACCTTGACAAGCTCATAGGTCGAAGGGTTGAGCAACCCAACCAAGGACGACTCCTCACCTGGCTTGTAACCGATCATGACTGACTTGCGGGCGCGCCCGATAGCCATCGCTAACATGCGGCGCAGTCGGTCGAGGTCTGCATCACCGTCTTCTGGGCCGTGCGGTGTGACCTCTTGGCTGAGGCCGGGAAGCAGCACATGGTCGAACTCAAGACCCTTGGCCGAGTGGATAGTACAGAGGGCGACGGCCTCAGGGCCCGCAGGCCACTCGTTCTCACGAGTCAACTCGCAGAACGCTATCCCCCGACTTTGAAGAGCTTTCCGCGCTTCGCTGAACCATCCGCCGCCGCGAGGTTGGAGGATGGCGATGGACTCCGTCCAGAAGTCGGTGATCTGCGTGAGACGATCCAGCATGACTTGGAGTTGATGGCTGTACCTGCCCTCGACGACCAAAGGGGTTGCACCCGAGCGACTACACGCAGTGAAGTCTGGTACCGTTCCGTCGTCCTCTGCTGGGAGTCCATCAACGAGGGGAATGGCGAAGGCAGCGATGGACTCGGTGTTGCGATAGTTCTCTCTGAGCGTGTGGATGATCTCGGGTCGGGCAGTTATGTCCACCTCGCGCCATGTGAAATACCGAGGATAGATGCGCTGCATGGCATCAATGATGAAGGTGGTGTTGTGGGAGTCCTGAAGGTGTCGGGTAACTGCCCGAACCTGATTGGCAGAGAAGTCCTGCGTTTCGTCCACGATCACAACGTCGTAGCTGACCCCAGGTTGAGTGTCCGCCGCGAGCACTGCGAGGTCGTTCCAGTCGATTAGACCGCGCTTGATCTTGGATTGCTCGTAGGCCGGGAGCACATCTCGTAGCAGTTGCTCTCTGAGCGGACGGTCAACCCGGGGACTGAGTCCTCGGCCCTGCCGGCGTACGGTGAGGTACTCGGCGCGGTTCTCGGGGGCGAAGCGGCCAAGGATGTAGGCCACTTCGTCGGCGAAGAAGTCGTGCTTCCCCGCAGTGGCAAAAGATTGCAGGAGTGGGCGAAGCATGGCCGATTCCTGATCGCGGCCGGCGATGTCAATATCCCCCACAATCGTCCTGGCCCAGCGAGCGAAAGTACTGATAGTTAGATCCAGCGCATCATCGTTCGGCACACAGTTGCGGGCAAGTTCAGAAATGTAGCCTTTGAGAGTGCGGTTGAAAGTGAGCACCAGCACACGCACCGGCGCTTCGTGTCCATGACGTTGCCGCCGCTTGAGTCGAACCGTTACGAGTTCGCGAAGGCACCGCAAGGCAGTTGTGGTCTTACCACTGCCGGCCGCACCTCTGATGATTCGATATCCAGGTTTGATATCTCCAATGATCTTCAGTTGCTCATCGGTGGGCTCAACATCCGACAATATCCTCATCTACGACTCCCCATGTTGTCGTCCCCACAGTATGGCGACACATGGTCTTAACGATAGCAGTCACAGAACCTTAAAGGGCTACCAATCTTCGATAGGAGAGCGGTCGGCTAGACTCCATAGGCTCGCGTCCGAGGATTTGGCCCAAGCAGTCTCGGACCGCGCTCTTAGCAGAAAGTGACGGTCGTCGCCAGCCGTTCGCTGGAGTGAAACTAAAAGTCGTTGACGCAGTCCGAGACCTCTGGATCGCCGCGGCGGGTTACTCAAACGCAACCACCGATAGAGCTTGACATGCTTCTCGATCTCGCGCTCGCTCTTGACCATGCGCAGGCCGCGGATGATGTTGGTCGCGTCGACAAAGCCGCCCACCATCGACCGCAGCCGGTCGAGGTCGCGCAAGGGCATGCGGACATGGGTCTCGGACCCCGTCGGCAAGCCGACCGGGCCCTTCGGGGCGACCTCTGCAATGCGTCGGCGAGCAGGGTGACACCATCATCGTCAGGGCATGACGACGACCATGTGCACACATCGTCGATCCAGGTGTCAGACGTTGTGGCTTCACTGATGCTGGGAATGACCGAGATCGGCTTGCCTGCCGACGGGACGACCATGAACCAGGGCCGTGTCGGGCTCTGCCAGAAAGGGATGTGGAATCCAGTGAAGTAGCGGACCTCGGGTTCGGTGCAGACTAGGACCGCCGCGATTTGGCGTTCGGCCATCTGTGCTTGACAGCGCCGGGTTCGTTCGGAGAACTCTTCGACTGGCAAGCCTCGCTCAGAACTCAACACGCACCTCTTGTTGTTCGCGGATCCGACTGTATCCTGAGCCGGTGATTTCGCGGTTGCCGCTCGACCAGATCCGCAGGGACACTCCTGGAGTCGACCATGTCCTGCACTTCAACAACGCAGGTGCCGCGCTGCCACCCCGGGTCGTGCTCTCCACGGTTGTCGAGCATCTTGAACGCGAGGCAACCATCGGTGGTTACGAGGCCGCAGCCGAAGCGGCAGACCGTTTCGCAGCCGTCCATACGTCGCTCGCCCGATTTATCGGCGCGCAATCCCACCAGATGGCCATGGTCGAGAACGCCACACGCGCCTGGGACATGGCGGTCTACGGCTACCCCTTTGTGACGGGCGACCGGGTTCTTACCAGTCGAGCAGAGTAGGTCAGCAACGTCATCGCCCTGCTGCAGTTGCAGAATCGACACGGCATCGAAGTGGTGCTCATTGAGGACGACGAACACGGTCAGATCGATCTTCAACACCTGGAGGCTGAACTGGCCCGGGGCGCGGCCATGGTGGCCATGACGCACGCGCCGACCAACGGAGGATTGATCAATCCCGCCGAGGCGGTGGGCGGCCTCTGCAAGCAGTACGACGTGTTCTATGTGCTCGACGCCTGCCAGTCCGCGGGGCAGGTGCCGCTTAATGTCGGCCGCATCGGTTGCGATGTTCTGTCGGGGACGGGCCGCAAGTACCTGCGAGGCCCGCGTGGCACCGTTTCCTGTATGCGGGACCACGGGCATCGGAACGTATTGAATCTCCGTTCTTGGATCTCCACGCCGCAGCCTGGACTGCAGACACGACCTGCGAGATTCGCCCTGGCGCTCGCCGCTTCGAGAGCTGGGAAGCGAACTACGCCGACAGACTTGGTCTCGGTGCCGCCGTCGATTACGCCCTCGAGTTGAGCATTGAAGCAACGTCAGATCGTCTCTGCGAACTCGCTGCGGACCTGCGCGACTCGCTCACAGCACTCGACGGTGTCTCGGTGCATGACAAGGGAGCGACACGAGGCGGAATCGTCACGTTCACGGTCGACGGTGTCGATTCCGTCGATGTGCAGGCGCAACTGCTGTCGCAGCGCATCAACACGGCGGTCGCCCCTGCCGGCCATGCCCGCCTCGACTTGCCGCACCGTGGCCTGCCCTCGCTGGTGCGTGCCTCGCTGCACTACTACAACACAGTTGAGGAGACCACCCGCTTCGTCGATGCCGTACACCGCCTACGCCGTCGCCTCGCAGCAGTTCGCCGTAGCCGTTCGCAGCGACCGCGCCACTGAGCAAGGCCCTGTCCTGCTCGGACACAAACTTGAGGTCCGCCCGGCTCAATTCGTCGCGATGAATCGCTCCTCGGTTGCGATACCTGCTGACATTCGCCAAGTCCGCCTCGCGACCCGTGCCGGCCCATCAAGCTGGGGCGATGGGTTCGACTCCGTTGGCCAGTGCTCCCTCGGCGAGGCGTTGGTCGTAGGTCACCAGACCCTCTAAGTCATCGCCGAGACAGAGTGCGGACGCGAGGTGAATCGCGTCCAATGAACGCAGGTCAGCAGGTTGGAGCCGTCCGGCCTCTTCGAACACTGCCGTTGTGACCTCCACGAGAATCACTGATTCCAATACCTCGCGTGCGAGCAGTGCGCGATCAGGAACGACCCTCCGCACGGCTCGCATCAATTCGGTCCGCGCCAGGTCCGAGGCGACAAGGTCTCGGTCCGCACTCTCAATCCACGCACGAAGGGCCGCTGTCTCGGGTTCGGCAACCACCAACTTCACCAGTGCCGACGTGTCGAGATAGAACGCCACCTCAGTGACGCTCGTCGTGTCGCATCTCCAACAGCACCTGAGACAGTGCTGGACCTTTCTCGGGGACCGGCAGAGGCGCTGGAGGGCCGCGGCCCGCGTCGATCAATGCGCGCAACCGTGACTTCGGGATCGTAGTCATCCGGGCGACCGGATGTCCTCGATCGGTAATTGTCACCGTCTCGCCAGAGGCAGCCTCGGCAACGACCGCCGAAGCATTCTGTTTCAATGCACGAATCCCGACTTCAGACATGTGCTTCATGGTAGCACATCCCCCTCCCCTCCGCAGTCAAAAACTTCTTGTAGCTTCTTTGCTGAGAACCCATCGGACGCAGGCTCTTTCTAAAACCAACAACGCTGCCCGATGTAGCGTATAGAAACCCAGAATCTGTCGCGCGAGGTCAGACGCAACCCACTGAGGTGCGTCTGACTCTTCGCGACAAGTTGCGGGTTTTTCAAGTCGCATCGGTGGGTGGTTGGTGGTTGGTTGGGTTTTGTGTTTTTGGGTGCCGTGTGTTGGTGTTGGTGTTGTGTGGAGGGTCGGACGCGTGCGCTGGTTCGCGGGTCGGAACGAACACATGCAACCCTGGGGTGTGGCCCGATTTGCTGTGTGGTGTGTCGGAGGTTTCGTCGTGACGGTAGAGCCCAACGTCGGTGAAGTTTTTGTTGTCGGTGTGTTGGACACGAATCCCGTCGGTTTCAGAGACATCCAAAATGTTGAGGCACCCGACACAGATCCCGTTTCGAACGGCACATTTGGGGTGAAGCCCGAGGCTAGCAGATGTGTGGCGTGGGTTCTGGGTTTGTGGAATAGTCAAAGTGATTCATCGCTTCAATCGTCAGTGCCCCAATATCTTGTTTGTTTCACGGTTTCTTGTGAAGTGTTGTGTTTAGGGGCCGTTTGGTGGGTTGTTGGGGTTGGTGATTTGGTAGCCGGTTTTGGTTTTGGTGACGATGTAGCCGCGGTCGTGGATGTTGTGGTGGCATAGTGGGCAAGCCAAGCACATTTTGTCGATGTCTGTGTGTCCGCCTTGTTCCCAGGGTTTGATGTGATGAATTTCGCAGCGTTGCGGCCCGACGGTGCAGTGTTCGCCTCGGCAGTGCCGGTCGCGGGCGATAATCG
>JAHQYM010000017.1 GCA_024421095.1 Acidimicrobiia bacterium
GCCACCACGAACTTTTCGTGAGCCCAAAGTTCCTGTTCAAACTTGAGCCCCGGAGCGTTGTGTTTGATTGACTGACGAAGTCGAAAACCAACAGAAGACACCACCGGCACTCTACCGAATGCCGCGCTGGTTACGGATCCAAGACCCTAGTTTGACAGAACTTACCTAACCTTATGTTTCCTATGCGCTTCAAGGATAAGATCAATCAACGTCAAGCAGACTCTTCGGTTGAGATCATCCCATGGTTCAAACCCTACCGCAACGTTTTGCTGACGGACTACAGAATCTTGGCGAGCCATCGCCCGAAGTCCACCGTTTTAGCGAAGTTGTGGCAAGGGGACGATGAACAGTTATCATCAAGCCGAAACGCTCAAGGGCAACAGGGGCTCAATGATCCGCACAGTGCAACGAACCGCGTACGTTGAGACACTGTTGTATGCAATTTAGGATGGGATGCTATATGAATAAACCTGCAGTCGTTCTGCTCAGTGGCGGTCTTGACTCTGCAACTACCGTTGCGATTGCCATTCGTGACGGATTTGATGTGCATGCACTGAGTTTCTCTTATGGCCAACGCCATTCCACCGAATTGGAGGCTGCCAAACTGGTGGCTGAACGATGGGATGTGGCAGAGCACAAGATTATCGATGTGGATCTCCGTGCGTTCGGCGGATCAGCATTGACGGACGACATCCCAGTCCCCAAGGATCGGCCTAAGGATGCGATATCTTCGGGTATCCCGACGACTTATGTCCCTGCTCGGAATACGATTTTCCTCTCGTTCGGACTGGCGTACGCAGAGGTCTTGGGTTCAGTTGACATCTTCATTGGTGTCAACGCACTCGACTACTCTGGATACCCAGATTGTCGTCCAGAATATATCACTGCTTACGAAGAAATGGCGCGACTCGCCACCAAGTCGGCCGTCGAGGGAAGCGACGTTGTCTCGGTTCGCGCTCCGCTAATCGACATGACCAAAGCAGAGATCGTCTCACTGGGGATCGGTCTCGGGGTGGACTACTCACTGACAGTCAGTTGTTATGACGCGAATAGCAAGGGGGAGGCATGCGGTCGTTGTGACTCCTGCATCCTCAGGAAAAGGGGTTTCGAAGAAGCCGGACATTCAGACCCCACGCGGTACTTCAAACCGGTGACAGTAGCGTGACCTACTCGGTCAAGGAGCTCTTCTTCACGCTCCAGGGTGAGGGCTTCCATACCGGGACTCCTGCGGTGTTTTGCCGGTTTGCCGGATGCAACCTATGGACTGGCAGGGAGGCTCAGCGAGCGTCGGCAATCTGCCAGTTCTGCGACACTGATTTTGTAGGCGTTGATGGTCCAGGGGGAGGCAGGTTTTCCTCCGCTGACGCCCTTGCTGCGGCGATAACCAGAACGTGGGAGCCCAACACCTCAGATGAGCGGTTCGTGGTCTGCACCGGCGGGGAACCGTTGCTGCAACTTGATTGCGACCTCACTGAGGCTTTGCATTCTCACGGTTTCAAAATCGCTATCGAAACGAATGGCACGCGTCAACCCCCCGACGGAGTCGACTGGGTGTGTGTGAGCCCGAAGGCGGGTGCTGACTTAGAACTCAGATCCGGAGACGAGTTGAAACTTGTGTTTCCCCAGCCAGGCGCTGAGCCAGAACTCTTTGAGGAACTTGACTTCAAGCACTTTTTTCTGCAGCCGATGGACGGACTGTGCAGGGATGCGAACACGAGACTCGCTGTCGACTACTGCATGAGTCAACCAAAGTGGCGATTGAGCCTTCAGACGCACAAGTTTCTCGGGATTCCGTAGCTATGGAGATTTTCACAGAATTCACCTTTGAGGCAGCACACCGCCTCCCGAACACACCTGAGGGACACAAGTGCTCTCGACTCCATGGCCACTCATACCGAGTTTCCATCCACGTCGAAGGCCCTGTCGACCAGGATGCTGGCTGGATCATTGACTTTGCGGATATCACATGCGCGTTCAAACCACTCCTCCACCGCCTCGACCACTACTACCTCAATGACATTGAAGGACTTGAGAACCCCACCAGCGAGAACTTGGCCTGCTGGATTTGGGAACGGCTTGAAGATCACTTGCGTGGACTGAGCCAAGTCGTGGTTCGAGAAACATGTACATCGGGCTGCGTATACCGAGGAACCAAGGAGTAATATCTAAATGCACCTAATCCTGGCAATATTGGAGGTCGGATGCGGTAACGCGAGCGCGACGAAGTGGTCACGCGACCAATTTCCCAGTTACCATTTGCTCGCCTGCCAATTTCTTCAAGAAACCCAACGCCAGTGATCTACGTATACACCTTACAATTCGGCCATGACTCGGGCATGGCCTACCTGCACTTGGACGGGGGCCAGAGGAGGTGAGCGTTGTAGGCCTCCGCGGTTCATTCGTGGTCGACACCGCACTACCCCTTGGGTTTGCGCGCTGTGAAGCGTCTGATGCCGATAGTGCCGAGATCGCCTACACGGATTTGCCGGAAGTCGCGGTCAAACGGTGTCGCGTTCCGATCGATCGACTTGCTCCGCAGCATCTGCCGGAAGAAATGCGCGTCTGGCTTCGGAACAAGTTCTTCGGTTGGTCGCCTGGTCGCGTGAAGAGTGTTCTGGCCTCGGGCGAATACCTGTTGCAGTTCCCAGGCATCGCTCAACCTGTGTCTGTCCCGAGGGACGCGATCACGGTCCGGTGGGATCAGCCGGTCACAGACCCAGATATCGCAGTCGCCATAGGTATGACCGACGCTCCCACGTACATGAGGGCTCGGCTCCCGCTAATGCAGAACCTAGTCGCGCAGCGCGCTGCCTGTCGGGGTTACACGTCAATCTTGTCTGCGGCCGTTCGCCCATATTTGCATCAGGTTGACACCATGACTCGAGTCCTGGAGGACCCATTGATGCGGTACGTGCTCGCTGATGAGGTTGGTCTGGGAAAGACCATTGAGGCCGGTCTCATCATCAGGCAACTGTTCCTGGATGATCCCAGTACGCGCGTGTTGGTCTGCGTTCCCGGATCTCTTCGGGTCCAGTGGATCAAGGAGTTGACTCAGAAGTTGCTCCTCGGCGGGATGATTGAGTCAGGCAATCTCCAGGTCGTCGAATACGACGACCTGCCTCTCCTGGCTACGTTGCGTCCGAAGATGCTGGTAATCGACGAAGCTCATCGCATGGTAGAGCGAGGGCTACAGGATGCCGTTGAAATGGCCATCCTGAGGGATGCCGCGCATGAAACGGAGTCGCTACTGCTGCTCACTGCAACACCACTCCGTGGACACGCGAGGACATTCCTCGGATTGCTTCATCTCATCGACGGCGACGCGTACCCTCTAGAAGACGTATCCGGGTTTGAGCGGCGTCTTGAGATGCGTGAGGAGCAAGCTTCAGCAATAGAACTGCTAGATCCACAGGTGCCCACAACTGTTCTGCAAGAAGTTGTCAGAGCCATTAGAGAACAGCACGTCGATGATCCACGAGTCGTAAATCTGGTTGCCAAGTTAGAATCAGAAATCGCCAAATCTGAGGGGCCGACTGAGTCGACATTGGATGCGCTCTCCTCTCATCTCCGGGAAACCTATCGAATCAGCCGCCGAGTGATTCGTAACCGCAGAAGCGCCGTAACGGAGACTGGATTTCGAGTAGCTGGCCGTCAATTTGTGGACATTGTGATCGATGATCCAGCGCGGCCAATCACAGATGTGTTCCTTGATGAATGGCGGAATGTGCTCCTGAAAGAAGAAGGCCGTTCGAATGCGCAATTCAACGAGGTGCTGGAACGATGCCTCGCGGGTCCTATGGCGCTGTTCTTGTACCTTGAACGTCGTCGGGCAGCGATCGAGGATGCGACCGCGAACGCTGTTGGGCCCGTGGAGGTCGCTCTTCTCGATCAGACGATGTCACACCTGAGAACGACGGGCGTGAATGCCCGATTCGAGGCCATTCTAGATTTAGTCCGGCCCTCGCAAGCGAAGCGTCAGCAGAAGGTGGTTGTGTTTTCGTGTTTTTCAGATGTCGCTGAGGCGTTAACCACTCTGCTACGCGACAAATTCGGTGCAAGGGCCGTTGCATCTCATCTGGGATCCTCCTCGACAGAGGAACAACAGATTTCAGCACAGAGATTTCTTGAAGATCGCGCATGCCGAATTCTGGTGTGTGATTCTTCCTCGGAGGAAGGGCGAAACCTTCAGACAGCAACGATGCTAGTCCATCATGACATCCCCCTCTCCGCAAATCGCCTTGAACAGCGAATCGGACGTGTTGACCGGTTCCATGAGGCGTTGTCGGAACGAGTTCCTTCACTAGTGCTATGTGAGCCAGGTTCAGTATGGGTAAGCAGCCACTTAGAATTCCTGCGTGACGGTGTCGGGATCTTTGACACTTCGGCTGCGAGTCTTCAACGCCCACTCCTCGCGGTTCACGGCCGGCTTCTGGAGGACGCGCTTGCGATCGGCGCGGAGGGGTTGATCCGTGATGCTGACACCTTGCGTGAGGAACTGCAGGAAGAGAGAGAACAAATCGAACTACTTGAGGAAATCGAGGCGACCTCAGGCACAAGTGTGTTCGACTCGGTTGCCGTGGAGGATCTTGAGGACTTTGAAGAGACATGGGGTGACACCGCTGCAGCGTTCGGTCGACTCTTCTCCGAAGATGGAGGCATCAGGCTTCCAGTTGCCGACGTACCAGACTGTCCTGGGCTCTTCTCCATACAGTTCGACCAACAGTTGCGGACGGTACCGCTCATACCTTTGCACTATTTGAAGGAACTTGGCCCGCTACTTCACGGCAAGTTGACCTACAACCGAGTCGTGGCGCGACGATCTCCTGGGTCAAGGCTGATGAGGCTCGGCGATCCTTTAGTGGACTGGATCGATCGGTACACCCGTCTCGATGAGAGAGGCCGGGCGTCTGCCATATGGCGTTATATACCTGGTATCCAACAACCTACGCTCTTCTTCGGCTTCCACTTCCTAATCGAGTTTGATGACCGAGTCCTGTCTGCGTATCCGTCTTCAATCCGGGAACGACTTCGTCGGCGTGGCGACACCCTATTGCCACCTGGATGGGAGACCGTGTGGACAAACGCACAGCAGGAGGCTCCCAGAAATATTGTCGAAGATCTGCTGGACCCATGCATCGCGCATCGTGGTAAGAATGATCGACCTCTTAGAGGTCCACGGTGGAATCAAGCCCTCGAGCACTTTCCGGACTGGGAACTGCGTGCCCGATCGGCAGGTACCCATGTGCACGAGTGCTTGGAGGCGCGCGACTCCGTGAAAGAACGGGTTTCGGAAGCCTTGGATAGTGCCGACAGATTTGCGCAAGACCGCCGCAAGACTCTGCAATGGCGTGCTGAGCGTATTGAAGGAACGCTCGAGCGCTCTCTGGCCGAAGCAGAACTGCAGATGGAAGATGAACTCGTTTCGCTGATCCGAACAGGCCTTAAGACACCTCAAGTGTCGATGGTTGCAGCAGTTGCCACAGTTGTCGCAGGATTTCAAATTGACTGAATCTCAAGCACCACTGCCTGGCGATATCGAAGCGAGTCGATTTCGCGATTTTATCAAGAGTCCTCAGTCTCCTCCCCCGAAACCATTTCAGGACTCTCTCTTTGCTCGCGTATACGACGCACTGAATTCGCAAGATGGAACAACAATCGACGTCATGGTGCTGATACGTCAAGTGCTGAGACGAGCATCTGAGCGTGACGAGAAACAATTTCGGCTTACCGTTGATTTGCCCTACTCCACTGAAGAATGGTCATCCGTTGGGGTAACAGCTGTTCAAGCATCGGATCGAAGACTCATGTTGGAGGCGGAGCCATGGAGGCCTACATGGCTCGGCTGCGACGGCTATGCAGTTGACAGATCGTCTCTTGCTGGATCAATTCACGGGCGAAGGGCTCGATTCGACGACCTCCCAGCCGACGATTTCTTCGAGGTAGCGACTGGTCATAAGTCCTTTCGAACAGCCGGTCAAAGAGCTGCCGTGCGGGCAGCGGTTTCGATGCCAGGGAGTTCGACCCTAGTTGCAATGCTTCCAACCGGGTCAGGGAAGACCGAGATTGCACTCACGATTGCCTGTCATTCGAGGCGCCAGACGACGATCATTGTTGTACCTACGGTCGCTCTCGCGTACGATCTTGAGCGGCGCTTTCGAGATGAGTTCGGTCGGGTCAATAAGCGGGTCACTAAGGGTGACCTTGTTTTCGCCTGGACATATGAGACCAGTTCCGAGCAACGCGAACAGATGAAACAACTGTTGGCAACCGGTGGCATACCAATTCTTGTCACATCTCCAGAATCTCTCACCGGAGCGCTCCTAGACTCGGTTCGCGTAGGCGCAGAAGCTGGTCGTATTCGAGCGCTCGTAATCGACGAAGCTCATCTGGTTACCCAGTGGGGCCGTGATTTTCGGCCGGAGTTCCGGAATTTAGCAAATCTGCGAAGCGACTTACTATCAAGGTGCGACCGCGGTGGCCATCCGGGCTTTTTGACGATACTCCTTTCTGCGACTCTGGGCCCTGTCGAATTGGCTGACTTGCATGACCTCTTTTCGAAACCGGGCCCGCTTTCGCTGGTCGCTGCAAATTCGCTCAGATCGGAACCGGAGTACTGGATTGCTAGTGCTGCCAAAGAGAATCTACGACGCGCGAGGGTGCTAGAGGCACTGAAACGATTGCCTCGCCCCCTAATCCTTTATGTAACCCGTCCTGCGAGGGCTGACGAGTGGGAGCGCTTCCTCAAGAACGAAGGCTTTGGTCGAGTGGCGGTCGTGACCGGTCACACTGCAGGCGATTTTCGACGAGATGTCCTTGGTGGTCTTCGTGCGGGATTAGGGTCGAGTTCTCGCTATGACGTAGTCATCGCCACATCCGCATTTGGCCTGGGAATCGACAACGAGCAGATCCGATCCGTCGTGCATGCATGCCTACCTGAGACACTTGATCGGTGGTACCAGGAAGTCGGACGCTCTGGTCGGGATGGGAACACATCAGCGGCCGTGCTCCTACCCGGTCCCGAAGACCACGGCGAGGCGGCAAGCCTAGGGACCACCGTTCTCAAACCGGATACGGCCGAGACACGGTGGAAGACACTGTGGAGTTCGCGTCGTCGAATCGGGGACGAAGAGTATGTCGATTTGCACTTATCGCCACAAGGATCGGAGAAGGGGTCGTACAATCGCCGGTGGAATGCGCAGGTTCTCAAGGGCTTGGAGGAACTTGATCAGATTGAGCGCGTGCCTCTGGCTCCCTACGAAGCTGCAGACTGCGAGTTGCCCGTGGGCAATATGAAGGAGTCGCATGAGTGGGAAAAGGTCACGCTACGAGACATGCGGGTGCATGACGATGGGTTCTTCGATCAAGTCTGGGAACCGTGGCGCCAGGAGTTGATCGAGCACAGTTCACACGCGTTGGCGAGCATGAGGGAGGTCTTTGCTCAGGATGCTGCCGTGTGTGAACTGCTTGCGACGGCCTATCGACCCAAAGACTCCACGCTGAAAACCTTTGGGGACAGCGCATTCGGGATGGAGTTGGACCCAGGCTGTGGACGGTGTCCCGCGTGCAGAAGTCAAGGCGTCCATGATGTTGTAGATCCGCCGCCGCGGGGTAGATATTCGTGGGCCACTGCCTACTCGTGGGACGAGAGGCTGCGACCATTGCTTAATGCCTGTCCTTCATCGGAGTTTCTCGCGCTACTGCACTCGGAGGACCCACTGGTTGACGGCCGCGATCTAGCCGATCTCCTCCTTCGGGTCGGAGTGAAGACAGTTGCAGGCGTAGAGCCATCCGGTAACCCGTCGGAGTGGTGGTTTAGAGACTCACAACAAGTGCATCCAACAGATCTCCCACCTCTCCCGGCATTTGTGGTGCCACCTGTAGGCGAGCGACTGGATCAGGCGTGGCTAACACCGCTTGTTCGTCCCAGAGACGTAAAGGGACATGTCGTTCCCGCAGTCCTCCTCGTACAGACGGGTTCGCTTGTGGGTGTCCAGGGTCTACCTGTAGAACGGCACCCATCGCTCAGCGCACATACAGCCCGCATGTACATTGCGGAGAACGCTGGATGAACTACCTGTCTGGAGCAGCCACTCAAGCAAACGTGGCGATTCTTTGGGTGGTCACGAGATGGCTGGCACGGGTCAAGGTGTCCACCATTTCTGAACTTTCACAGGCTGTGCGACCGCCCACGATTGCAACGGGCGCCGACAACGCACTGCGAGCGACACTCCTTGTCGGTCGAGATATTGGAGTATTGGATTCTCCTAGTGATGATGGGCCATGGTCCCTTGGGCCATCGTGCGATGTCTGCTGCCTGACCCGTCATGACAATTTTCGCACGGTTGTGCGCAATGCTCTGCTTACTCGTGCGGTTTCAGAACTAGCGGCGGGCAACAATCCGTCCGACGTTGCAGTCGGTCTCGCCTGGCTTCTCAGCCTTGATCCTACAAGGCCTCCGGATTGGTCGTACGACCAACCAGAACAGTTGCTGCGGGCGTCTGGGCAGATGAAAGAAGTAATCTCGAACCCGGAGCAGTGGAGGGTGCTCCGCCGATGGGCTCTGCAACTAGGTTTCGCGGTTCAGAGCCGAGCCGACAATCACAGGCAGCAAAGACTGCTCCCAGATCCCGTTCGCGCGATCATCGAATCACTAGACGGGTTGTCGCAGAATTTGACCGCAAGCGATTTTCTGGAACAACTCGCAGGACAGCTTCCAGTGATCGATACCGGAGCGCTTCATTTGTATCTTGAAGATCTTGGTGTCAAATTCACTGCAAGAGCAGAAGCAACGATCGGGCCTGCTACTGGATTCGCCTTAGAGCGGTTACACCGTCGAGGTGTGCTCACACTCCAGACGACTGATGACGCTCTAAATCGTGTGAGTTATCGATGGGCAGGACAGACCTCAGTCTTTGACAGGGTCGAGATTGAAAGCCTGACCGATGAGTGATTCGTTTACGGCATTCCGTTGTTGGTCTCCCGACATTGTTCAAGGTTCTGTCTATGGAGACATCGCGATGCTCGGTCTCGACGATGACCCTATCTTCATGGCCGCTCATACATCTTTGCACATCAGGCGTATCCGTGGAGCAACTGTTGAAGCCGAGACGCCAGAGGTTGAAGTACTACGGTCTCTGATGAATTCGATTGGTGATACGAATCGGAACACGACTATCGCCATCACCGGTCCATCCGGGTCCGGAAAGTCACATCTCGTTCGATGGCTCAGAACGCACCTAACGGAGGACGATTCTCGATACCACCTGATCTATGTGCCTCGCGAGTTGGCGACACTTCGCGTTCTGATTGAACGGGTGCTTGATGGACTCCCGCATAGCCGCGAATCCGATGATGTTCGAAAGGAACTGGAAAAGGCAGTCGGCAAGAAGCCAGCGGATCAGATTTCTGAGGAACTCCTCGATCGAATTCGGTCGGTCTTGAATTTCGAAACGCCTGATTTGCTTGATGGCCAAGACTCAGAGATAAGACGGATGTTGCTAGGAACACGGTCTGAGAGTGATGGTTCACGGCGAGTTGGCGGCCTTGGAGATCTACTGCTCGCCCCGGGGATTCGCAGTCACCTTCTCCGTTCTGACGGGGCCATCGCCCATATTGTCGAATCTCTCCGCGGAAACAGATCAGGACGCGACGAGACTATTCCTGAGTTCTCACCGAGCGATCTGATCACAAAGCGATCAGGTATTCGCAGTTCGCTGGATGAGACACTAAAACGGCTCTGGGGAACTATTCAAAGAGATCCAGATTCAGCCGTAAGACTATTGAATGAAGTACTTCCTCGTGCTGTCGCCGAGTCACTCGGCATGAGACAGGGTGTGAACCTAGGAGAAGTTTTCCGCGCAAGTCGGATGCACCTACGCGACCAAGGCAAGGATCTCGTGCTCCTTTTCGAAGATCTGGCTCAGTTCGGCCTATTCGACGGAGAACTCTTCGATCAGTTCGTACACCAACCGGGCGGTGACCTCGCTCCGATCCGATCTGTCTTTGCAATTACAGATGGCAAATTCAATGAATCCGTGCCAGATACCGTGGCGACGCGTCTGGCGCACCAGTTCGAGATCGGCCCCCTCAACCTCGCGACCGACGGCGAGTCCCTTGTTGAACTCGCCGCCCGATACTTGAATGTCGCACGAGTTGGCAAGGATCGTCTTGTAACTGCCTGGAACGCAGCCCCTGATATCGATCGAGAGAGCGGAGCCTGGATTCCAAATCACTGTATCGACCAAGCCAACGGTAGTGAGTGCCCGCATCGCTCGGACTGCTGGACAGCGTTTGGCAGCAACCTCGATATTGGCCTGTACCCGTACAACCGTGCGGCATTGGATCGAGCTGCACGTCGAGAGGGACGTGGCATGGATAATGGAGTAACTGCACGCGTGGTCGTTGATCGGTTCATTCGTGAGTTCCTCCTGGAGGCTTATGGTGAGATTGGGCGCGGGTACTTCCCAGGTAAGCAAGCACGCGAGAGGTTCGACGTCTCCGTGGCGCGATCCAAAGACGAGGTTGTGCCAGACACCAGATTGTCCGAATCAGAGCGGGATCGACTCAACCGGGCAAGGGTCATTTGGGCGAATGGTGAACGCGAAGAAGTTGGGATTACCGAAGCCTTCTCGCTACCCACGGCAGATGCTGTGGAACACCACGAGGCTCCAGTTGTGCCGGATAACCGTCATGCCCCTTCGGACTCAATAGACCCGAAGCCGCTAGGGAGACGCCCTCTTCAGACGCTCTTCGACTGGGAATCCGGTACACCTCTTCCCAATAAGGAAGCGGTCTTCTACCGCGAGAACCTGTACCGACTCGTAGCGGCACGGATTGACTACGATTCACTCCTCATCGACCCGAGATCTTCGCCAGCTGCGTTGCTCTGCGATCGACTGTTGGCGAGAAACTCCTTTGAATTTACTCGTGAAGATCCTGGACGGAAAGCCGGACGTGATCAACTTCACTTTGAGATTCTTCCAAATAGCCGTGGTATAAAACTCTTGAGTGCTGTCCGATGGTTCTCAGACCATGGACATTGGGAGATGGACGATCCGGACAGGCTATGGGATTTTGGAGGTGATTCACGTGAAGCCCAAATCGTCTTCGAAGAATTCCTTTCGGACTGTGCGCAAACAGTCGAGGCCGTGCTTATTGCAAGGATACAACGAGGTTTTCTCGATCCATCGGCCGCATGCGTCGTGCTCAGGTACACCGCCCTAGCCGTGCTAGGGGCGAGTCCGCCTTCAGACGATGCAGGAGCCGTTCTCGATTATGCTCTATGCGAGTCGACTCGTTCTAATACTCAAGTTTCTTCAGCGTGGTTGCCAGCAGCCAATGTTGCAAAACGCATTCTCAGCACCCTAGATCAGTCTTGGGTTGTGGCATTTGCCACGGCCAGACAGGGAGACACTGGCGACCCACAGGTGGTAGATGCGAGCCGTCTCATCCCGTGGCTCGAACACATTAAATCGGTTCCAGTTGCCTTTCTGGACCAGGATCCTTTATTTGACGACAACTCATTCCAAATACTCAATGAACATTGGGTTGAACTCCGCGCCTCGGTAAACTCGTGTTGGGAACAAGAGAGAGATAATCTCCTTGGTCAACTCAATGAGATCTCATCAGTTCTCGGGGATACCGATGTCCAAGAGGTTGTTGCAACCGTCGCGAGCACAGGCAATGTGGCAGCCGGGGAGAATATTTTTCGACCTCAGCACAAATACAACGACTTCACATTGGCGTGCGATAGGCTAACGCGATTTTCGGATGAGGAAATTGCCGCATGGCTTTCTGCGATCGAGCGACTAGAAAACGAGCAGAATTCGGTTGCCACAGTGATAGTAGCGCAGCAATGGGCGGGTCACGCGAGACAGGTAGCTACTGATATCCGGCTTGTGCTCGAATGTCTAGAGGAAACTCGTGACGAAGTCATCGCCCAACTTGCTGATGAAGTCGGCGAGAGGCCTGATACAATATCGGAACGGATCGCGGATCAACTTGATGATATAGCGGAGACCCTCCACGGAATTGCCGGTTAGTCGCGAATGTCCAATTCACCGTTGAAAGAGATTGCACAACAGATCCGGAGTGATATCAGATCTCTTAACCAAAGGGAGAGTGTCACTCACCAAGTGAATATGTTATCTCGAAGAGAGAACACTCTTAAGCGACTCGCAGCGGAACTGAATGATCAACTCAAGATCGTGATGGCGGCTCGGTCCACAGATGTTGTTCTGCAGACTGAAGGATTCGAGAGCACAGCACGGCTGTCTGTCTCACTTGCGTCCGCAACACGGAAAGCAGAATTGGACTTGGATGAGATCGATAGGTTTCAGAGTGATGCAAGAACTCAGATGACTCATTTGAGGGACGAGATCTCCATGGAGTGGCAGGCACTTGTGGAACGGCGTGTTCCCGCTCAGGAGGGGCTCAAGGATTTGGTCGAAACCTTTCACAGCATTGGGGGGGCAAACGATCTAGTCAGCGAACTCGCTCGTATCGAAAACAACATTAGGAAACTCAACCGCTCAGGTCCGTCTATTGAAGCCCTCGAACAACTCGATCAGTACGCATCTCGTCTACCCGAAGTGCTTGAGCAACTTGTCGGAGAGGATCAAGCTGTCCGGTCATTTGCCAGTCTCGTCGCGCGCGGTGGAGCTCCAATCGATGGGCTTACGCCCACGGTCCGGGAGTGGTTGCAGGCGAAGGGGTTCGAGACTTCCTTCAAGATTGTTGCCGGACATCCAGTGGGGGACTAGATGGCCGTCGATAGAGAACTTCTCATCGAGGCCCAAACTCGGCTCGAACTTCGAGAAAACGAACTTCTGTCCTGGGGGATTGTTGACGCCGCCTTTACTGAAGGAGAGTTAGAGGCAATTCTCACCGAGGTCGCATCGGACGTAGCTTCGGTCCAGGGATTGAAAGAGGAATTGCTCGATCGCGTTCTTATTGCTCGGGTTCCGTCGGGTGGATACCGGACTCGCATGGCGGAAACGCTCCGCACTCTGTCACGTCTTCGCCAGTCATTTCCCACTCAGCAATGGTGGGAAGGGACTCCTCTGGTGCTCGACTACCGGTTTGTCCATCGGCCACGTAGACGTCCGCGCCGCGATCGGCCAAGAAATGAACTCATCACGCATCTTGCTCAGCGCGTCAGCGCCAATGGCAGACTGGCAGCCGAGCGCTGTGTGCCGACTCACATCTCCGGGTTCCAGTTTCGCTCGGCCGAGGCGGTGCTGGATGCCTATTCGCGAACTCACGATACAGCGGTCATGGTCACGGCGGGAACGGGAGCAGGAAAGACTATGGCCTTTTATCTACCTGCGATGTCGTTAGTCGCCGAAAGTGTTGGTGAAAACTCAGCGGCATGTGTTCGCCTTCTGGCGCTTTACCCTCGAGGTGAGTTGTTGAAAGACCAGTTGCGTGCCGCAATCCAACTATCTATGAGGATTGGCCAGGTGCAGGATCGGCCGATCCGCGTGGGGACGTGGTTTGGCGCGACTCCTCGGGCTGCATTCTGGCTCCGCGAGGGTTGGGTGAAGGATTGGAAACTGCGACGCGATCGCGGAGTCGACCTTGGTTGGGACTGTCCTTTCCTAACGTGCCCGATGTGCAACTCGACCCTGATATGGAACTACTCAGATGTTGAGGCCAGTCGTGAGCAACTCCATTGCATTAGTGAGAACTGTGGACAGGTAATCGGCTCTGAATTCATTACTCTGACGCGCGAGCGAGCCGCGAGCGATCCACCGGACCTGATGTTCACGACCACGGAGTCACTCAACAGGCAACTGGCGGCTCCCGATCAACACCGCGCGTTTGGGCTACGCGGCAAGCGAGCGCGGATGGTACTGCTTGATGAAGTCCACACCTACGAGGGAACGTCGGGGGCACAAAACGCCTTGTTGCTGCGACGGTTGCGCAAGACAATCGCTGCTCCCGTCGTTTGGGCTGGTCTTTCGGCAACCTTGGAGGATGCACCGCGATTTCTTGCAGGTCTGACCGGGGTCTTCGATGACCGGGTATTGCATGTTGAACCTCTGCCAGATGAGTTGGAAGAGACAGGAGCGGAGTACATGGTGGCTCTTCGCCACGACCCTTCTTCGCTGACCAGTCCCCTGTCTACGACGATCCAAACAGCAATGGCGATCACAAGGGCTTTGGATGCTCGCGGAACGCCCTACAATCCAGCACCTTCCTCCGAAGGGATTTTTGGTCGAAAGACCTTCGTATTCACCGACAAACTTGATGTCACGAACCGGCTCTATTGGGACCTTCTTGATGCTGAAGGTTGGTGGCAGCCAGGTCGCCCCAAGAACAGGCGGGTTCTGACTCTGGCCCACCTTCGAGCGGAGGAGCAACTCCGTAGGAAGCCCGACGAACAAGAAGCAGCAACGGACCGAGACTCCCCCGGTCAGTGGTGGTGGCTTGCTGAGGCACTTGGTCGAGACCTTGGAGGCGATGAGCAACTTGTCGTCGACCGTACTTACTCGTCGGATTCCGGTGTGAACCAGGACGCAGAGGTCATAGTGACAACTGCGAGCTTGGAAGTAGGGTACGACGACCCCGACGTCGGTGCTGTAATTCAGCATAAGTCACCTCATGATCTAGCTCGCTTTGTCCAGAGGAAGGGTAGGGCGGGCCGAGATCCCTCGATGCGACCTTGGACGGCTGTGGTACTTGCCGATTGGGGAAGAGACCGGGTGACGTGGCAGTTGTATGACCAACTTTTCGATCCTGTACTCAGTCCGCGGTATCTGCCGATCAAGAACCGCCACGTATTGCGCATGCAAACTGTCTACGCAACACTCGATTGGGCAGGCGGTCGCCTTGATGCTGAAGGCCGGGACCGATCTCTATGGTCGGACCTGGCTGGCCCAGCGTCAGTGCTTGAAACAAGTGACCAGAGAATACGCGCACGTCGCGATCGCCAAGAGAAGTTGGGGTACCTACTACAGGAAGTGCTTGATGGTGGACCTGCCCGGGACCACCTCCGCGCTCATCTCCGGCGCGCTCTCGGACTTGGCGACGGCGATCGCGGACGGGCTGAACTCGATGAACTTCTCTGGGGATCTCCGCGGCCACTCATGCTAGCCGTCCTTCCAACAGCTTTGCGGAGACTCCGAAGCAACTGGTCCGGAGAGGTCCCAACAAGACAAGACCATTCAGTTCGGACCCGCACACCGATGAGGGAATTCGTTGCAGGCAATCTGTTCGATGATCTCATGGTCCCAGAGGTGGAGATCCGTGTCCCGTCTGACATTAACTCAGACGCAGACGACTATGGGACCGAAACGCTACCTGTGCTTCGGACCATCCGAGAGTTGATGCCTGGGAATGTGACACGCCACTTCGGTGTGTCATCCTGGAGTAGGCGGCACTGGGTCCCGCTCTCAACCCAGGAATCAGGCGAGATAACGCTCAATGTCGTAGATGCGTATCGTGCGCACTATGTCACTTCTCTGCCTGCCTCTCCAAAATCTCCTTCGCCGATTGACCTATACCGGCCAATGGAAGTTACGCTCTCGGTGCCCCCAGAACACGTGCGAGACTCCAGTTCGGTGCTGCCGGTGTGGCGTTGCATCATTGACTCACTCGGGTCCGGTCGCGAGATCGCGATCAACTCTAAGCAGTGGCAGCCAGTTCTTTCCTCGGTTTGCTTCCACACACATGCCCTAGGTGACGGGGCCAGAGTCCATCGTATGGCCCTTGGTGCACACGGATCCACTGTCGTAGCCGGTGGCGCGGAGCCAGAACCGGTCGTGATTACCTTCGAATCATCCAGTCGGAACGAGAATCGTGTAGGTCTTGGGGTCGAGATAGAAGTTGACGCCGTCCAACTCCAAGTCCAGGTGACATCTTCCGGTGCCTTACCTCTACCCGTCGAACGAAGCGACCGACTTCGAAGCTTGATCATGGGCGATGAGGCACTGCCCGTGAATCTCAACTGGTTTCAGAGGCTCGCTTTGGCTTCAGCCCTGGTGGTCGTCCTGGTCGAGGAGTGCAATCGTGAGCCCGCCGCGAAGATTCTTGATGAACTTGCGGACTCATCGCTGTCTGACGCCTTGATAGACGCTCTCGAGCGCATTGGGTTACTCGCTGCAGGCGACCCGCATGCGCTTGACGCTGGTCAAACCGGTGACGCTGGTGGTGAATCGCACAACGAAGGGAGTCGCCGCCATCGGATGATCGCCTGGTGCCGCCACGAAACTGTTCTGCAATCGATCCGTGAAGCTGCAGACAATGCTCTGGGCCCCCGCGACCAAGAATGGGAGCAGTGGCGCAGACGAAGGATCGCTGCGACCGTGGCAGCAACAGTCGTGGAGGCAGGGAGTCGAGTATGTCCTGATATCAGTGCGGAGGAACTGGTAATCGATCTTGGTGAGACAGACGAACTCACTGGCTTGGTTGAGGTCTGGATCACCGAACTGGCACCCGGTGGCAATGGGCAGGTGGAGGAATTGCTTCGGGCGATGGCGCACGACCCTCAGCAGTTCGGGCGGGTTCTGGAACGCTGCCTAGAGCCGAGTGAGATTGAGTCGCTTGATGGGGAACTAAGGGAATTTCTAGCGCTCGTCGTCCAGAACAATGAGTTGATGAATGCTTGTCGGAGGCTACAGGAGTCTTGGGTGGCCGGACACACTGAAGTGTCCCGGGCTTTTGTTGCGTTGCGGTCGGCTGCTGAGGAACGGGGCTTCAAGCCACACCGGGCCGCCTGGACGACGGTGGTTAACCGCCTCCTCCGACCTGGTTCGCGGCCCGAACTGCTATCTACCGCCCAGGACTTACTCCAACGGTGGGACGATCTAAAGTCGAGACTCGGGCTTGAAATTGATGTCAGAGCTTTTGGAGCTCTATGTGCAGACGAGGACACCCTGGACCTTGCATTTCACCTACCTCCTGGTGCTGATGGGATCCTTCGGAGTAGGACGGTCAGCAACTTCTTCTGGCCACGAAGTGGCAGTGCTACGAGTCTAGGGTCGGACAAGTCAGATCCATTCGGCGTTCTTCCAGAACTGGACCGAAGTGGTCTACGAGAACTCCTTGGGAATGACCCGAAGACGCTTTTCCTCGACACCTGGAACGACACCGAGCGCCATCGTGTTCACGATAGCCTTCGAGAGTCAGGCGATGTACGCCTTAGTTTCTTGCCTAAGGACAACAGATTAGCGCGCGACGTTATACTAGACCTGCAGGACGTTCCGACAGATATCGGAGTATTGTTTTCCTACCCGAGCATTGTCGGAATCGAACGAACTCACAATATGAGTACTGTCGTCACGATATCAATGGCGGAAGTGCCGTGAGCCGGGTAATTCGAAAGTCACGTCAGCGCGCCAGCGTTGAGGCCGCCTCGCTATTATCTTCAGTGTTTTCGGCGGAGTTGTTAGCGCCTAGTAAATGTCTTTGGATTGTCTCTCCATGGATATCCGATATTCCACTTATCGATAATACTGCTGGTTTGTTTCAACCTCTTGAAGCATTTGGTCGGCGACAAATTCGCCTGTCTGAAGTGCTGGCTGTACTCGCCGGAGAGGGGACTACAGTCGTCGTAGGGACGACTGGAGCCGAATCGAACGAGTTATTCAAGGCTCGAGTTAAGGCTGTATTTTCAGACCGCGGTCTCAGGGAGTATCTGAACATCAATGTGGATGCTTCAAACGAACTCCATGAGAAAGCAATCACAGCTGACGACTATGTGATCACCGGTTCGATGAATATCACGAATAATGGAGTTTTTGTTCGTGAAGAATTTATTGAATTCCGTAGGGATAGCGAATTTGTGGCCCGGGCCCGTATGGATTCATTTGAGAGGTTCGGTGGCAAACTATGAGCGACCTAATCGTCTCGACCTCCAACTTCAACGAAGTTATCCGTGTGCTTGGACCCTACGGTGAACGTACCCAGGCGGTGGTTGATCGTCAGTCTCAACTATGGGATACAGCGACTTTCCGTTGGGCGGTGATTCCGTTTGTCGACGGTGCAGGTGTGCGATGGGACTTCGTAGCAGTGGACAATGAATCTGAGCGTCGTGGACGGGAGATTGTATTGGCCTTCTTTGGTCCATTCGCATCGGTCCCCAACGACGGCGGACAAGATTCCCCCACAGGAGGTGCATATTATCACCAAGTGCCCCTGGCAGTATCTGGAGGTCTCGGCAGGTTTGTCGAGACCTTGGAGTTAATGGTCAGTGTGAGGTCTGATGAACCTGACCTTCGTAGAGAGATCTCGGATCCGATCAGTCTACTACTTCGGGATTTCTATCTCGCTCTCGACCGAACCGACTCAGTCACCTCAAACGAGATCTTGAGCCGGATCGAGGCGACGGGCCAATTTAGCAGCGAGAACCTTCGATTCCTTCAGGTAGAACGTCTTGGGCGACTTGGCTATTGGCAAGAGTTGTCAGGTCTGCCGTGGTTCGCAGACCTTGCTCGCACTCGTCGGCCTCGACGTATCTCCGAACACATGTTGGAGAGTGTATGGCGGGCAAATTTTGATGAGGCTGCCGTTGGTGCGGATCCAAACGTCGCATTTGAGGGATTTGTCGAACTAGGTCTCGAGGAGACTTACGGGCGGTTACTCCAGAGTGTTGACATTCCTCAGACCGTCTCGGGGCGGCGGTTGGTGTGTGTCTCGGCCCACATTGCTGGCAATAGTGCTCGAGTCAAGAGATTGTTGGCCTCTGCTTCTGACGGCGAACTTCCGGTATTGCGCCTCCTGGGCACCGTTTCTATGGACGGCGCTGCACAGGTGGATGATGGTCTGTCCGTTGAGGAACGAGCACGCGAACATCTGGGCCGAGGGGAGTTCGTTGAAGTGGTCGCTCTTGCGGAGATTCAATCTGACCCCAACCTCGCTTCACTCGCAGTCCATGCGGCATACGAACTCAACGATCCGAACTCTTGCTCGCTGGCTATGGAAGCGGTAGGCAGAGTCAGTTCGTCTTCCCTGCCCAAGACTCGTCAGTTCCAGACCATCCTGGGCGAGGTCGAGCGGTTAGCGACCAATAGGTGTAATGGTTGGTCAGACTGGTTGTCCAGGATTGCAGCCGATGAGCTTTGGGTTGGGGCGTCGGATGTGGCTCGCGAGTGTTCGCCTCAGTGGGACATCAATGAGTTGCTGGTTGAGGTAGCAGCAGATACAGCTGCAAACGCACTGCACACGGCGGGTGAGGGGATCAATCGGCGGGAACTGCGCGCCGTATTGGACCTGTTGTGCGGTCTCGTAGGAAAAATAGTGGACCGGCCAGTCGCCGATCCCATTGTCGACGCAATTCTTCTCGTTCTCGCGCTCGACGAAAACCCGTCAGCACCAGTGAGAGATGCGTTCTTTCGCCTAGCAACCGATGTCCTCCACTCTGGGCCAACTGTTTCGAGATACAAAGACCTCGTCGCAATTGCTCAAGACCTATGGCAACGAGTAGGCGCCCGCGAAACCGTTGTTTGGGCGCTTGACCTCGCTGATGCACTCGCCGTTGCCCCGAGTCCCGATCCTGGAGTTCTCCGCGAGTTTATGGTTGCGGTTGGAAACAAGATCATGCCCTTCGCAAGCCGACTGGCACTTGACGAGAGACGCTCGATTGAAACGTTGGCAACGGAGTGCGGTACGAACGTTGTTCTGCCTCCCCTAGACACCGTGCCCGAGGCCAGTCAGAACGATATCTGGAATCAACTAACCGGTTCATCAGTAGGGCTATACTCGTTATTGGAAGGCGCGGGAGGTCGGTTCGAAAAGCGGTTGCGCGATCTGTGCCGTGATGTTGAGGTCATGCACAATGCCGACAAGGTCGCGACCCATGCTCTGCAGACGATGGCGAAACGTGTGAACTTCCTAATTGTGGACACTCGGCATGCAAGTCATGCAGCAACGGCAACGGTTGATGCGGTTCGCCCAAGATCACTTCAGTTGTTTCCAAACGGAGGAGGAATCTCAAGCTTCATCGCAATACTTCGGGAAGCGCTTATTGATACCGGCGCATAGGAGTTAGGATCGTCGTGGAGACAATAGATCGATTAAGATCCGTAACTTGCTGAACGTTGATGACTAACGGCAGAAGGCCATTTGTGCTCCCGACATCCTAGAAGAATCAAGGGTTAGGTTGCGTTATAGATTGTGGTCTATCCCCAACGGATCGTTGGTATGCCGCTAGCAGGAAGTTCGTGAGCATTCGGATATCCTTTGAAGTATTTTGTAACTCGTTCCATCGTCGGGTGGAGTCAACTCCGAATCGCCAGTGGCCTGTGGTCCAACTGCAGTAGCCCAGAAGTGGTTTGATCTCCGTCATGTAGTCGAATTGGTCAGGCCATTGGTGTTTCGCTACGTGTCTGTCCGTAATGGCATCCATCACGAACCCCATACTCACGATGCCGACACCATGCATCAGCCTCGATCGTCGGGGGGGTTGGCCCCAGGGTTCGGGGAACACTGTCTTGACAGCGTTCCAGTAGTCCTTCAACAAATCAAGCATGCCTTCGATATCACCGCCGCCGGTTTCGGGATCTCGCAGGTAGTAAAGACACCCGTCGGTCAGGCTGTTCTCAATCGTCCGAAGGATCGAATTGTCTTTGACGACCCCACCCGGTGTGGTAGGAGTTTGGATGAGTTGCAAGAACGGGGAGTCTTCGTCGTAGTTAAGGCGTTCTAGCAATAGCGAGGGGAATTGCTTCCGCATCAGCGCCGGAGGCAATGGGCCACTCGTGGAAGGTAACAATTCGTAGATGAGACCTTTGGGTAATGGCTTAGTCGAGTTGACCAAAATGAACTGGGCGCGCTGTTCGCTTTCGGACGCTGCGATGAACGCCGTCACACACATTGGGAACGCTCGTACGTCTGCCTCGCGAACTGCGGCGCAGCGTTGTTGGCCATCGACGATCCATCCAGGCTTCTCCTCGTCAGGAAGAGACTCGTCTACGGGGACGATGAGGTGGCCTGGCCGGGTTACCCACCCACGCTCCCGCGATTCCGTATCAGGTTCGAACCGTACACGCTCATCGAAGGCGACAACGATAGCGTTTGGGAGAAGTGGACTCTCCGATTCGATATAACTCTTGATCGCGGAAACGTGTGCCAGCACTTCAGGGCGTTGATATCCATCTAATTCCCGCCCGATTCGTTTGACTCGTGACACAGTGGTGAACGAAGGCAACAATTTGCCATCAATCGCGAACATATACAAACGTTGACTTTGTCCCTGCCGGACTTCGATAGTTGGAAGCCTCAATTCGTAAACCTTTGATGATTTCCCCATTGCTATATGTTTTTCCCGTTCGACAAGCGCGAAATGACGAGGTCGCGTTCCAGTCGTTGAGCGAAAACGGTCAGGTTGTGGAAACCTCTTCGACGATTGCGTTCCGAACCTCGAAACAAGATTATATCAATGCCTATGTTTTTGCACAATACACAAGCGCATTCCTCCCATGGTCTTGCATCCAATGTCTCGGAATACTGAATAGTGCGATCTTTTTTGTCGCCAAGCAACTTGGAGTACTGCAGAATCGCGTCCAATGTTTCTGTGGTCTCAGTGTTGCCATCGGCAAGGCCGCGGATCTTCTGCAAGCAAGCCTTCTCGAGTCTGCGCGCTCGTTGTTGATCAACCTTTCCAGCGGATATTAGTCTCCTCAGGCGGGTATTCCCGTCAACTTGAGGGACACGGACTGCAACATAAGACCGATCTAGCGTATAGTAGTTGTCGCGATCGTCTTTGAATGCCTGCATAAAAGGGGAGGTACTGTCGAAACTAGTTACACCGTATTGTGCAAACTCATGTGCGTACGCGGTACGAGTTACGCCCAGCAAGTGCAGTTGCGTGTCTTTCTTCAAGAACTCTTTGGTGGTGCGCAGGGTGGCCTGAATCTCGGGAGTCTTGAGGGGCACCATTCCACCCATGGCGATGCGTTTGAAACCGATTTCTTGCAAATGTTGGACAGCGGTTGCGTATGACCTCGGACTCCAAGCCTGCGCTACGCCTAGAGGTTCGAAACTACATTGCCGCTTGTCGCGTCGATCAAGGAACGACTCGGCTAACGTTAATGTCAAGCGTTGCCGTTCTTGCCATTCAATGGGGACTTGCGATGTTGAGTTATCCAATTCAGCGTCGAACCCGAAAATCACATGATCTACAGAAACGCCACTGTCAAACCCGCACCCCTCGTAAAAATCGATGACTTCATCCACTGAGTACGCTGGTTCCGTCTCACGCACGTATGCGAATGCACCACAATCGCCCATGATGTCAAGATTGGCATCAGTTTGGTCTAGCCTAAAAAACCGCCTGACACCTTCTCGGTAGAGTCGATTACGTTGAGCGATAGTGTACTTCCCAGAGACCCCTGGTAGACCGTCCACGATGGGTTTGGACACCAATAGCCCCGAATAAGGAGGAGGTCGAAAGATCTCGTGAGCGTATTTGTCGTCGCGCTGCTTTACGCGGTGCATAGATCGTTTCTCTGAAAGAAAGTCGAAACTTGGATCAATCTGATCATGGCTATCGGGAAAATAGAACCTCACAACGCATCCTCACCAACTTGAGCGAATGCGGAAAAGGTAGTCATTGTTTACGGCCAACCGAAAACTCGCGCAAGCGGATTGGGTGGATGTACGTGCCTACCTTTTTGATAGAAGGTCTCGCCTGCGAGACCATCACCTAGTTGCCCCCATCGTCTCCGTGAACAGTGCCCCGAACCTGCCTTGTTCACAGGCGCGGCCAGAATCACGCAACTTTCGCAGCGCAAATGTTTGCGTTAAGCTTGGGCGCTCATCGCTTTCCGCAAGAATCCACGCAGCAATTTCTTGATCAGACATCCTGCGAGCACGGTATTGGGGGAATTCGTCAAGTGATGCCGTGAGTCTGCTTAGCACTGTTTGAGCAGAGCCTGAATTGAAAAGGTTCGGTTCAGTTGCTTCAAGTACACGTTGTGCAACTCGAACGGACAAGGACCGCATCGTACCTCCGACTGCCTGCCTCGCCTTCGCTGAAACTTGTACCCACGAGTCTCCGATGCGCGGGTCCGGACAGTTGCCGGCACCAAACACAACCAAACGCCGTGGGTCTGACAATTGCGACTTTGCTTTAATCACGTCGTCCACGATCGCAATTAAGTAGTCTCGTCCACCGCAAACTACCAAAGCGCTCTCAGGGTAAGCATTAGCCACAGAATTGATTGATTTATGTTTGTCACCGTTCGATGGTATTTGCCGTTCGCAAAGTTTTCCCCACCACATCTTGGTCGCCTCTGTGGGAGTAACTTGGTCTCCAGACCGAGAAATTGAATCTGCGTGCCCTGCTGAAAGCGTAGCACTGTAAGAAGTAAGCAGGTCACCGGAATGAACTAGGCCGAAACCGGCTGAAATCGCCCACAACGAGCAAAGTTCTTCCATCTTGCTGCAAATCTGCTTAGCTACGAACCAAGATTCGCCAGTGTAAAGATCAAGCGCTTGGACATCGCCCGCTTCGTCCGCTACTCGGTTGATCCAAGCGTCTGCTCGCGCGGAAAAACGTCCTTGATACTCGCTCAAACGAAGGCCGTCGCGAGGTTGTTGACTTTTCCTCTTGGTGCATGCAACAAAAACATGAACCAACGAACTTGATGTGCGCTTCGTCACTGAAGTCCTGTGCGTCTAGCCGAGTATTGTGCGACTAACGATAGCACCAGTGGCGACCAGACGGACGAACTGAATGAGGTTTTCCGAAGGATCGAATCGATGTCCGCTCCGCGTGAATATTCATTTGTCAATCTGGGATTCAGGCTTTTCTCACCCATCAAGATTGACGAAGTATGTTGATGGACGGCGTTCCTTGACATCCAACTTGCGGATGGTCGCACACTCACGACCGTCACCGCACGGAACAACGGCAAGTTTGGGCCGCCCGAGTGGCAACGCGCTCGACAAACGCGGTTCGAAGCGCGAGGCTACGAGTTGTTTGGTCTACACTTATGGATGGTGGTGGCAACCGAACACGGTGATGCTCACTCGTTAGCGACTTTGAAAGATAGATTGTGCAGTATCAGTGCTATTCCCCAACTTGCATTCTAGGCTATTGAGTATGACCCATCCTTTTCGCTTCGGTTTGCAACTCCATTCACCCATCGCTGATTTGACTTGGCTCGATTCGGCACGTTACGCTGAAACCCAAGGCTTTTCGTCACTGCTAATCCCAGATCATTTCCATCATCAATACGGGCCTTTGAGCGCACTTGGCGCGGCAGCCGCGGTGACTACCAGATTGAAGATTGGGGCGTTGGTTTTCGGTAACGATTACCGCCATCCGGTGACGTTAGCCAAAGAGATGGCGACACTTGATCAAATATCGCAGGGGCGTTGCGAGTTCGGGATTGGCGCTGGTTGGCTGCGCGACGACTACGAACAGTCTGGGATGACTTATGACCCGCCCGGCACTCGTATTGACAGGTTGTTAGAGAGTTTGGAGATTATCAAGGGTTGTTGGGGGTCGGAAGCGTTTGACTTTGTCGGCGAGCACTACAACGTCAGCGGTTACGAAGGTCAGCCGAAACCCTGGACGCAAAAGGGGCCTCCTATCATTATTGGTGGTGGGGGGCCGCGTATGCTGGGTTTGGCAGCCCAACACGCAGACATTGTGGGTGTCACCGCCAACTTGCGTTCTGGTGAGGTCGGCGATGATGCGATTGCCGACTCGATGGCGGCCGCTTACGACCAGAAAATCTCTCGTATACGTGAATGCGCTGGTAGTCGCATCAACGATCTGGAGCTCAGTTCGCTCACCCTCGTGACAGCATTTACCAACGCCCGCCAAGCAACTCTTAACGCCGTTGCGGATATGTTCGGTGTGCCGGCCGCTGAGATTGCCGAATCGCCAGCAGCGCTAGTGGGGTCAGTGGCTCAGATCGTGGAAACCCTCCAACAACGTCGCGAGCGTTGGGGGTTCAATTATGTGGTCGTGCAACAAGATGGAGGGCAGGGCATGAAGCGGTTCCCTGAAGTCATCGCCAGGTTGGCGGGCACCTAACCCGAAGTTCGGATTGGCACGAACCATACTCGCTATTCGCCGATTCATTGGAGCAGCGCTTCGCCTTGATCTTTTTGTGTGCTCCAACTGGGGTCAATGGCTGAAGCGATTATTGTTACCGCACCCGGTCCACTGCGTTCCCAGAGCAAGGCGGGGCGCGTGCCATGCCAACGCACACTAAAGGAAATACTCCCCCAAAGTGTGACGTAGCCGCGCACATCAATGGATCGACCAATCCATTCGCTGGGCATCTGGGGCAACAAATCAATGCGGTTCTCGGAGTCATCAGCGACGAAACACCCTAGAAGTTGCGCGGCCTCTTGCGCTAGAGGAGCGATGTATTGATAGACCGCACCCCTAGTGTCACCCCGTGTTAGTTGACGGGCTCTTGCTGCGGATTTGGGGGAACGTTTGGCTAACGCCCACACCAACTCGTTGATGGTGTCGTTGCCTAAAGAACCGGCTGCGTCTGCCACTAACTGATCGGCGAACTCAACTAGCCCCGAATCTTGGCTGGAACGCAGTTCACGCGAAGCCAAAGCCCTTAAGGCCGCCACTGCCGTGTTCTCGCCGAGTCTTGATGTCTCGCTGAAAGCGACCACGGTTGCGCGGGCTCGGTCGGCTTCCGAACTCAAGCCAGCGATATCAAGTAGCGGTGCGATTTCGGCTGCTTGGTGGGGGTCTACGGTGCCGACAAGCACAATCAGGTCAGTCAGCATCTGCTGCCATCTTGTTGCCACGGCGGTTTCTGCTACCTCAACACAAAGCGCAGCAGCGGTGATTGCTTGCCATCCCGAAGCAATCTCCGCTGGAGTAGTTGAGCGCGTCGGCAGCCCACCCTCAACCACCACCCGAAACTTTATCGTTTGGCGATGCGGCAAGGTCACCACCAAACCCGCCGCTACTTGCCCACCGCGCTCGCCAACACCGCGCTCGCCAACACCCACCTCACTAGCACCCACCTCGCTGGACCCGACGACGATTACGTTCCAAATATCTTCAGATGCGGTGGCGGTTGCTAACGCAGCGGCTGGGCGTTCTGGTTGAACCCACATTCTGCCACTGCGTTCGATGCCATGGCGGGTGGCTACAAGCTCAACAGCAGACGCACACCCCACAAGCGCAACCGCCACGGCTTGCGGCGATGCATTCTCAAACTCAACAATTAGCGTGCGGTTGTTACCATCGTTGAATACCCCTACACGCTTGATGATGTCACCTCCCGACACCCGCATGCGGGTCTCATAGACTGGAGCGGTGCCGACCCGCTGCTGACGAATACCCGATGATTGGTGAGCTAAACGCCACTCGTCACCCACAGCAATCCCCCACCGCAACCAGAAGCTACCGTCAAGCATCTGCACTGCACCGTTTGCGTCTACGGTTGCAAGCGGACCCACAAGATCGCCGATCATCGCGCCCGCCAACTGCTTTCGCGGTGCCGCAACTTCTTGATTTCGCCAACCCTCACCCCAACCCCAACCCCAACCCCATCCCCAACCCCGAAATAGCCGAAAGAATCTCATGGCCACTCGCAGGCAAGTTCACCTGCGATGAGAGCGTGGTAGGCATCTTCAGCGCTTTGTTTTCCCTGTATGCACTTATGCACAGCAGCACAGATCGGCATGTAAACCCCGTGTTGGTCAGCAAGTTCGACTACGACTTGCACTGTTTCAATCCCCTCGGCTATCTGATCCATATCAGCGCTAATCTGTGCAATCGAACGACCGTAGGCGAATTCTCGACCAACGTAACGGTTACGGCTTTGCGTGCTCATGCATGTTGCGATCAAGTCCCCCATGCCAGCGAGACCAGCGAAAGTTGCTGGATTGGCACCCAAAGCCACACCTAGCCGGGTCATCTCTGCTAAACCTCGGGTCATCAACGCAGCTCGGGTGTTGTCTTTGCAGCCGAGGCCGTCAGCGATCCCCGCCGCTAGCGCGATGATGTTCTTTACCGCCCCCCCGATTTCCACACCGACCACATCAGGGTTGGTATACACACGAAACCAGTTCGTAGAGAACACTTTTTGCAAGTTTCGGGCGATGGTTTCGTCTTCGAAGGCAATGACCGCTGCCGCGGCACCACCGTCGAGGATTTCTTTGGCTAGGTTCGGGCCGCTGAGCACGCCGGCGCGATGATTGGGCAATTCGTCTCTGACCAGTTCCGTCATACGCTTTCTGCTCGGCACATCTAGACCTTTGGCCAACGACACAACCGCAACATCAGGCTTGACATGGGGGCGCGCCGCTCTCAGTGTTGCACGAAAACCTGCTACAGGTACGCCCATCACCAAAACATCTGCAGTGCTCGCCACATGCGTGAGGTCAGTCGTTGCCCGCAGTTCCCGATGGAGTTGGTACCGGGGCAGGTAGCGAGGGTTCTCGTGGCGTGCATTGATCGCTTGAGCGACATCTCCGCGGCGACAATAAAGGATGGTGGCTAGGTTATGGGCGCAAAGATGCGCCACTGTTGTTCCCCAAGACCCAGCACCGAGCACCCCAACTCGCATCTTCATCACCGTTACTCTAGGCGCTATTACTGCATCCCCACTCGCACCCACGCTGCTACTTTTGATGCGTCCAAACTTGTACCCTGCGCTGCCACAGCCTCAAGGCAAGTTCCAACGCTTAGCTTCTCAGGGCTTAGAGTCTTCGTTGTGGGTCTGAGCGAAACCAACTCGGCAATAGCAAATAGTGTGGTGTTGGTGCCGCTGCGCTCTTTCGACGATGCGAAAAGTCGGCTCAGCGATTCTTTTGACGCTCAGCAGCGGCGCGTTTTGATGCGACAAATGGCTGAAACTGTGGTCGCTGCGGCACATGACCTTCCAGTGTGGATAGTGACCGATGATCGCGATGTGGCAAAATGGGCCGCTGCGCTCGGTGTTGCATGCGTTGCCGTTGGCGTTCATGGCCTGAACCCGGGGATCACGATTGCCGCAGCTAGGGCAACAGCTGCAGGGTTTTCGCGGATCATTATTGCTCACGCCGATTTGCCGTTCGCCACAGATTTACGAGTTGTGCAAGGCAGCGGAGTGGTTATCGCCCCCGACCGACACCGAGACGGCAGCAACGTCATGAGTCTGCCAAGTGGTAGCGGTTTCGTGTTCGCATATGGGCCCAACTCGTTTACGAAACATCGAACTGAGGCCTCCCGACTCGGCCTCAGCTTCACTGAGATCAACGAGGCCACCCTTGCCTGGGATATAGATAGCCCTAACGACCTACGCACAGTGTTGCCGCAACGTATTGTCTCATCGTGAGCGTAACGTTTAGAACAATGTCAACACAAACTAACCTTCCGACACCGAAATCCGCGCTAGCGATTGGTGCTCACCCCGATGACATAGAGTTCGGCTGCGGTGCCACCCTCGCCAAATGGGCTGCGTTTGACGCACGCATCCACCTATTGATCTGCACCGATGGCAGCAAAGGCACCTGGGATCCAACTGCCGACACCAACGAACTAATCTCCCGTCGACAAACCGAACAACGCCAAGCAGCAATTCAACTCGGCGCGACTGGCGAGGTGATCTTCCTCGGAGCCCAAGACGGCGAGCTAAATCACAATCGCGCCAAGCGCAGCCAGGTCAGCCGCATTATCCGTGAACTGCGACCCGAGGTGGTTTTAGGGCATGACCCGTGGCAACGCTGGCGCCTACACCCCGACCACCGCGCCGCGGGTTGGCTCACCATAGACTCAGTCGTCGCGGCGCGAGACCCCCACTACCACCGAGAACACGGCCTCAACCATCATCGACCTACCGCTTTGCTGCTATTTGAGTGCGAGGAACCGAACCACTTGGAAACTCTCAACAAGACCCACCTTGATGCCAAAGTCTCAGCCCTGTTGACCCACCAATCACAGTTTGAAACCACGATGGCAATAGACGAAAACGACGACGGCAGCCAAACCGTGAGGTTCCGTCAACGAATACTGCAAGAATCATACAAAGTTGGCCAACGGGTCGGCACGGCACACGCCGAAGCTTTCCGTTTCATAGACCCGGCAAGCTGACCAAAACTCGCAAACGATCTCCCAGCGCAGTTATTTGGTTTTGTGGCGGGAACGGCGGCTGCGTGTCGTTGAACCGTCAACCGCAGGTTCCCAACGGAACTTGCGCCATGCAACCACAGCACCAAACAACATCCAAAGCACCAGCACAGCGACCCGTCCGAGTGCAAATGCCGGTGCCACGCGATAGGGATTCATTGCCTCCCCAAACGCAATCACAAAATGGCGCAACGGGAAAATATCGCCCACAATTAACACCCACTGGGGAGTAGCAAAATCTGGCGACACAAACACGTTCGACACGAAAGCCATCGGCAAGATCACCGCATTAGCTACCGCCGGTGCCGCTGAAGCGCTTTTGGCGAGACCAGAAATGGCCACCCCCCAAGTAGCGAAGGTGGCTGCACCGACCACAAAAGCAGCGATCATTGCTGTCAGTTTGGCCAGTTCAATGGTGACACCGAAAGCGACCACGCCAAGGGTCACAACCGCCACCATGCCCAACAACGCCATGCAAACCGACGAACCGATCACCCCGAATAGGTAAATCCACGAAGGCAACGGCGTACCCCGAACACGGCGCAGTATTCCCTCATCGCGGCGGATCGAGCGCCAAATCAACCCGGCGCTGCTGCCCAGCGGAGAGAGTTACGATTCGTTTATCGACCGAATCGGTTAGCCCAACAAGTTCTATTGCCTCCTCGACTGAGCGTGGCGCGCGATACGCAGCGCCATAGAACTCAAGCGCTTCACGTGCCGAAAGTTCACGGTCGATGCCCGCGGATTGCAACACATTCCCGATGCGATCACGAAAATCCGGCCCACCTTTATCGGGATCTGTTCCTAACACCTGCACCTCGCCGCTGTCGCGACTGCGGTAACCTTCGAGGATCTCTACGTTGGTGGTTTTGCCGACACCGTTAGGCCCCAGGATTGCCAACACATCGCCCTCGCCTACATCAGAGCTCACTCCGTCAACGCCCCGCCCCGGCCCATAGAGCGTAGTGAGGTTGCGTACTCTGATCGCCGCGATCATCTGTTCACACGATAATCCTTCGCTAAAGGATTGCGGTATCGGTGTCGTTTATTGTGCCACCTCTGCCACACTTGGAAGTATGGAACCATTACCGGGTTTGAGTGTCGTTGGCGAGTTCACCACACATTTTGATGCTGAGTTGGCTGTGGCGATGCTGCGAGACGGGGGGCTTGAAGGAATGGTATTGAGCGACCCCGCCTATTCTTTTGCTGCACATCTTGTGACCGAGCGTATGTTTCGGGTTGTCGTGCGTGCTGAAGTGGCTGAGGATGCGCGAGAGTTGTTGGGTTATGGGGTTCAACCTAATGAAGAGTGCGAGGCGCTAGAAGCTGCTTACCATCATCGCCGTTTTGCCGACCGGCCCAAGTGGGTTCGTTGGTTGACGTGGACTGCTTTGTGGACGGTGCCGCTGCCAGCTTTGTTGGCAGTTGCGTTTATCATCTACTACTTGTTGCAAATGTTGTTCCCCTAATTCGCGGGAATTTGTAGCAGTTTGTAGCAGTTTGCGGTGCGGTTAGGCAATATGCGGTTAGGCAATGCCTTGTCCGCCTGAAGTTTCAGCTACTGACTGTTTGCCTGCTGATATCCAGGGCATCATGGCACGGAGTTTTTTGCCGACGATTTCTATCGGATGGTCGTGTCCCTTCTGCTCCAACGCATGGAACTTGGTTCGACCAGCGCGGCTTTCAGCAACCCAGTTGGCCGCAAAGGAACCATCTTGAATGTCATTTAGAAGTTGTTTCATGGTGTCTTTGACTCTGTCGTCAATTACTTTGGGACCGCAGCTTAGGTCGCCCCATTCTGCTGTGTCTGAGACTGAGTAACGCATTCCGGCGATGCCCTCTTCATACATCAAATCGACTATCAGTTTCAGCTCATGAAGGCACTCAAAGTAGGCCACTTCTGGTTGATAGCCAGCTTCGATTAGAGTTTCGAAACCGGCTTGCACGAGCCGTGTCGTACCCCCGCACAGCACTGCTTGTTCGCCAAAAAGGTCGGTTTCGGTTTCTTCGGTGAAGGTGGTTTCGATTACCCCGGCGCGTGCTCCACCGATGGCATCTGCATACGCTAAGGCGAGTTCAAGCGCTGTGCCACTGGCGTTCTGTTCAACTGCGGCTAGGCATGGCACCCCCCCACCTTCGCTGTAGGTGCGGCGCACCAAATGCCCGGGGCCTTTTGGGGCGACCATGCAGACGTCTAGTTCCGCGGCTGGTTCAATCAATCCGAAACGAATGTTGAACCCGTGGGCGAAGAAAAGCGCGTCGCCGGAACTGAGGTTGGGGGCGACCGTGCTTTCGTATATGGCGGCCATTTCGGTGTCGGGCATGAGCATCATTACGAGGTCTGCTTCAGCACAAGCTTCAGCTATGGTGGTGACTTTCAGCCCTGCGGCTTGTGCCTTCGACACCGATGCTGAGCCGTCACGCAAACCGACTCGCACGTCGATTCCTGATTCTTTTAGGTTGAGTGCGTGGGCGTGCCCTTGTGAGCCATAACCCAAGATTGCTACTTTGCGGTTGAGCAATTGGGAACGGTCGACGTCTTTTTCGTAGTAGATATTAGCCATTGATATTTGTCTTTCTTGCTTGTTTGTTGGTGTCAACTGAGTAGTGGTAATGCTACTCGTCCGGTTCTTTGCATTTCTACAATTCCGAAGGGTTTGAGGCATTCTTCGAATTCGTCTAGGCGTGCTGTTCTTGCAGAAAATGACAGCATAATCTTTTTTGTGTTTTCAGCTAACACGTAGGCTCGCCAGTCGTCAATCAGTTCCATCAGTTCCCTACGGTCGCGGGAATCCGCTTTTACGGTAACCAACATAAGTTCTCGAGATACGCATTCTGATGGTGGCAGTTCGCGTATTTCTACTACGTTTATTAGTTTGTTGAGTTGTTTTACCACTTGTTCAAGTGGCGCCGATTCCACGTCAACAGTGAAGGTGATGCGGCTGAATCGTTCTTCATTGGTGGGTGCCACAGCTAATGATTCTATATTGTAACCTCTGCGCGCGAACAAGCCGGCGACACGCGCCAACACCCCAGGTTTGTTCTCAACGATGGTGACGATGGTATGGAAGCGGTCTGGATTGCTCATCGTCTGAGGTGTTCTTGGCTTGGGTCAACTAATAACTCCGAGTTCGTTTTCCCAGCAGGTACCATCGGGAACACATTTTCGCGTGGGTCGGTTCGGAACTCTATGACCACCGGACGGTCGTTGATTGCGTTAGCTTTAGTGATCGCCGGTGCCACTTCTTCTGGGGATTCAACGCGAATGCCAACACAACCCATAGCTTCAGACCATTTCACGTAATCAGGAATATTTTCTGAGAGGTAAACTTCGCTGAAGCGTTCGTCGTAGAACATTTCTTGCCATTGCCGCACCATGCCAAGATAAGAGTTGTTGAGTAGGGCAACTTTGATGGGAACATTTTCAACGGATGCGGTTACGAGTTCTTGAGCGGTCATTTGGAAACAACCGTCTCCGTCAACGGCCCACACACGACGGTCGGGTTTGCCGACTTTTGCTCCTATCGCCGCGGGAATAGAAAAACCCATTGTGCCGAGTCCGCCTGAGTTGATCCAGGTGTATGGGTGGTTGAAACGCCAGTATTGGCTTGCATACATTTGGTGTTGGCCTACGCCTGAGGCAAGAATTGTGTCGTCTGGGTTGTTGTCTCGTAGTTCTTCTAGCACGTATTGGGGTTTGAGTTTGTGGCCCGGTTCGGATTGTTCGTAAACAAGCGGAAACTTTTCTTGCCAGCCAGAGAGGGTTGATCGCCACGCTCGTCGTGCTTCTGGTGTTACCGCACCACCCAACTCGCGCAGCGCCGCGCACAGGTCTTCTATAACTAAACGGCAGTCTCCTTGAATGCCAACATCAACTTTACGAACCTTGCCGAGTTCGGCTGGATCGATATCAACATGAATAATTTTGGCTTCTGGTGCGAAACCGTCAAGTTTGCCGGTCACTCGGTCATCAAATCGAGCCCCGAGGGAGATCAGCAGATCAGATTCTTGCATGGCCATCACTGCGGTGTAATTGCCGTGCATGCCGGGCATCCCTAAGCACAGTTGGTGGCTATCCGGAAAGGCACCACGAGCCATCAAAGTAGTGACCACAGGTATCTGAAGCATTTCGGCGAGTTCCAGCAACGCTTCAGCGGCACGGGATTTGAGAATTCCGCCACCCACATACAACACCGGCCGTTGAGCGGTTTGGATCAACTGGGCCGCAGCACGTATCAGTTCTGGGTCGCCTTGAGTGAGCGGATGGTAACCGGGAAGGTCCATATCGGCATCTGTTGCTTCATACCAAGTCATCACCGAGCGCGGGTTCACCGGGTCGACGATGTCTTTTGGGATGTCTACCAAAACCGGGCCGGGGCGACCAGTGGTGGCTATGTGGAACGCGGCGCGTATGGTTCGAGGGATATCTTGGGCTTCCGTTACCAAAAAGTTGTGTTTGGTGACTGCCATGGTGATGCCCGTGGTGTCGCATTCTTGGAACGCATCCGTACCGATAGCTGCCAAGGGGACCTGGCCGGTGATACAGACCATCGGCACCGAATCGAGGAAGGCATCACAGAGTGGCGTGACAATGTTGGTGGCTGCTGGACCGCTCGTCACCATCGCCACTCCGGGCCTTCCGGTTGCGTGCGCGTAGCCCTCAGCCATGTGACCAGCGCCTTGCTCATGGCGCACTAGGATATGGCGTATTGAACTGTCGATAATTGGGTCGTACACGGGCAGGATTGCGCCACCGGGCAAGCCGAACATCACCTCTACGTGAGCGCGTTCCAGTGCCTTGATTAAGGCTTCACCGCCAGACATTCGCAGTTTGTCGCTCATTGGTTGTCCTAGTTGTTTGGTTGACTGTGTTCGTAAAAAAGGTTACCCGACCAACGCCGCGTTGTTGAGTAGTTCAGCTACCATCTTGCCATCAGCTTTGCCACGCGTGGCTTTCATAATCTGGCCTGTGAAGAAACCTTGCATCTTTTTGCGTTCAACTTGGTCGCCGGCACAAAAACGTTTCCATTCACTGGGGTTGTCGCCTACTAACTGCTCAAGCAAAGATTTGAGTTCGCTTGTGTCGACAACTTCAAAGCCTCGCCGCTTTACGTAAGTTTGGGGCGTGCCACCGCTTTCAACGAGATCGGCCAACACCTGCTTGGCTTGACTTGCCGATAGTGCGCCGGCTGATTCCATTTTGATTAGCTCCGCCAGGGCAGTCGCGTCAAGATTGCTCCAGTCATCAACAGCTAGGTCGTTGACGAGGCGTTTTAGCACCTTGTTGGGCTCCGCACCCGCCGCAACCGCTTCCAGTGCTAACGCATCTTGGGCACGCTCAACCAAGATCCTTGCGGCCACAGAATCAGCTCCCGTAGCTGCTACAAGCGCGGCGCGGCGAGCGACTGGCAATTGCGGCATCGTCTCATCAATGGCCGCGATGGTGGCGGGTGACGGCACCAAGGGAACTAGGTCTGGCTCTTGAAAATAACGGTAATCGTCAGCATCTTCTTTGGAGCGACCTGGGGTAGTGCGAGAAGTGTTCTCGTCCCAATGCCGGGTTTGCTGCTGGGGCGCAGAACCGTCTTCATAGAGATCGATTTGCCGGTTCGCTTCATAAGCAATGGCACGACCCAGCGAACGCAACGAGTTGATGTTTTTGATTTCGCAACGGGTACGGAGTTCAGCTAAACCTTCAGGTCGCACTGAAACGTTGGCATCAATTCGTAACGAACCTTCTTCCATGCGAGCATCAGAAACACCAGTAACAACCAAAATAGCACGTAGTTCATCAACGAAATTTCGGGCTTGGTCAATCGTTCTAATATCCGGCTTGCTAACTATTTCGACTAGGGGCACACCAGCTCGGTTGTAATCAATAAGAGAATAAACGGCTTGGTTGATCCTTCCACTGCGACCCACATGAACCGATTTGCCGGTGTCTTCTTCAATGTGCGCCCGTTCAATACCAACAACAAAACCGTCAGGTAATACTAGTTGGCCATCAGAGTTAGTTGGTTGATCGTATTGTGTGGTTTGGAAGTCTTTGGGCATATCAGGATAGAAATAATTCTTGCGAGCCATGACCGAACGGTTGACTTGACAACCCAACGCCCGACCCAAAATCATCGCAAGTTCTACAGCACGTTCATTGATCACCGGCAACGAACCAGGCAAACCCAGACATGTTGGACACACGTTGGTGTTGGGTTCAGCCCCGAATCGGTTAATGCAACCACAAAATAGTTTCGTTGCGGTGTCGAGTTCAACATGAACCTCAAGACCAACCACCAAATCCCACCCCGCAGGCAACTTTGGTTCTGTTGGCGGGCTCACAACCGAGCCTCTTGCGCCGCCGCCTCAAGGACCGCGGCCACTCTAAAGGTTTGTGTATCGTGTGTAGCCGGAGCAAGCACTTGAACACCGACGGGCAAATTATCGTCACCCAAACCAAACGGCACCGAAATAGCCGGATGACCAGTGAGGTTGGAAGGAATCGTACAAACATCGTTCACATACATGGTTAGCGGATCAGTCATCCGCGTCCCCAACTCGAACGCGGTGGTCGGGGCTGTTGGCGTAAGCAACACATCAAAGTCTTTGTACACCCGTGCGAAATCATTGAGCATCATGGTGCGAACCTTTAGTGCTTTACCGTAGAACGCTTCATAATATCCTGCCGACAATGCGTAAGTCCCGAGCATTATGCGCCGTTTCACTTCCGCACCAAATCCTGCGGTTCGCGTAGCTGTTGTCATTTCCGATGCGGTCGGAGCATCCACCCGCGCACCGTAGCGAACGCCGTCGTAGCGTGCCAGATTGCTTGACGCTTCAGCCGGTGCCACAATGTAATAGGCGCTCAAACCCAACGTGCAAGACGGAACCGACACCTCTTCTACCCGCGCTCCCGCCGCGGCTAGCACCTCCGCGGCTTCACGCGTGCGTGCCAACACATCTACAGCGAGCCCAGGTACAGAACCACCACCACCAGACAACTCTTGAAGCACTCCAACACGTAAACCATCAACACCCAAATTGAGCGCGGCTTGTGCAGCGGGGATAAAACCCTGAATAGAGGTTGTGTCTCGCCGATCATGGCCGGCTATCACGTCAAACACCGCAGCAGCATCGGCAACATTACTAGCCAGCGGCCCGACTTGATCCAACGAAGACGCAAAAGCAATCAAACCATATCGGCTCACCGCACCATAGGTAGGCTTCATCCCCACAACACCGCAAAACGCCGCTGGTTGACGGATTGAACCACCAGTGTCGGAACCAACCGCAATGGGCGTGAAACCTGCCGCAACCGAAGCAGCAGACCCACCACTCGATCCACCTGGAACCCGTGAAAGGTCGTGTGGATTACGGGTTGGACCAAACGCCGAGTGTTCCGTTGAGGAACCCATGGCGAACTCATCTAGGTTAGTTTTCCCAAGACTCACCGCGCCGGCAGCGCGCAACAGAGATACAACAGTCGCATCGTAGGGCGGGTGGTAGTTCTCAAGCATTTTCGATGAACAGGTAGTGGGTAGGTCTTTGGTACACAAGTTGTCTTTGGTGGCTAGCGGCACTCCGGCTAGCGGGCCGACAGGTTCGCCGGCGGCCACCCTGGCATCGATCTGCGCCGCTTCTGCCCTAGCGTTTTCGGCGTTGACTAGGTTGAAGGCATGCACCTTGAGATCTTGCGCTTCAATCATCCCAAGATGCTCATTGACCACCTCAAGAGCGCTCCTTTCACCAGATCTCACCGCTGCGGCGATGTCGGCTGCGGTCACGGTTGATCGCCCAACACCGGTGGAACTAGAAACTGCCCATCACGCACCTCGGGAGCTTGCGCCAACACCGCATCTGGGTTTAGAGATCGTTCAACCACATCGGCACGCATCACGTTGCATAGCGGCAACGGATGAGCCGTTGGCTCAACGCCAATAACGTCTAAAGATTCAATGTCGGCTGCGTGCAGAAGGATCGCCCCAAGTTGTTGAGTAAAGCGATCTACTTCTTCTTCGGTCAAGGTTAGACACGCCAACCGAGCGACATGAACGACCTCGTCACGAGTAATGCGTTGCGCCATCACAGCTAAGGATAAAGGCGCAACAAGGCAATAGGCTTGTTGGGTGACCACTTATGAATTTTTGAGTCCTGAATGGCTCGCTGCACTCAAAGAGATTCGCAGCGAACTCAACTTGAGCGAATACCGAACCGAAGTAGACGTGCGAGCCAACGTCAGCATCGTTGGCGTTCCGTTCACCGACACCACCGTGTGCGGCCACCTAGACACTAGTAGTGGTGCGCTGTTGCTAGACGAAGGACACCTCGATGACGCTGATTTCGCTATCGAAATGCCCTATGCGTTGGCTTATCAGATTTTTGTGGAGCGTGACCCCGCAGCCTTCGTAGCAATTCTGTTCAGTGGCGATGTCAAACTCAGTGGCGAATCATCGAAGGTCTTAGGGTTGGTTGATCTCTTGGAACCCGACCCTAACGTGATTGCACGAGTAGACGCAATCACCCTGCGCCCCTAGGTGGCTGGTGCTAATTTGGTGTTGGTGTGTCGGTGGTTTGGGTGTTGGTTGGCGGGGTTTGGGTGTTGGGGTGGTTGGTGTGGGTTTTTGGGGTGGTTTGTTGGGTGTGGGGTCCGTTGTGGGAGGGTTTGGGGGGTGTTTGGGGGTTAGGCGAGCGCCCAGTGGGTGGGTTTGTGGTGCAGTCCGAGCGCGGCGAGGCGGGCGATGTTGTGGGCTGCGGCTAACAAG
>JAHQYM010000140.1 GCA_024421095.1 Acidimicrobiia bacterium
TTCGCTAAATATCAAGCGGTGTGTGACAGCTTGCCATGTCGTTTACGTTAGCAAATCCGTCGATGCGCCGAGTATAAATCCCACCCTCGGCTCGTTGGCTCAAGATGAAACGAAGGTCGTTGTCGCTAGCCCGTTCGCCCAACGCGCTGAGTTTGTCAGTGTGGTTACGGCGGTCTTGCAGATAGGCATCCCAATCAGCGAACCAAGCGTCAACCAACCGCTGGTCGCCAACATCAGAAAGGTGCAGCGGTGCCGATTCTCGCAAACCCATCACCATCGCTTCAGCAAGTTCCGTACCAGCGATTATCTGCGCGTTGCGAGCCGCCACGGTATCCACATCTCGACCGCTCGGTAGAGCATTGATAGCGGCTTGTAGCGGCGCGCAAACCGCTTCAGCCGCTTGCGCGAAACTGCGGCTTTGCAAGCGATCGGGGTTGGTGCGAGGCGCAAACAAATAAATCCAGACCCACATGGCCAGCATCGCCAACAGCAGTATCACCAGCAGCGTTTTGGTAAGTTTGTGCGGCTTGTTCGGTTTGTTCGGCTTGAGCGGTTTGTGCGGTCTGTGCGGCTTGGCCAGTTTGGTCAGCTTGTGCGGTTTGCTTTGCTGATTCGTGGTTGCAGACATCGGCGTGGCTCAACGCTAGGCTGGGTCGAATGCGGTTGGGTTGACCCAGATCGTGGCGATCTCGCGGCCTATTTCTGCGATTCCAGCAAGCGGATTTTGTGCCCAGACCCGACCGGGGCGTGTTTCACCAATAGGTTCGGGATTGGCAATAAGGCGAGTATCCACACCCAAACCGGCGCTGGCTAGCAGTTGTTTGGCTTCGCTTTCAAGTAGTCCAACAACCTCGGGGACTTGCGGGGCTTGAGGTTCAACAGCCACCTCCACAGTGATAACCACGCCACCCGGCGCTTCAGTCCCAGCCGTCGGCACCTGTAGAAAAATGCTCCCAGGTTGATAATCGGTGGTCTCGCGTTCGATCACGGTAAGGCTGAAAAGCTGTTCTTCTAGCTGCAGTTGCAGTTCTTCGTCTTCAATGGTGCGCCCAAAAAGGTCTGGGACGATCAGCACTTCAGGCACATCCGGCAATGTTGTGGTGGTGGAACTAGGCGGCGGGGTAGCAAATCCCGCGTTGGGAATCCCGTCGTGCATCTCCTCCATGATCTCTTTCCAGATCAACGCTGGGAACGTACCGCCGGCTACCGAACGGCCCTCAAATTCGGAGTTCATCGGTATTTGCGCTTCCGCGTAACCAACCCACACCGCGGCCGTGCGTGCAGCGGTGTAACCCACGAATGTGGCATCCGCATTGTTTTGAGACGTACCGGTTTTGCCCGCTGCCACACGGCCATCGGTTAATCTGGCGCGGCTACCAGTACCTCGTTCAATGGCACCGGTAAGCACCCAAGAAATTTGGTTGGCTACAGAAGCGCTCAGCACGGGTGCGGGATTTGGGGATGTTTCAAACAACAGTGACCCGTTGGGTTGCACTATGCGGGTCACGAGAATGGGATCAAGGCGCACACCAGAACGTTTGAAAGTGGAGAACGCGGTAGCCAACTCGACTGTGTTGACGTTTTCTGTGCCGAGTACCGCGGCGCACACCGGCGCGATGCGGCCTACACCGAACCCCAATTTTTCAGCCATTTCCACAAACGCTTGTGGCCGAATTCGTTCGATCAGTTGCGCGTACACCGTGTTGATCGAACTGCGTGTAGCTCTCGCTAAGGTGACCGTTTCGTCGCTTGCTCCGCCGCGCACCGGCCACGGTTTGCCGCACACCGGCCAATTGTCGATCTCGATTTCTCGAGGCGATTCCCACACACTAGTCACCGGTATTCCGCCTTGTAGCGCGGCGGCAAGACCAACTGCTTTCATGGCTGATCCGGCTTGCCGTCCTGACCCAGAAGCGAGATTGAACTTGGCATCGTCACGCGTGCCGAAATAGTCTCTACCTCCAAACATTGCCAAGATGTGGCCGTCATCGTTCGGCGTGGTGCCCATCACCACCGCCGCAACGTCGGGGTTTTCGCTGCCATCTTCACGGAAACGGGGTAGCGCACGTTCCACCGCGGCTTCGGTTCTTGCTTGCAGTTCTAGGTCTATGGTGGTGTGAATAGTTAGCCCACCTTCAAAAAGCAGTCGGGCGCGGAGTTCACGAGTCTCACCGAATTCTTCGTTGTCTAGGAACCATTGCTTCACATCTTCAACGAAGTGAGCCGCCGGATATTCCTCTTCTAAGATTGGTACGTCTTCAACTAGTTCAATCGGTTCAAGCCGCGCGAATTCGTATTCGGCTTCGGTGATAAAGTCGTTTGCATACATGCGCAACAGCACTAGGTTGCGGCGGTCACGCGCTTGGTTCGGGTTTTGGTAGGGGTTGTAGCGGCTCGGTGCCTGTATCAACCCGGCTAGCGTTGCTGCTTGCACCACCGTTAGTTCAGTAACCTTCAAGCAGTTGTCGTCGCTCACGCCTTGTGCAACGCAATCAGGCGCACCGAAGTATTCCCGCGCCGCGGCTTCAACGCCGTAGGCACCGTTGCCGAAGTAAACCCAGTTGAGGTAACGTTCCAGAATGAACTGTTTGGTGTAACGTTGCTCAAACCGCAAAGCCATAAATATTTCCTCGATTTTGCGGCTGCCGGTGGTGTCACGGCGATCCAAAAAAACGTTGCCCACATATTGTTGGGTGATCGTGGAGCCGCCTTGGCTGATACCGCCAGCGTTCACGTTTGAGCGCGCGGCACGCAAGATGGCTTTGATGTCTATGCCGTCGTGGTCCCAGAAACGTTCGTCTTCAATAGCGATGACCGCGTTTTGCAGCACTTCAGGGATGTTTACAAGCGCAACATCTGTGCGGTCTTGTTCGCCTCGCAACGGCGTGATGAGGCGTCCGTTGCGGTCGAGCACAACCGAGGACTGCGCCGTTTCGAGCGTGGTGACCGAAAAAGTTGGGCCGAATAATGCGTCGAAGTCTCTAGTCTCGAAGCTGCATCCGGCACCCATCAGGGCCACGGCGACAACCGCTGTGAGGCAACGGATTGGGCTTCGTAGAAAGGCGCGCATCGCCTATATTGTGCTCACAAACGTTGACGTATCCTCACCTTTGTTTGCTGATGCCATGTTGGGGGCTTGCTTTGGGTTTGCTTTCGCTTCGCTAACGACGCGGTTTGCTGTGCGTCTTCTATCGTGAGAGCATGGGGGAAACGTCCTTACTTGATGAATTGCGCGCCCGTGCGTTGTTGCAGGATCACACCGACGAACCAGCCTTGCGTGAGTTGCTCGACAACGGCGGGGTTGCTGGGGTTAGCGTCTATCACGGTATTGATCCCACCGCGCCGAGTTTGCATTTGGGCAACCTCATCGGCGTTCTAGTACTGCGCCGTTTTCAAGATTTCGGGCATCGTCCCATCGCTTTGGTGGGCGGGGCTACGGGCATGATCGGCGATCCTAGTGGGCGCCAAGGCGAACGTAGCCTGCTCGACGAAGCGGAGCTAGCCAAGAACCTGGCCGGGATCAGAACGCAACTCGAACGCTTGTTGGACTTTGACGGCCCGGCCGCGGCGATGCTCGTCAACAACCATGATTGGACTGCGGAAGTCAGCATGCTTGAGTTCTTGCGTGACGTTGGCAAACACATCACCGTAAACCAAATGGTAGCCAAAGACTCGATCCGTTCAAGGATGACGAGCGAGGCAGGCATCTCCTTCACCGAGTTCAGTTACATGTTGTTGCAGGCGTTCGATTTCTGGTGGTTGAAGCAGAATCTTGATTGCAAAATGCAGATCGGCGGTTCAGACCAATGGGGCAACATAACCGCTGGGATCGACCTCATCCGTAAACGTAGCGGGGCACGTGCATATGGCCTTACCTGGCCACTAATGACCCGCAGCGACGGTCAGAAGTTTGGCAAAACCTCGCAAGGCGCGGTGTGGCTCGACGCCGAATTGACATTGCCGTACGAATTCCATCAGTACTTTTTGAGGGTCAGTGACACCGATGTGCAACGCCTCTTGTGGCAGTTGACCTTGCTAGGTGTAAACGAGATCGCCGAGATCATGGCCACCCATTCGCAAAACCCCGAACGCCGCGTGGCGCAACAGCAACTAGCAGACTCCATAACTGAGTTGATACACGGTAGTGCCGCTGTGCAATCGGCGAAGCGGGCCGCAGCGGTGCTCTTTGGGGGTGACATGATTGATGCCGCGGCACTTGAATCTCTGCGCGGTATCGTCACCGAGACCCAGCTAAGCCGCACCGCGATCGGCACGGCAGAACCAGTCGTAGACCTGCTAGTGGCAACTGGCTTGTGCAGTTCCAAGGGCGCGGCGCGGCGCACGATTGCGGGCGGCGGAGTGCGCGTAAACGGCACCTTAGTCGCCAGCACCTCGCAACCGTTTGAGTTGATAGCGCAACGCTTCGCACTAGTGCAACGAGGCAAAAAACAACGCAATCTGGCCGTGTTTGAGTGAATTGTTTGACTACCCACAGAGAAAACAAGAAAAAATAAAAAATAATCCACTTAAGAGGTTGCGGCATCGCCAACACCTCGCTAACTTGGTCACTCGCCTCAGTTGACGCTTCGTCTGATGAGAGCGTATGTAGGCACTAACCGGTCAATTCATTTGGTCAGCGTGCCCGGCACCTCGGTGTTGAGTGTTCCTTGAAAACGGAAGAGACGGACGCAAAGCGAGTGCGGGTGAAGTTTCGGATTTCGCGATCTGAAACGGCATCTGTTAATTCAATACCGAGGCTTCACTGCCTCGGCGAGCCAAAACAGGTCACCACTAGCCAGCGGTGACCGGCTCTACGTGAACGCGAGAAGCCCTACGCGATCACTTCGGTGATTAGGGCATTCGCAAACCGATCTAATAACCAGCTTCGGTTGGTTACAGATCTTGACGGAGAGTTTGATCCTGGCTCAGGACGAACGCTGGCGGCGTGCTTAACACATGCAAGTCGAACGAGAAGCCGGAGCTTGCTCCGGCGGAAAGTGGCGAACGGGTGAGTAACACGTGAGAAATCTGTCCTAGAGACCGGGATAACCATCGGAAACGATGGCTAATACCGGATACCCTCATCCAAGCCGCCTGGTCGGATGAGGAAATGCTCAGGCGCTCTAGGAGGGTCTCGCGGCCTATCAGCTAGTTGGTGGGGTAACGGCCTACCAAGGCATCGACGGGTAGCTGGTCTGAGAGGACGATCAGCCACACTGGGACTGAGACACGGCCCAGACTCCTACGGGAGGCAGCAGTGGGGAATATTGCGCAATGGGCGAAAGCCTGACGCAGCA
>JAHQYM010000141.1 GCA_024421095.1 Acidimicrobiia bacterium
GTGTGTTCCCGCCGACGCTGAGGTTCACGATGTCGGGATCGGCCTCCAGAGCGGCGCGCAACCCGTCGGTGTCACCCACAAGGAGCGCATGCAAAGCCGGCTGGATCCGCTCGTCGCTTCTGGCAGACGTCACGATCCCAGTCTGGCACCTGCGATTCGCCGCGTCTCCAGCGGATCGAGTGGAACTGCGCGTGTCCCGGTTCAGGACATCGCGAACGGGACGTGTCAAGACATCGGAAGGGGTCTGGTCGGTTGATGTCGGGGCATCTCGAAACGTCGATCGGTTATCATGTCGATGGTGTCGAAGGTGTCGAAGGCCGTGGGAGCAGGGTGGACGGCCGCGTGCCAGCACTGGCGGCAGGGCACTCACGCTGATGCCCAGCGCCGCACCGGCAGACCACGTTCTGCGGGACTGTTCTTGGCGATGACCGCAGTCGTGACTCTGGCCGTCGGCTGCGGCTCAAGCGATTCGCCGTCTACGTCGCCGCCGTCTGCACCTTCGCCGTCGTCTACGACGTTGCCGACATCTACCACATTGCCGACGTCCACCACGAGGTCTACGACCTCATTGCCGCCGTCTACGACGAACTCTACCACCTCGACGACTACCACGTCGACTACCACGACACCGACTACCACGACATCGAGCACGGTGCCGCCGCGTACCAATTCACCAACACCTACCACGCTGCCGGTTAGCCACTTTGAATTCGACTTCACCTTCGAAACCGGTCCCGAGGGCTGGACGGTGGACTTCGCGGATTTGCCCGCGGACTTCGACCAGACGATCTACGAGTTCGACAGTTCTCACCGGGCCCTTCCCCCCAGCCTGGAGGGATCAGCCATATTCGTCCAGGGGCACAACCGCAGCGACGACCTCTTCATGTACCTGAAGCGGCCGGTCGACGGCTTGGAGCCGTCCGCTTCCTACACCGTGTCGGCAACAATCGACCTGGCCACGAACATCCCGCTGGCAACCTTCGGGATTGGCGGTTCGCCCGGTGAGAGCGTGTACGTGAAGGCCGGCGCGTCCACCGTCGAACCCCAAGCGGAACTCGATGACCTCAACTATCTGGGGATGAACATCGACAAGGCAAACCAGTCCCAGAGCGGCACGCAGATGCGGGTAATCGGCAACCTGGCCCCCCCCCCCCCCCGATGTCATTGAGAACGAGTACCGGATCAAAGAGCTGGCCAGCGGGCCGGAGTTTCTGAGCGTTTCAGCCGACGGCGAGGGCCGGGCATCGCTGATTGTGGGGACCGATTCCGGCTTCGAGGGTCTCACGAGGCTCTACTACGACCGGATCGCCTTCACCCTCACCCTCTCCGATCCGCCCTAGAAGCCGCAAACCGTCAACCCACAAGAGGTTGTTCCCACCGGAGCGCTAGGAGACCAGTTCCGCTGGAGTGTTGGGAAATCAGCGCGAGGAGTGGCATCAACTCCCTCTCGCCACGAGCACAGCAGTGGAATCGACCCGTGCAATCTAGCTTTGGATCACTCGATACGAGCCGTTGGAGCTCGTGGGTCCTCGTTGGCCCTACGAGCGCTGATCTGGACGAACTTGCTCCCGACCACGACCGGATCCCACGCTGTCGGATCGACCCCAATGAGGTCTAGATTTGCGGCAAACTAGCTCAATCGAAGCGGTTCGTTCCCTTCGAGCACGTCGTGTAGGGCAGATTGCACACGGAGCGCAGCTTCAGGGGCGCGTGCAGCCGCTGTGCCCGAAGCTGCGCTGAGGACTAGTCGCGTCAGGGCAGCGTCCGGGTGTCGAGGTCGTGAGCCTCGGCGTCGCGCTGCAGCTGGGCCGCGTCCGCAAGTATCCGCTCTCGGCAAGTCGCGGCTTCTGTGCCCAGCAGCATGGTGGCGAACGGCTCCTGAGCCGGTTCGCCTGCGAAGATCGCGGACTCTCGGATCAAATCGAGTGGCTCATCGGAAGTGTGAACCAGAACGACGAGTGGTCCGGCAGCCCCGAACAGAGGGCGGAGACTGTGCCGTGACCGGGCCTCCGGTTGTGCCGGGCACTTGAACCGGCGCAGCCGGACGCTGGCTGGTTCGCGTAGCTCGGCAGTCGTGTCAGCGAGAATGACCAGGACGGACTCGCCGCGCGTGCAGATCAACTCAGCGATCACGTTGCTGTTTGGTGTCCAATCCGACGACCTGGCTTTCCAGAGCCGTCGGACCATGTCCACTCGGAGGCGTAGACGCAGTGACCGGACCGGCGCGAACCCTTCAGTTTCGACGAGCTCGAGACAGCGATTCGCCATCTGCCGTGCCATGCAGTCAGGCTGAAGCAGCAAGAAGGCGTGGCGACGAAGGACGGGTGCCGCATCGTGCCCGAGTGTCTTGGCCACAGAATCGAGCCCGACCCGAAAATCTGGATCGATCAGGTGCCGCCGAAGTTTGGATTGATCATCGTTCAGGAGACGCCACCGTCCCGCTAAGAGTTCCGACGGTGAAACGCCCATCGGAATGCACGCTAACCGAAGGCGTATGCGTCATCTCGCAACGACCCTTGGATCGAACTCCAACAGACTTCGACAGCGAATGATCTCATCGCGCTGCCTGTCACTCGCTGGAGAAGGTACGGTTGAATCGATCTACATTTCCGTTTGGTTCAGAAAGGGTAGCGCGCGGCGCGGTGTGTTGGCGTTTTCAGAAGGGAATCTTATCGTTATGTTAAACTAAGCCATTTGTCGTACAGCAGCAAGACAAAAGTTCCAGCCATAGCCGCGCTAAGCGACACGGCTGCGATGTGTTTGACACGGAGATCTCGATCATAACGAAAGAACACTCCGTTGTCGCCTTCAAGTTTGTGTATCGGGACAAGTGTCGGGATGCTGCGGTCACGTCGCATATCGAATAGGTTCACCCACAGAAACGCTATCGTTGATACAAATATTAACGCAAAAGATTCTGAGATAAACGCTGACCAAGCGAAGCCCACGTCTCGGAGTTCTGCCGGACGGGAGAACAGGGCAATGCCGATCGTTGCAAGAGCAAAGGCAGACAAAGAGATAAGTTCGACAATGTCTCTGCCTTGTTGTTTGATATGGCAAAGTCGATCTAGATTGGTCTCAACATCACGGAGAACCGAATAATCTTCTCGATCCATCGTTACATTAAACATATTTCTCACCATAGTCCGTAGCGACGAATACGCATCACTCAATTCGCGCACCCGAGTCATATCAAGCAGACGAAGATTATCGATCGCGTCGGGACACATATGTTTGCGTCTTGCTAGGTGTTCGCAATCTCTAAAGAGACGAACCATAATGTCATCTTCTTGATCAATTTGGGCCGCGAGTCTGACTACTCTAAATCCAAGTATCAAAGCGAATACTGTAGCTGAGAGCGCGACAAGCGCCCAATAGTCTTTTGGTTTCCAATCAAGCCACATTTTCGGAAGTATATCATCCCGCGTATAGATTATCGTACCGAAGATCCAGATCGAGAGTATGAATGCCTTGAACCCCAACCGTCCTCGGGAAGGCGAATCATCAACACCGAACTGTGATAGATCTCGGTGTTGATCAGGTCTCGATTGGATTAGGATATTACTTGCAATGATTAACACTGCACCAATAACAAAAATGTCTCGTTGAGGGAGATCTATACCAAGTTGCCACAGTAATACTAGGGAAAGGGGTGGGGTAAGGAACGCTAGCGCGTGTATACCGGGGCCAGACGCCGAAATATCTCCGTAGCGGCGAAGGGCAGCGGAGAGAGCGCCGACGATGCCCAGGGTGATCCCACCAATTAAGCCACGCGTTGTCAACGAGAATCCCAGAGAAAGACCGTTGTGACTGAACAACAGCCCGCCTAGAATCAATGTCACCGGAAGTGTCGCCAATCTAGCGACTACTATCCCCATTACTGTTAACCAAAGCAACAACCTGCGATGCGCATTCGATCTCTCGTTGACCGGCAACATCGACCAAGAGACAGCATCTTCAGATCCGATCGACGCTGGTTCGACGACTCTATAGTAGATTATCTTTCCATAGATAAGTGTTCCAGCGATCCATAGTGCGTGGAGAACGGAAGCCACTGTAGCAAGAAACATCCCGCGGATATTTTCCCACGACAACAAATCAACGGTAACAATATGATGCTGACTGACGGATATTAGCGCAACTCCGATCGCGGCGGATACGGCTAGAATTGCGACTTCATTTCCTCCGACGGATCCACGTTTCGTGTTTGTAGGACGTCGGCGAAATCTGTAAGCTTCGTCTACCGAATGGTGACGTGTCATAAAGAGTATAAGAAAGAACGGCCAAGTTTCATATATCGTGGTTGCAATGGCAGTCTCAATATACTGTGTTGACCAAGCAAAGAAACCGTAGTGCAACGTACCGATCATAGCCCAAATGAGTGGAAGTCTAACGACGGAAACGAGAGGCGTTATTCCCATCTTAGAGAACTCATCGTTCATGGCATTCAACGAAACTATCGAGTCATCTGTCTTGGAACTCTTGAAATATGAGAGGTACGTACTCAAGCGTTTGAACTCTGTGGGAAGGCGTCGTAGTTGACCATAAATCTCCTTTAGAGGCTCCTGAAAATACGATTTAGCACCGACTCTTAAGAGTACGATCAACAATCCCGTTTCGGCACCTATGACAATCAAATTGAAGTGGAAAGGGTTTGAATGAGCAACCGTGAGATGAACGATCGCTGGTGCGAGCGCCCATAATGCTACAGCCAGCAACATAGCTCCAGATGCACGATAGTTAATCAAGTTGGTGTGTTCTCCTGTCAGTGACGTGGACCCGTTTGTGAGTCCAGGTGTTATGGGTGATCGGGTGTTGGGTTTGTTTGGTGGTCAGAAGGGTAGACGGCGTTGGTTTGTCCGTGGAGTGATCGGCGTGGTCGGTGGTGATGAGGTGTGTCTGATTCTTCGCGACAAATCGCGGGTTTTTTCACGGCGCATCGGTGGGTGGTTGGTGGTGGTTGGTTTGTCATGTTAGCGGTTGGTTTCGGTGGTGGGCGCGTCGCTGCTGATCGGCTTGTTGGAGTCCGTGTCGGCGTTGGTGGCGGATTTGGTCGTCTTGTGGGGTGTGTTCGTCGTTGGGGGTGACATAGCCGATGCCTTCGTGGAGCCTCACACAGTTGTAGTGGTCGCGGACGCGTTCGAGTTCTGCGGTGAGGTCGGCGGGATCGTCGAGCGTTTCGAGGTGGGGGTGTTCGCCTTTGACGTGGCTGAACA
>JAHQYM010000142.1 GCA_024421095.1 Acidimicrobiia bacterium
AGGTTCATCTTGTACCACGACATCTGCCGCAACGAATCCTCCACATAATCAACCTCCCAAAACTTCCGCCCCATATCCGGCGCGATCATCCGAACCTCCTGACTCGGCCAATCCCGCACCCAACCCGCGTTCACCGTCCGATCATCCGACGACTGACCCAACACCTGCAACAACGACCTCGAACCCCAAAACACACCCGTAGACGTATTACCCCGTATCACCACCACATCACCAACCCACAACTCATACCCCTCAACCCCCAACCCGCTATCAACCGCGTCGGTCAACTGCAAGAACACGTCACCCGTCTGCGGCGACACGTCAGACACCACCTCCAAATCCAAACCCGTCAACACTTTCAAATCTTTCTTGATCGTCGCCGCCACCTGCGACACCGTACGCTCCGACAACGCAGTCGCCGTCACCGACGACGCAACACGATACTCCCCAGCGTCACCAGTTGATACCACAATCCTTGATGCCGACGTCAACGACAACGACCCCGCACCACCAACCCAAGACCGCAACCGCGGAATCACCTCCGGCGCTGTGTTCGCCGATGCCAACGCTGGCACCACCACCGGCGATGATGTCACCCAAGCACCCTGCTGCCCACCAACGACTGCCGCCACACGCACCACATACGTTTCCGCCGCCAATCTAGACACCCGATAATGCCCGGAGTCAGCATCCACCGACGTTGACACCCACTCCGTGTCAGCAGCGGATGCTAACTTGTGCTCAACTGTGAAACCATCCAACACCCCGTCACCTGTAGGTGGTGCCCACCACACACCCAAACGCCCATCCACTGGAACCACCCGCAAACCAGTGGGCACACCAACCCCATCAACCACCGTCACACCCACACCAGCCGCCGCAGTCACAGAACCATACCCCGACACGGCATGAGTCACGCTCGTAGCACCAGCCTCCACACCCGTCACCGTGAACGACTGCGCCGTTGACCAATTCAAGGTGGTGAACGTGCGGGTGGCAGGAGCAACCGTCGCGGTCGCTGACGCGCCACTCGTGGCGGTCACCGTCACATCCCCAGACGGCTGCGAATCCAACGCCACCGTGTAACCCACCCCTTCATCTTTGATCACAGTCACCGACGACTCAGACACAGTCACACCGGCGGTGTCATCATCAGTGATCGTTATCGTCACCGCAGCCGCAGTCAAACTCGGGCTAGTAGTAGACGCAGCAACCGCAAACGCTTTCGACGAAGAACCCTCATCAACACTGTCATCGGTGATGCTGATAGTTGCCGTCGCCGCCTTCGAGTTCTTGGCGATCACCGCCGTGAACGTAGCCGGCACCACAAAATCCGTGCCCGCAACTGCCGTGCCATCCGTCGCAGTGAACGTGACAGTAGTCGCCACCTTCGCAGGCTGATCCAGCGTCGCGGTTACCACCACATCACCAACACCCTCCACAACCGTGGACTCGACCACAGACACCGTAAGCGTGGACGGGTCGGGAGTAACACTCACCTCGCTAAACAACGCCGTGACTTCTTCAGCAGTCAAAGCCTTGCTATAAACACGAACATCATCAAGGTCGGCATCAATCGAACCGCCGTTGGTCGCCGCGCCGATACGATTCAACGGCAAATCAAACCCCCGGTTGATCGTCGTAGCATGCGCCACACCATTCACATAAAGCGTCGTCACACTACCAGTACCAACAATAGTGAGATGCACCCAAGTGTTCAACGGAGCCGTGTAACCAAACCAATGATCCGTCAAGTCGATTTGGGTGATCCCAACCTGACTATTGTTGTACTGCTCAAGCCTAACGCTCGCGCCACCACTCGCATTCGAAAACAACACACCATCACCGGTAACATCACCAGTACGTCTCACCCACAAACCCGCAGACCAACCACAAGACCCCGGAGTCAACGCGCTCTCACCAACCTGCACATAATCACCGTTACCATCGAAACTCAACGCTCCACCCAAACGCCCACCCGAAATGCGGGTAGCACCAGTGATCGTGCCGTCATCGCCACGGCTGCCACTGTCGGTTACTGTGTTGCCCGATGATTCGTCGAATGGCCAGTGGTGTATCAGACGCGCCGGGCATGCCGGCAGAGCGGCGGTGACCGTTGCCCAAGCACCGAGCCCAGCAGAGTTACGCGCCGCTACACGCACTTGATAAGTGTTGCCGTTGGTGAGACTCGCGATGGTCTGGGTCAACACGTCAGCAGCCACGGTCGTTACAGCAGACCAATCAGTGCCTTCCGTGTTTACACGGTGCTGGATCGAGTAACCCGATATATCTGCGCCACCGTTAGAGGCTGGCGCCTCCCAAACCAGCGACACGGTTTGGTCGCCCGCTGTGGCAGCCAGGTTTTGTGGCGCACCCGGGGTGTTCACCACCGCAGCAGTAACGGTCACATAAGCTCCGGTGCCCGCCGAGTTCTTGGCCGCTACCCGCACCTGATAGGTTTTCCCACCGGTGAGACTCGAAACAGTAAACGTACGCGCAGTCGCAGCCGCCTCTGCCGCTGGGGTCGACCAAGCAGCGCCCTGGGTGTCCTCACGATGCTGGATCAGATAACCCGACACCGCAGCACCGCCATCAGAACCCGGCGGCACCCACGACACAACCAACGACCCATCAGCCGGCACCGCAGACACATCGCGAGGCGCACCAGGCGCGACTGCCGAACCCGAAGGTGCCGCAGACACGACCTCAGACCACGCACCCTGCCCAGCCGAGTTTTTTGCGGCGACACGCACCTCATAAACCGAAGCGTTCGTCAAACTCGAGATCACCGCCGTAACCGTCGGCGCAGTCACCGACACCGGCGTCGACCAACCATCCGCCCCAGCGGAAGCCAACTTGTGCGACACCACATAGCTCGACACCACCGCACCGCCGTTGTTGGCCGGCGGTATCCAAGTGACCGTAAGCTGTTGAGATGCAGGGGTGAGGGCTACTTGTGTTGGAGCATCTGGCGGGCCGAGATTCACTTGGCTATACAACGCGGTGACTTCGGTGGCGGTTTTGGCGTGGCCATAAACACGGATGTCGTCGAGAGTGGCATGAATTGAAGTGCTTCCACTGGGGAGGGCACCGAGGGTGTGTAATGGTAGGTCAAACGCTTCGTTGATGGTGCCTGTTAGGGTGCCGTTTACATATAGTTTCGTGTCGCTGTTAGTGCCGACTATAGTGAGATGCGCCCATGTGTTTAGTGGTGTGGTGTAACCGAAGGTGTAGTCGGCGGTGCCGTAGCGGGTGATGCCGACTTGTCCACTGCGGTTCTGTTGTTCGAGTTTGATTGTTACCGCATCGCTTGTGGCACCATCGGAGCTTGAGAACAAGATTCCGTCACCGCTCGCGGCGGTACGGCGCGCCCATAACGCTGCGGTCCAACCACCGCCGCAACCGCCACTAGTGCCGACAGCGTCAGCTTCGACTCGTACATAATCGCCGTTGCCATCAAAGCTGAGTGCCCCACCAACGCGGCCCTGAGCTACCCGGGTGGCACCGGTGATGGTGCCGTTTTTGGCGCCGCTGCCAGCATCGGTGGCGGTGGTGCCGGTTGTTTCGTCGAATGTCCAGTGGTGTATCAGCCCGGTGTCGGCGCAATGCGCGCGGGGCAACTCGGCGACTTGAGCGGCGGAGAGAGCTTCGTCCCAAATTTTGAGTTCGTCTAGTTTGGCTCTTGCGACGTTGCCAACCGTGCCGATTGCGTGGCGTGGTAACGGTGAGGATTGGTTGACCGTGCTGACAAGGGCACCGTTGACATACAGTTTCGTGGTCGCGGCATCGGCGACTAGGGTAAGATGTTGCCAAGTGTTCAACGGGACGGTGTGGTTGAATGTGTGGGTGGAACCACCAGCCGTGAACGCCACACGCCTCGACGAGCCGTGTTCAAGGAAAATATGGTGACGGTTGCCGAACTCGTCGGGTGAACTCATTAGAACACCGTTGTTTTTGTTGGCGGTGCGTTTCACCCAGGTCGACAAACTCCACGGTGCGGGTATGTCCACACCACCAAACGTCGCGGCGATACCGTCACCGTTCAAAACAATAGACTTGCCCACAACCGAATCGCTGCCGTCGGTGGATTTGAACGACACCGCGTGGCGTTCACCCACCGAGTCTTCAACATACAACGTCTGCCCGCCACCCGGCCGGTTCGCGTAATGATGACTCGGTGGATATTTCTCGCCGTCGTTATCGAACGTGTAATAATGCGACGGTTCACCATCGTTCACTCGGGTTGGTGCTTGATACCCCACCCAGCCCGGTGGTGACCCCACCGTAGCCATGCGGCCATAAAACGCTGACACATCATCGGGTGTGGTTGTGGTGTTCCACGTACGATCCGCCACAATCGCTCGACCCCGCCGCAGCAACCGCTCAAAAAACTCGTCCTCAGCCCAAAAATTGGAGTCACCCCAAACGTGTATACCCGTACCCAAATCCGTAGTAGACGGCACCCACTGATCGTAAATCTTAGCTTCCGACGGATAAAGACTGTGGTGGTTGTTCGGGGTCAAATAAAACGTGTAGCCAGAGTCAATGTTGATCACCTCAAAAGAAGATGTCAACCCGCTACGTACAGCCTCCCGATTAATACCAGCACGATTCCCCTCCCAAAACATCACCACCACATCATCATCCAAAGTCTGCCCCGACGGAACCGGTGAATGCTCGAAACCGTTATAGATCACCGTTTTCTTGCCGAGGTCTTTGACCGTATCGTTCAAATCGTTGACAAACGAAACCAACAAATCCGCCAAGTTCGTAACCCCCGAAGTGCGGCTTATATAGTCACGCACCCTCGCACAATTGCCCAAATTTCCAATCACCTCATCAGCACCCAGATGCACATACGGGCCACTGAACCACGACGCGAACTTCGTGATAATCTCCTTCGACCGATCCACCGCCGCCGCCGATGTCATATCAATCGTGTAATTCACCGTCAAACCACCCGGGGCGTGAGCAACCGTACACGGACTAGCCCCATGCCCGAAACCGATATTGAAATGATCCGCCACAATCGTTGCATGCCCCGGAAACTCGAAACCCGGCATAATCGAAATGTGATGCTCCGCCGCTAACGCCTCCAAACGCGCCACATCAGCCTTCGAATAAGACGAATCCGGGTCAGCCAACCCATCATACTCCGTAT
>JAHQYM010000143.1 GCA_024421095.1 Acidimicrobiia bacterium
TTGCCTGCGATTGCCCTTGAAGGGCCTCGAGGTGTTGGCAAGACCGAAACCGCAATGCAACGAGCCACTACCGTATATCGCCTAGACGACCCAGACCAACTAACCCTTGTCAAAGCCCGCCGTCAACAACTATCCGAAGGCGCGGAACCCATATTGATTGACGAATGGCAACGGCTGCCAGAGTCTTGGGATGTCGTGCGCCGCGCCGTTGACGAAGGGCGCAAAGCCGGCCGCTTCTTGTTGACCGGTTCGGCAACACCAACACGGCTACCAACTCACTCTGGGGCTGGCCGTATCATCACGCTAAGAATGCGCCCCATGTCGCTAGCCGAACGGTTTCGCGATGAAACAACGGTAAGCCTCGCCAGTTTACTCAGCGGCAACAAAGGTGACCTGCGCGGTGAAACCAAACTCACCGTGGCCGACTACACCTCCGAAATCATACGTTCGGGGTTTCCAGGTATGCGTCAATACTCTGGACGTATCCTGCGGTCGGCTCTTGACGGCTACATTGACCGTGCGGTGGAGCGCGACTTCGAAGAACTAGACCAGCGGGTGCGTGACACCGAATCACTACGCCGATGGTTAACTGCGTATGCGGCGGCAACGTCAACTACTGCAACATTTGAAACTATTCGCGATGCCGCCTCCGCTGGGGAATCCCACAAGCCTTCCAAATCCACGGTGTACCCATACCGCTCGGTCCTTGAACAGCTTTGGTTGATTGACGAGGTGCCGTCTTGGTTGCCCACTCGCAATCGGCTTAGGAGATTGGGCGCATCGCCCGTGCATCAACTCGCTGATCCGGCTTTAGCAGCACGCTTGTTGGGTGTTGACGAGGCAGCACTGTTACAAGGGGTTTCCGCTGGGCCTTTTGTGCCTCGTGACGGCCCACTCCTAGGGTCGCTTTTCGAGTCTTTGGTGACTCTTTCGGTTCGTACCTATGCGCAGCAGAACGAAGCTAAAGTGCTGCACCTTCGCACCCATGGCGGCGAGCACGAGATTGACCTCATCATTGAGCGGGGTGACGGCAAGGTCGTTGCTCTTGAAGTCAAACTTTCGAGCACTGTTGACGACCAAGATGTACGTCACCTGCACTGGCTCGCCAAGCGTATCGGTTCCGATTTGCTCGACGCGGTCGTGGTGACCTGCGGGCCGTACGCCTATCGCCGAACTGACGGTATCGGTGTTGTGCCAGCGGCTTTGCTAACAATCTAGGTGAGCGATTGACCCATGTGTTGTGCAGCAAATGTAGGCATCACGACGCGGCTAACTGGCTCGGCGGTCTCGACCCGGGGCATTGACCCATGCGCTGTGCAGCAAATGTAGGGGCGCGAGGGAGAATTTGAGCGCGATGTGCAATGACCGCGAGAGTTGTGCTACAGTAATCCCCCGTCCGCTGCCGGGAGGTTTTTCGTATGGTAGAGATGGGTGAAGATATTGTCATCCTCAACGAGGTCTACAAAATTTTTGGCCCCCAACCAAGGGGTCGAGCGTTTGACTTAGTTCGGTCAGGGATGGGCAAGAACCAAGTCCAAGCGGCTACCGACCACGTAATTGGGTTAAACAATGTTTCGTTCTCAGTCAAGAAAGGCGAAATATTCGTGGTGATGGGTCTTTCGGGTTCAGGCAAGTCCACCGCCATCCGCACCGTCAATAAGTTGTTCGACGTTACCGATGGTTCGGTCTTGGTCGAGGGCACCGACGTTCAACAGCTTGCGGGGTCGGCACTTCAGGCATTTCGTCGCACACATATGGGTATGGTGTTTCAGCACTTCGCCTTATTTCCCCATCGCAATGTGATCGACAATGTGAGTTATGGTTTGAAAGTTCAAAAGGTGGACAAAAGGACGCGCGAAGATGCGGCGATGAAAGCACTCGCGCTCGTCGGCCTTGATACCTACGCGCAGAGCCTTCCGTCTGAACTTTCTGGTGGCATGCAGCAAAGAGTTGGGTTGGCACGTGCTTTAGCGTCCGATCCAGAGATCTTGTTGATGGACGAAGCGTTCAGCGCTCTTGACCCACTGATCCGCCGTCAAATGCAAGACGAGATGATGGAAATCCAGGGTGAACTTCGAAAGACGATCTTGTTTATTACGCACGATCTGAATGAAGCGTTGCGAATTGGTGACCGTGTTTGCATCATGAAAGACGGTGCGGTGGTGCAAATCGGAACACCTGAAGAAATCCTTACGCAACCAGCCACGGGGTACGTAGCCGAGTTTGTCCAGGATGTGGACCAAGGCCGGGTTATTCAAGTGCATGAGATTATGCAACCACCGGCCCCGTTATCTTTAGATACCGCGCTCGCTGATGCGCTGACCCGCACGACAGAACGCTCTGGTGCGTTTATCCTTGATGCCTTCGGCGTACCTACGCACCTGTTCACTATTGAGGATGGGGCGCGAGCATCCAGCATGGGTACTACCGAATTGGTTTCGGCTTTGCGTACCGACTTTGAGCGCTGCAAACCCGAAGATCGCTTAAATTCGGTGTATGCCGCCGCCGGACGAGGGTTACCGATCGCAGTGTGCGACGATGCTGGAGTGTTGGTTGGCAACCTTGACCCCCGCCACATAATGGAAGAAATGGGCCGAGTAGAAAACCTAATCGAAGACTTTGAGAAAGAGGTGTTCATGTGAGCCTGATAGCGCAACAAACCAATCCAGAAACCCCAAGCCCTTCAATTAGTGACAACGCGGTCTTGGACGAGTTTGAAATTCCATTCGGACAATGGATTGACCAAGCAGTAGATTGGACGGAAAATAATCTTGAGCCCGTGCTCAACATCATTGAATGGCCGTTTGATCAACTTATCTCTGTAATCGTTGTCGACACCCTAAAGGCGGTCTCGTGGGTCTGGGTTGCGCTGGCATTCTTCGTGATCGGCACGTTGAGCCGGAACCTCAAAGTTGGCACTTTTGCTGCGATTGGTTTAGGCATATGTGGAATATTAGGTAATGCTTATTGGATCCAAACGGCGGCAACTATCGGATTTATTGGTGTTGCGGTTTTCCTGTGTGCAATAATCGGAATTCCTTTAGGTATCGCTTGTGGACGCATAGATGGTGTTTGGAATACGGTAAGACCTGTACTTGATGCGATGCAAGTTGTGCATTCTTTTGTGTATATGCTGCCTTTTGTTTATTTTTTCGGAATTGGCGAGGTCTCGGCCACAATGGTGACCATGGTGTTCGCACTTCCACCGTTAGTGAGATTGACCAACCTTGGCATTCGGCAAGTACCGAGCGATGTTGTGGAAGCAAGCCGAGCGTACGGGGCACCAGAACGGCGGGTCCTATTTGATGTGCAATTCCCCTTAGCGCGCCCGGCGATAATGACCGGAATTAACCAAACCCTCCTCTTGGCAATCTCAATGCTGGCGATAGCTGCAATCATGGGAGCCGGTGGCCTTGGCACCCTCTTGTTTCGAGCGATTCAAAATCAGGATGTTGCGGCTGGTGGTGCTTCAGGATTGGCGTTTTTCTTAGTTGCAGTTATTCTAGACCGCATTTCGCAACGCGATGGCGACGAGTCGGGCGGTTTGTTGAAGCGAATACGTCTAGCTTGGGCTCACCGACGCGACCCTGAAACACTTCTGAAAACTCACGAACCTAACAAAGCTCCAGCAGAGAGCGATATTGATTATGGAAAGATCGCCTCAATCTCTTCGTCTGAGCGCGTACCAATGGTTATTACCGCTGCTGGTGCATTGCTAACTGTACTCTCAGTATTGTTACCTTGGACCAGCGGAGGTGGGTTTTTGAGCGCTTATGGCCGCCGTACCGACGAAACATTGGTCGGCGAGTCGTTCAACGGTCTCGCAGCAAGCGGTGGTTCATGGGTCGGAATTTTGGTCGCCGTTTTAGGATCCTTTGTCTTATTGTCGGTCGCAATTACCTCACTCTCACCAGGACGAGGGCCTCGGTGGTTGACCGCAGATGGTGCGGTAATCGCCGCTCTCGCAGTTTCGGTTATGATGGCTGCCTATTTTCTCGCTAGGCCATCGCATCTCGCGGTGGGGCAGAATACCGGTTCAGGCGCGATATTGGCCCTCATTGGCAGTGTGATCGCAACGATTGGGGCGGTATGGTGGATCCAGCACGCACCTCATTCACCTCTTCATCCGATAAGCGACAATTTTAGTTGGGGTCAAGTATTTGGAGCCGTGGCAGCTTCATTGTTGATCGGCGTAGGTGCAATCTCGATTTGGAGTTACGACATAAGAGGAGACGTAATCATCACCCCTGAAGTTCAAGCACAAATCGATGATCTGTTGGCAAAATCCGAGTTAGACCCCCGTCAATCAAGCGTGTACGGGGCACAAGTCAGTACGATTTACAACAGTTTGAAAAGGTCGGATAAAATCCTTATATCGGGCACGAGTTCAGAAGGTACAAGTTTAGGAACTTGGGCTTATGTGACTAGTTTGGTTGCCTTGGGGTCGACTTTGCTTGCTGCTGGTGTCATGTCGACAACTGAGCGATTCCGATGGAGGTGGAACACCATTACCGCTGGGTTCGGCGCTGGAATCGTGTGTATCGCATTCGCTTGGATTGCGACTCACGTCAGGTCAGCCGACGACAATTATTTTAGTGGCGTTGGCTCGTTTCTTGTACTGGTTGGTGGCGTAGTTCTTGTCTCAACAACATTGCCTGTGCTTCGAGAATTCCGTCGAGCCAAGATTTTCAAGGATACTGATGACGAAACAACGTTACCGCGGAACCCCATAACTGCTGTCTGAACAGAAACTTCGTTCAATCTTCCGTAACCCATTTGACGAAGACAACAATTTGCGTTGCGTGTGCTGGTATGTTCTTACCACGGTCGCTCAGGTATAATTCCAGAGCGTCACAAAAGATACCCTAGGAGGGAACCCAAATGAGACAGAAACGAACCCACTTGTTGATTGCGTTGTTAGCAGTCTTGGCTCTGTTTGTCGCCGCGTGCGGAGACAGTTCCAACTCGACAACAGGCAATACTACGACCACAACTGAACCCGAAGCAATGCCAGAAGACGGCAACGCCATGGACGATACTACGACCACAACTGAACCCGAAGCAATGCCAGAAGACG
>JAHQYM010000144.1 GCA_024421095.1 Acidimicrobiia bacterium
GTGTAAGCTCAACGGGGGGAGGTTTCATGGCAACCGCGGAGCAACTCAAGACGCTTGTCCGCAGCCACGCATCGGGGGACATGAACCAGTTCTATTCCGTGGCGCTGCAGGTGGCCGCGCGGGCAGCTCGAAACGGCCACAATAAACTGGCCCAAGATTTGCGCGACCTGGTTGACGAGGCGAAAGCAAAGTCGGAGAACCCTCGGTCTCGGTCGCTTCGGCCAGTCCCGGCGACCCAACCGCGCGGCGAACTCGCGGGGCTCTTGGCGGTTAGCTACCCTCACGAACGGTTGTCGGACCTGGCCGTCGAAACAGAAGTGCTGCAACGGGTCGAACGAGCGCTGGCCGAACAACACCAAGCCGACCGGCTCCGTGAGCATGGCTATCACCCCCAGCATCGCCTTCTGCTGATCGGCGCTCCCGGCACGGGAAAGACAATGACCAGCCGCGTGCTCGCAGGCGAGCTTCGCCTCCCGCTCTTCATGATCCGTCTCGAAGTGCTGATCACGAAGTTCATGGGCGAGACCGCAGCGAAACTTAGGTTGATCTTTGACGCTGTGGAAGAAACCCGCGGCGTGTATCTCTTCGACGAGGTGGACGCGCTTGCGGGTGACCGGTCTGCTGCGAACGATGTCGGTGAGGTCCGCAGGGTACTCAACTCGTTCCTGCAGTTCTTGGATCCGCACGGCTCCCGAAGCGTGATTGTCGCGACCTCCAATCATCCGCAGATCCTTGATCGAGCGATGTTCAGGCGGTTCGACTCGGTTATCGAATACCCGTTGCCATCCCCGGAGATCGCACGCGAAGTCATGCGTCACCGACTTGCTGCGGTTAATATCACCGAACTCTGTTGGACCGATGTCGATCAAGCGGCAAAAGGCCTGAGCCACGCCGATCTGACCCTCGCGTGTGAACATGCCGCGAAGGAAGCGATTCTGTCAGAGAAGGACCGTGTTACCACGGCGATGTTGAAAGCGGCCCTTCGGGAGCGGCAACACGTTTGGCCCTGCGCGTAAACGTGGGATTTTGGGGTTGCTGGTGTCCGTCGGGTGGTCATTTTGTAATCGTCTATCCTGCTTCTGGCAGGCACAGGCGGTTCGGATGCGGACCAGAACTATCGATCGTTGAGGACCGCATTTTAAACGGCGCTAGCTTGATCCGAATCATGAAGGGCTTCTGGTAATTCAGTTAGCTCGCAGTAAGGCCATATTGCCGGACCAGTTCAAATGATGGCAAGAACACCACATCGTCATAGTCTGGCTGTCCGAGTAAGTCGTCTCTCGTCGCGACCACCACAAGCAAGCCCTTGCCTTTGTCTTTTGTTGCAGCAGCGAGTGCTACTGCGGCATCGTGTTGTGTTTCGGAATTACGTTGCACGCGAAGATAGATCGGAAGGCCATGAATCTGTTCCTTGAGAATTCCGTCAATACCTTTGTTGCGTTGAACGGGGACATAATCAAAAAAGGCTAAGTGTCTAGCAGCAAATCCATCATGTTGGTCGTAAGCATCCTTGCCCATCCGCATGAGCTTCGAATCTGTCACTATTGGTTCTTGCATCCGTTGTCGCGTAAGTTGTACAGCTTCGCTAGATATGTCTATACCGATCGCGCCTCGTGCCAATAACTTCGCTGCTATTAGCGTTGTTCCACTACCGCAGAATGGGTCTAACACGATGTCTCCTGGATCCGTGACAAGCGAAACGATGCGTTTCAGTAGTTCTATCGGTTTTTGGGTCGGATAGCCGACTCGTTCCTTAGCCTTCGGATTAAGAAACGGGATCTGCCACACATCAGACAAGGGCACCCCCTTCTTTGGACCTGACAGCACCACTTGTCCATCACTTTGTCTAGCGTAGATAGTCTTGTTACGAGAATCTCGTGCTCGTTTTTGCATTAGTTGATCTATATTTGTGGACAGAGAATAGTCTTCGTATATTTCGTTGAACTTATAGTCACTACTTTTCGAGTAGAAGAATATCGTCTGATGAGCATTCAACAGACCACGTTTGGCATTAGACCAACGCCGATAATGCCAGATTATTTCTGCCCGAAAGTTATCTTTGCCAAAAACGTCATCCAAGGCCGTTCTTATCACATGGCTCGCAGACTTATCACAATGAAAAAACAAAGAACCAGTGAACTTAATCTTTTCACGTACAAGCACCAGACACTCCATGATAAAATCAGAATAGATTTGTTCGGACAGCCAGACATCAGAAAATACGAATTCGCTATCACCGTTTCGTGTCTGCGATTTGTGCACCTTTTGGCTATAGAATGGAGGGTCCATATATGCCAAATCTATGGCAACATCAGGGACACGGCGAAGGACCTCACGGCAGTCACCTTCATACACTTCCTCGATCATCAAATCACTCGTTCTTCCGCAATGGATTCCAGAACTGCAAGGAGATCCACACCGGTCTCTTGTTTGACGTAATTCCAAGCACTATCAGCATAATAATACTCTCCATCAACACGATGGTACAGCGTCTCTAAAGTCTGCTGGATGCTCTGGGCCTGTGCACGATTCGGATAGTAGTACATTACACGAATTGGCTTATAACCGGCCTCGACTATTGACTGAATACGGCGATGCTCTTTGTTTATGTGGTCTCCATCAGTGGTTGCATCTCGCCACTTGATCTCAATCGCATGAGGTGGGTCAAAATCTGAAATCAAACAGTCGATCCCGAACCGCTTAGGACGTTCGCCAAACGCGTTTGGAACTGTTGCAGTTTGGTGACACCCAGAACCCGATATATCAGCCAATGGTTCGTGTCGTCTTTCTCCATCTGAGTGACGCGGTCTTCAACCTTCAACTTTAGGCGGTCCGCGCACTCCATTGCTAGATCACGAATGCTTGCGTTTATTCCCATCCACGTCACCTGACTCTCGCTCGTAACTTCACATCGGTACGATGCTAAAGATTAGCGGCCTTGCTGGCCGAGGCGGTGTATCCTCGGCGACCTCGATCAATGCTGCTCCTCTACAGTGGCTTTATCCCGGTGTGTATGTCACCCTACCGTTCGACGCTGGCACTGCTTCTATCCGCAAGATGGACTGGGCCTCAGCCATCACCGACAGTTCAGATAAGAGACAGCCCCGGCGAATACCGGGGCTGCTTGGCCCGAGGCTACTCACCTCGGGGGGGTTCTACGCACACTATACCAGCACGCAACGTAAGGTCAAGAACCGTAGCCCTCTAATGGACACACCACGGCGGATCGCCTACTGCACACGACCCGATCTGACGCGCTTTGGACTTATGCCATACGGGTGCCAGCAGTGTAAGGCAAGGTTCGATTCACTCAACCGTGTAGTTGATGGCTGAGGTGTCCAGGTAGATGAGTCCGTTGGAAGGGAACGTCAGCGCGTCCACGACTCGCGTTCCTCTGCGAGGTATGCGTCAACTTCCTTCGCGCTCTTGAAGATCCGATGGCCCGAACCTTGCGAGATGATCTGCCAAGCTGAGCGAAGAGAGGGTGCTGGCGCAGGGGAAATAACCACATCAACATGCTCGCCAACCTCAAGGTCGCCGTCCATGCCCTCTATCCTCCCTCCAGGCTGCACCGTCGCACGCTTATGCACCACCTTACGCATGTTCTCCCCCTTCAGTGACGCTGCAACCCGGCTATGTCCCCGACGATCAGGTGGAGGAGCTCCTCTGCGCGCATAACCTGCTGATCGCCCACTATCGATCGGCGACCGTGTCGGGCCTTGTTCCCTTGGCCTTCCCAGCTGGACGTCCAGCGGTCGCGACCTCCCTCGGCGGGCTGCCCGAGGCGGTAGCCGACGGGGTCAACGGAACCGTTTCGACCGCCGTGGATGCCGAGTCGTTCCTGGATGCCATCAAAAGGGCCGCGGCTGACCTCGACGCGCTCGCCGGCGCTGCCGAGCAATCCGCAGGCGACTGGCTCGATGTGGCGGGAGCCCTGCTAACGGCCGCCGGACAAGACCCCAGAGAACCGGGTTGAACAGCTGTTTGGATCCTGGTTGAACAGCTGTTTGGTCAACCGTCCAAGACGAACACGCTGAGCCGCCCCATCTCGAACATCTCAGCAACGTCTTCCACAGTGGGGTCACCCAGACGCACTGAGTAGGAGGAGTCGACGAGCACAATGTCGGCATCTTCGCCAGTCACTGGCTCGCCGCCCTGAACAAGATTCCATCCTGGAAGATGATGCGACGCAATGTGGAGCGGTCCGAACAGTTCGATGCGGGTGTCGGAGTCGAAACCGCGTTCACTGAGCTCCGATTCGAGAGCGGCGTAATCCTGGGGTTCCAATGTGGCCAGTCGCAGCAGAGACAAGGCCCCGGCGACCACCAGCACCGCCAGGCTCGCCACACCCACGACACGCCAGAACTTCGGGACCGCGCCGAACACCGAGGTCGCGCCCGCCGCCAACAGCAGCACCAGAGGGGGCCATACCACGAAGCGGTAGTGACGGAGCTCCACCGGCAGAAGCGACAGGCACAGGTATATCCCCGCGACCGCCGACAGGCAGTAGACAACGGGCCGCAGTCGCCGAGGATCAACGAATGCAAGGCAGACCAGCCCGATCGCTGCGGCTGTCAACCAGGGCCCCTCCGCGTCGAAGTGGTACCAGAGTTCGGTGTACCAGGGGGGATGCAAAGTCGGCTCCCCCCGAACGAACACCAGGTGGCCCGCATCGGCGTGGTCACGTTGAAACTCGATCATCGAGGAGATCGCATCGTCGGCATCGCGCCCGAAGGGGGCGTAAGTCACCAAGAAGGTGACGACCGAGACCACACCGGCAACCACCAGGGGGGCGACCACGCGCAGCCGATGGACGGCGAGCAGGAACAGCGCTATCGGAACAGCGACGAAGACTCCGGAGAATTTCGATCCGGTGGCCAAGCCGATCGCAACCCCGAGCCCGACGGTATCGAGCCATCCGACACGTTGGCTGAGACGCCAACCGAACCACAACGCCAACAGCATGAACATCGCCGTGACCGGCTCGAGTAAGGCGAAGCGTTCGAGTCGATCGCCTGGTGTGCCTGCCTCAATGGAACCGATGGAACGGGGCAGAGCCACCCACAGTGCGG
>JAHQYM010000145.1 GCA_024421095.1 Acidimicrobiia bacterium
GTCTCGCCACGGTCGAGCGTACTGTTGGTTGGGCCCCCAAGAAGCGGCAAGTCAGCCAGCGCCGGAGCCACCGCGGGCTTCCCGAGGGTCAAGCTCACATTCAGCAGGCAACCGATAGCGTGAGCAACCTACCGACAAGGACCGAGTGGACAGTGCTCGGCGAGCGGTAGGTAGCGAATCCGGCGGAGGAATCACGTGGATGGCTGTGCAGCGCCAAAAACTAGACAGCCCTGGCTGCAAGCCGGAGCCGTCGACCCAGGGTTACTCACCCTGGGGGCTTGCAGGCCACGATACCAACCCACACGACAATGCGTCAAAAGGTCATTGATCGATGAGAACCGAACGCGCTTTTGAGATCTGTGGCAGCATATGTCGTGTGCTAGACCGGTTCGATGACACCAGACGGTTCGCCGACGGAACCGTCGAGTTGATACGTCGGCGGTTGAGTTGTACGATTTGTACATGAACGAGGTGGCGGTGAGTGAAGTACGGAGGCGGCTGGCCGAAGTGCTCGAGGAGGCATGCCGGTTAGGCGAGCCGGTCATGGTGACTCGGCGCGGACGACGGGTAGCGGTGATCCTCGACATAGATACATTCGACCGGCTCGTCGATCACGCCGACGATGTCGAAGACCGCCGTGAACTCGCCGCCGCTCGAATCGACGACGACTACGTTCCTTGGGATGATGTCAAGGCCGCGCTAGGCCTGTAGTGGAGTGGTACCAAGTTGGCCCTGCGCGTAAATGTGGGTTTTGGGTTGCTGGTGTTGGGTTGCTGGTCATGTTGTCAGGAGTCCTCGGGCTGGGTTGTGTCTGACTTTGCTCTACAGATGGTTGAGTTCTAATCGGCACTCGCCGCGTAAGATGAACGCCAGCCGTTTTCGGTGAGTGAGTCTTCGACCCGTCCATCAAATGAGCGCCCCGCCGTTTTTTCAGATAAGTCGGCGAGGAACTCCTCAGGTGAACCATCGACAAGAGGGTCCGGTGAGTTCCCCGCCATTTCGGTCGGTGAGCCCTTGAACGACCCATCAGATAAGCACCCGACCGACTCAACACATAAACCCTCAACCCGCCAATCGGATCAATCCCCAACCGTTCCGTCGGACGAGTCAGCGAGAACCTCGTCACACGAGTCCTTGACCGGCCGGCCGCATGAATTCCCGGACGTTCTGGTGCGTGAACCCCCAACCCGCCCTGCAGCTCAACGCCCGACCTAAAACACGAAGCGCCTCTAATCCATGGTTCAACTCGTTTGCTTCTAGGGTGGGTTGGGTGTCAAAGCCTGCCTCGGAGGTGCGGATGTGTGTAACTGAAGTGGCGTTTGAAGATGGCATCGCCTGCTGGTTGGTTGAACACGGCGGTTATCGGCAGGTGAATATTGGGAACGTTGGGGACGGCCCGCGGGACTTCGGCGCTGAGGCGGGTGTGGACACGGCTGACCTGTTCGTGTTCATCGGGGCTACCCAAGCCGAGCAGTGGGCGCGGCTGGTTGACTCCGCCTAAGGGGGCGACGCCAACAGAGCGCAGTCCGGGTTCGTGCAACGGCTCGCGTCCGAGCTCGACAAACGCGGCACCGTGGATGTGCTGCACAACGGGGTCGTGGACCGCAACGTCAAGATCAGGCTCGCCTACTTCAAACCGGCGCACGGGATGACCCCAGAATCAGTCGAGCAGAACCGAGCAAACGTTTTGACGATGAACCGGCAGTTGCCGTTCGATCCCGACAGCAACCAGACGATCGACCTGACCCTGTTCGTCAACGGCATAGCGGTGGCCGTCGCCGAGATCAAGAACCCGTGTCGGTAGCTATGGCTGGGTGCGGTTCAAAGCCTGAGTCTGGGTCTTTTCGTCGAAGCTGAACACCACCGCTCGTTCAGGCGGGTCAACATACAAGCCGATAACGACATAACACTAGCCAAGCAACTCTCGGTAGCTCGCTAGGTAAAGTTCGGCGAGCCTGGCCATCGAAAACTCTTCGGCTCTTTCGTTTCCACTGGCTATTAGTTGAGCCGCCCTAGATTTGTTTCGCAGTAACTCTGTGATTGCTGCCGCTAAGGTTTTGTGGTCTCCAGCAGGGAACAAAACGGCATCTTTACCCTGCCGCGAGGCATTCGCGTAACCACTGATGTTGGAAGCCACGACTGGCGTTCCCGCGGCCATCGCTTCAAGCAGCACCAACCCGAACGACTCGCCAAACAGAGAAGGCGCACAAAACACATCAGCACCTCGCATGCGAGCTATCTTCTCGGTTTCGTCAATCGGCCCCAACCATTCCAAACGGGGATCACCGCTGTAACGCGCTTTGAGATGTTGTGTCTCGGGGCCGGTACCAGCTATCCAGATTCTCAATTCCGGCCCAAGCAACCGTGTCGCCTGCAGGAGCACTTGCAACCCTTTGCGGCGTTCGTGTCGTCCGATAAACAACACCGTTGGTCTCTCGCTAAGATACGCCGGGCTTTGCCGATAGCGCACAACCTCTACACCGTTGAACAAGACCCGATACTCGCCGCCAAGGTGTTTGGTGGCGAACTTGCGGGCATCGTCTGACACCACTACTCGGGCATCCAAACGGCGTGCCAAATAGCGTACCGGTCTGTTCATCAGTTCATAAGACAACGATCTACCTGAGGCATGGAACGTCCCGATCAACGGAGCCGGCCGTGTGAAGAGGGCTGTCATGGTCGGCCCTGGTGCTAGCGGTTCGTGCAGGTGGATGATGTCGAATGCTTCGTCACGCATGGCTCTTATCACCCGCAACTGCGCCGAAGGGTCCGGCGCGACTGGCGCTATCGAACCGTTAGCCGACGCTGGCAAACTCAACCCGAGGGACGTGACACCCGAATCCGGGGGCGGCCCATCACATGGTGCCAGCACCCGCACCGCGTGACCGTCGTTACGCAATGCTCTCGCTAGTGCCAGCACCTGCGATTGCACGCCACCGGGCATAGTCAAGCTGTAGGGGCAAATCAAACCGATGCGCATCACTTGGCGAAGCATAAATGCGCTACGTTCAAATGTCTCGCAAGTGTTGGGGCACGGCCCGACCCAACGCTCGGTAATCACTCGGCCAGTTGGGCGACAACATGTGCCATTGTTCTGGATCTTGGCCAATCAGATGTTCAAAACTCTTGGCCAGATCTTGAGTCACGCGGGTTACGTCTTGGCGTAGTTTGGCGCTCCGAGTAGTGTTGAGGGGGGGCATGCAAATAGCGTGGCGCGCATTGTTGCGCCAATACACCGCGGTTGGTATGAGCGGTGAACCGGTGCGCAGTGCCAAGGTAGCGGGACCAGCAGGCAAGGTCGTCTTCTCACCAAAGAACTCAACCACCACACCATTGCCAGCAAGATCTCGATCGGTCAACAAACACAAGACATCACCCTGGCCCAAAGCCCGAACACTGGCCTTGCCAGCATCGGCTCCGAGAGGCACGATGTTCATACCCAAAGACTCTCGGAATCCCACAAACCATTCAAAAACTTCCGGAGGTTCCAACGGTTCAACCACCGCGGTGACCTTGAACTTCGGCACTAAAGCAAGCCACCACGCAGCCCACTCCCAAGTCCCGAGGTGCGGAAGCGCCAAAATCGGCCCCTGCCCCCGTTGCACCGCTGCTGCGACCTCCTCGAAACCTTCACAACTGAACTCCCGATCGATTTGTGCCGCCGTGATGCTAGGCAACCGAAAACTCTCAGCGAAATAGCGGGCGTACCATTCGAAAGTCTTGGCAACCCTCTGGCGCTCCTCAGTAGCAGACAACGAGCGTTGCAGCACTCGTTCAAGGTTGCGCGCCACAACGGCACGCTCGCTTCGGCACCAAGACGGCGCCACGGCACCAGCCACCCGGGTTGCTGCATTGTGGACAAACAACGGTGCGTGACGCGCCAACAGCGACCCCGCCCGATAAGCCCGAACCGATGCCATTTCTGGTGTGCTTCCGCTTAGTTGCAGTCTGTTAGTCTTCGCGGAGCGTTCTTAGCGTTCGCATACGCTGCACCCAAGCTGATTCGGTGCGCCTCGGGGTGCGACTGCGCGCCCGACGGCGGGTTCGTCTTGGCGGTAGGGGTCTGTCTATTGACGCTTGACGCCACACCTTCACGAAACGTTGCAACGCGGTTACCCCGGTGAGAGCGAGTATGACCCACAACATCGGGATCAAGATCTCAGGAAACAACAAAGCCAAAGCAAGCATTATCACCCGTTCAGCACGTTCCATGATGCCACCTTTGGCTTCGTAACCAAGTGATTCAGCCTTAGCCCGTTGGTACGACACAAACATCGACGCGGCCATAATCGCCACTGGTAGCATCATGATTCGACCCGGTTCAGTGGTTGCTAGGTGCCAAGCGACACCACCGAACAGCAAGGCATCGGTGAGACGATCAGAGACCGAATCGAAATAAGCACCACGATTGGAACCAGAGTCGGCAGCACGCGCCACCGCGCCATCTAAGGCATCGCAGATACCAGTGATGAGCACAAAGAGCAGGCCCAAACGCAAATATCCAGCAGCGATAGCCACGGTGGCGACCACAGCCATAACGATGCCTACTATCGTGATCACATCGGGGGTAAGCCCCAAACGCCGCAAGCTGTGGCCAATCGGGGTGAGACTGCGATCAACAGCACCGCGCCAGTTTCCATCAAACATAAACACTCCTCAAGCTACGCAACCACGATAGCAGCATTCGGTGCTTCACCGCGCAAACCGCAATTAGCGCGCAAACCGCTATTGGCGCGAAACCGCAATAGACACGCAAACCCCGATTAGCACGGGAACGCCGCTTCCTGAGCTAGTTGCTGAGTTATTGCAGACACCGGCACATCACGTTCGGGGGTGTTGTGACCTCGGCGGTTGACACCCACCGTGTCGTTTCGCAGATCATCGTCACCTACCACCAGAATATATGGCACTTTTTGCACCTTGGCGTTACGCACCCGCTTACCCAACGGGTCAACCGCACTAACCACCCGCACCCGCACCCCAGCACTACCCAAACGCTGCGCCACCGAATCCGCGTATTCTTGGTGAACCGCAGCCACCGGCAGAATCAAGGTCTGCACTGG
>JAHQYM010000146.1 GCA_024421095.1 Acidimicrobiia bacterium
AGGCGAACAAGAAAAGCTCAGTTTTCTTTCGCGGACAGTCACAGAACAACCCGAGCAAGTCTGGGATGAACTAAATGACCTCCGACGCGAACATGCAAATCGAGCGCGTGCATGTGTGCCGAAGAAGGACTACGCCCGTTGCATCTCAGCCGTTCAATTCTGGCGATACTGTCTCCCCGAATCTAGGCGTGCGGAATTTGAAAACGGTGCGGACTATACAGCATACCTTGAGAGTTTACCAAACCCTGGTACCACTGCATTCAGAGATCTCCAAGGGCCGAATAACGATGAACTCGTTCCAGCAGCAAACTCTTGGATCATTCCGCTTGATCGAGTACTAGATATTAGCACTGTGCAATTGCCGACAAGGTTACAATTGCGAAGTAGCGAAACAGGCCCATTCTTGATTCTGGAACTACCCTACAAGATGCTAATACAATTTGGCTGTCGAGTGAGGCAGCCAACTGGACTTGATGCTGTATATCAGCGTAATGTGCAATGGAACGCAAACGCGGTACCAGAGGAACGCATTGACGGCCCAATACTCAGAGGAATGGTCGGAGGGATACTATGGAGACAGTAATCACCCCATCACCAGGCTTGTTCGCATTTGTGTTGCGTGTGCTTGCGACAGCCGACCCGTGGGAATCATCCGAGAGCCGGCGAATGACACAACTCACGCAGAACATGACACAAAAAGAAGCTCGCCAACTGCCGTACGCTATTGGTGAGGTGTTGGGTCTGCTTCGCGCCGCCATGACGAGCCTTCAATTCGCATCTGAACTCATCGTCGCGTTCAACTTGTACGAAGCTGCTCCGCATCTTGTTGATGTCACTCTCGGACACACACATCCACCAGATAATCGACTATTGCTTAATTCAGCGTCAATCTGCGGACATCCCTCAGTTCCCGAGGAAGTTGTTTCGCGGGTCGCCGAAGCGGTATCCGACATCCCCGCTGCTCTTATTCGGCTAGACCCGGAGGCTCCCACACCGAATGAGCCGTTGGCCCGCCTCCAACGGCGATGCTGGCCGGGTCGGTTGACTGACGATGAAGATTATGGGCTTCCACCGACTGTCGTCTTTGATTCAAGCGTCGACAAACTTGGCACACTGCGATTGAGTAGCATCCTGAACTTTCAAGGCTATGCGATTCGGAGAGTCGGAGAAGACGGTGGCGTTGCCGAGTGGTTTGGAAGGCGCACTACGGTGGTTTGTACAGCTGCTAGTGCAGACAACTACTTACTGGAAACGGGACTCCCTCATGATCGGATCGTGCAGGCAAATGTCGGAGCACTTGACGAGAACGCCATCAATAATGTTCTCTCGGATGTCTGGGATGTACGGCCCTCCAATTGGAAGCGAGATATAGAAACGCCATCTGTGGGTGAAGTAGGATCCTCTGATCGACGACTGTCTCGCACTTTTAGTGTTCGCGGATGGCTGTCAAGTCTCGGCACATCCCCTTCTTACCGCATTGACTCCGTGCAGAGAAAGTCGTCGTATCGACGTAATATGGGTGCGCGTAGAAAGCGCGAAATCGCGAGGATAGCTAAGCCCATCAAGCCGAGTTCCAACCCGCTAAAGGTTATTCCCCAATCGATTAGCGGCCCACGTGTGGGCCACACTACGGTTCTTCGTGAGAAGCCGCACTCTGACGAATCTTCGCGTACGCATCGGAATCGCGTGGTATTGGGTAGGAAGCAATACCCCGATGATATTGACATGACTCGTAAAGTCGGCGTCCAAGACATCCGAGTCTACAAAGAATCAAGCATCGCCTATCAGAAACTCTCCGCAAATTTGGTTAGCAAATCGGGAGGATAGGAGCGCCCAACCAGGTTTGTTGGGATAGTTGCTGCTTCGCGTTTCACTTCATGCCACCAACACTGCCCAGCTGAGATCACAGCATCCTGAGACATCGTCGGCATCCGACCAACCCTTCCGATAGGGGGAAGCTTGTGGGTGCATGTGGTAGTCGGTGCCGATGTCTTTGGAAGAGTGCTTGGCGAGAGTCCGATCTGGACCGGTTCCGCAGAACGAAGATTCGGCCGAGTTCCAGTTGGTAGCGCCGATCCTGAGGGGCTTGGGCTGGAACCAGATGACGGCACGGAGTTCCTTGTGGAGCATTCCGGCCCACCCAAAACGGGCTACACACCCGTTACCCTAACGCATCAACTCCACCAAGAAAAACACCAGTCACTTAGGTGTCCGCTGGATATTCCGGGTGAATTCGCATTTGAGTTTTGTGCGAAATTCGGTGCAGGCCTCAAAATCTCCAAATATCTTGGAATGCCTCGGATACATTACACCCTCGCCGCACGAAGGGCAGACATCGTATGGTTGCTTGCAGGCAAAGTTGTTGCAGGCGGCTTTGCCAGTTGTCGTGATCATTACATAACCCTCTGAGCAAATAGTGCATCGCTGAGCTTGGTGGGAGCATCGTGGGTGGTTGATGCAACGCAAGGTCTTTTTGGTCGATGAGATTACTAGGTGTCCGGTAGGGCATTTCGGGCACGGTGGGGTCGGATCAAATTCGCCGATTTGACGTATGCCGGTGTTTTGTTCAAGCAGTTCGACCACGAACTTAGACGGGAATTTGCGATCAGTAATGAGGTAGGTACCGCAGCGTGCTCGGGTCAACGCCACATAGAACAGGCGCCGTTCTTCGGCGAACTCATGAGTGTCCCCGCCTTGCGGTGGCAGGACCAACTCAAGGAGCGTGTCGTCGGCTATCTGAGACGGGAACCCGCGTTGGCGATCTGCAAGATCAACCACGATCACATAGTCGGCTTCTGTTCCTTTGGCTGAGTGGACCGTATTAAACTTCACAAAGGAATCAACTGCGTGCCTACTGTCGTTGTAGCGGCCCAAAACGATCACCTCAGGCTCCTCAGCGTCAGCGATCCGGTTAATCTCCCGCACTGCTTCCTGCACACCCTTAGCGGCCTCATCAACAGCGACAACTGTAATGCCATCGTCTCGAGCGGTTCCGTTGGAACGCAGCAACCTCTGAGTCTGTTGGGGGTTTGCCTTGATGAACTTGGTGGAGGGCTCCAGAATCCCGTCATTGTATCGGAATGTGCGCGTCAGGGTTCGCTGTTGCACATGGCCCAACTGATCACCAAGGCCACTCATTAGGCTCACGTCGCTTCCCGTGAACCGGTAGATTGACTGCCAGTCGTCGCCCACCAGAAAGTACCCGACGTCGGTGTCGTTGAGGGCGCGTAGCAGAGCCATCCGGCCAGCGGAAATGTCTTGGAACTCATCAACTAGCACAAAGCGGTACTGAGGTTTCCAACTACGGTCGCCGATGTAGTGCGTGGCCCGATTGATGAAGTCATGGAAATCTCGTTCGTCGGCCGCCGCTAGGCACTCTTCGTATCGATGCTGGATCAGAGCGAAGATGTTGATGAATGCCAAGGAGCGAGGCGCGTCGCGGCGCAAGCGAGCACGGGCCCGCAATACGTCGAGTTCGGTGTTGGCGGTCTTCACATGGTTGTGGAACGTTGCCAGCAAATCCGCCAATCGTGATATCTTCTTTTCTGAGAGCAGCGCAAGCAGTTTGTGGCGAGGGATTGGCGTGAGGACGACTCCATTTGCTTCGAGCTTTTCGCGTAGCGATTCGCGCCAAGTATCGCGTGTGTGTTCCCAACTGTAAGTCTCAATCAAAGTTGTGCCATACCGCTCGTGGGTCTTCCGCTTCCAGGCCACACCTTCGGCGTAACTCTCCCAATGTGGTGGCGGGTTTCCATCCTCGTTTAGCGCGAAATGTTCGATGTAGATTCCGCTATCGCGGAGCAAAAAATCGGGATAGTACTGGCGGTACTCCCTTGTGGCCGTTGAATGCTCATATTGAGGTTCGTACTCAAATTCGATTCCATGCTCGGTCAGGTAGTTCGCGAGTTGAAGCTCTTGAATGCTCTTGACTTGATCGCCACTAAGGGTACGAAGCTCAATGTTTCGCCAGTGGTTTTCATAGTCGGCATCGGTTTCGAAATCGAACGGTGACTGACACGACTCGAAGTGATAGTTCAAATAGCTAGTGACGAGATGGTAAGTGGTCTCGCTCTTTGTCAGCTCCTTGAGGTACTCGTTGATGGCTTCTCGCATCGCTTTTTCGTCCGTGGCCATCTTCGACAGGTTTGGTTGGGTCTGTTCGCAATCGGCAACGACACGTCTACCGAATGCATGGAACGTTGCCACATCCACTGCCGACAATTCCATGGTCAACCTGTCGCGGATCTCGGCTTGTGCCTTCTTGTTGAAGGCCAACACTATTATCTGTTTTGGATCGACGCCCTCGTTATGTACGAGATGAGCGATCTTGGTAACAACTACAGTCGTCTTACCCGTGCCGGCACCGGCTAACACCAGCGTTACTTTCTCATCGGTGGCTACCGCGTCAGCCTGTTCGTCAGTCACCCGCGTGCTTAGAACGGCACTCGCGACAGTTCTAACATGTGGACGTTGGGCGGACACAAAACGTTGATTGATGTCGCATCGGAGCGCTTCGATATTTTCAACTGACCTTAAATCCTCAAGCCTTCTCTGAACACCGCATTCGGTTGCTGACAGATGTTGGTTGATGAGTCCGCAACACTTGTCGATTGCGGACACTAGTTTTTTGTGAACGGCAAACATAGCACCGCGACGCACATAGCAATTCCGGTTTGATAGCCGACACAGGGCCTCATCTGCTGCCACCAAATCGGCTGCGATCGCGGTTGCACTTTCCGTCGCCACCGCAGCGATGGCGTTGAGCAATCGCGAGGTCTGCTTCCTCTTTAGTCCCTTGATCCGTAATGGCTCGCCTACGATCGGTTGGATCGTGAGTGTGCTAGCGAACCAGCCGTGTTGGGCCGCGAGGTCCTGCAACGATTCGATACCTGTCGCAGCCAGGATCGTCATTCGTCGCGTTTCGATTCGGAGCAATCCTTGCGAAAATATTACCCATTGCGTCCGGTATGGCAGCAACCTGTGAAGCAACGTCAT
>JAHQYM010000147.1 GCA_024421095.1 Acidimicrobiia bacterium
AGGCCGTGTGGGCCTGATTGTTGACTCAAGTGGGTTAGTGTCTTTGGCAGTGGCGCGGGGGTCGGCGGCCGCCGAGTTAGGTCTTGCCGAGGGTGACGAGGTTCGCTTATCCGCTCCCGACCGCAACGCTGCGCCGTTCCAACCAGTAACGCTCACCAGAAAGGAAACCGACCAATGAGGAGCGGAACAACAATCGCCATAATCATCTTACTGATTCTGATACTCGGTGCCTCAGCCCTACAATTCCTCCTAGCCTAACCCGCCAGGCGATCAGCTCGCGGGCTCTAACGATGAGAATAGCGGGAACGCATCCATTTGGTCTATCCGCAGCGGAGGACACTCCCAGAACAAATCGGGCTCCTCACTAGGCAACGATAGGTTGTCCCGCAACAACCACTCAACTAAGATAGACGAGAAAGGAGGCTAGGCTTTGAAGCTCATCAATGATCTCCGATTTGAGGTTCCTCTTTACACGATTGGGGAAGCAGCGCAAATAGTAGATGTGCCCACTACTACTTTCGCTAGTTGGGCCAAGGGATATAGGCGGCGCTCCCCTAGCGGTGTGGAAGTTGGCGGAAATCCCGTGCTCACCTACCTAGCGCCCACTAGTCGTAGAAGGCCATCAGTTCCGTTCGTGGGGTTAGCCGAAGGGTTAGTGCTCGCTGCGATACGCCGCAGTGGCGTTCCGATGCAACGGGTTCGGCCTGCATTGGATGTGCTCAAACGGGACATGGGCATTAAACACGCTCTAGCATCGAAACAGCTATTCACCGACGGGGCAGAAATCCTTTTTGACTATCAAGAGCGTGCTCTGGCGAGCGACGAAATCCGAACGCGAACCCTAATTGTTGTTCGCAATGGCCAAAGGGTCTTCACGGAAGCTGTGGAACAATACCTCAAGCTGATAAGTTACGGCACTGATGGTTATGCCTCGTCAATTAAGGTGCCCGCATACCGTGATGCCGAGGTCGTTGCCGATCCTCATCGGTCGTTCGGTTCACCCATCTTTGAGCGCGGCGGTTCTCGGATTTCTGATGTGCTTGAGCGATTCTGGACTGGTGAATCCTTAAACGATCTTAGCGAAGAGTTCGGCATCCCATTCCCACAACTTGAGGATGTTGTGCGTGTCGCATCCCGCCAAGCTGCCTGACCTTTTTCTCGACCGCAGCTTGGGCCGAATCAAAGTCCCCAGTCTGCTGCGCGCCGCCGGGCTTCGTCTGGTGACGTTGTCAGAGCACTATGGAGTTCCAGCGGATGAACGAATCGCTGACGAAGAGTGGCTCAAATTGGCTAGTGATCGCGGTTGGGTAGTGTTCATGAAAGATAAGAAAATTCGCTACAAACCGGAAGAGCGGAAGGTAGTGTTGGCATATTCAGTCCGTTGTTTCTGCCTAGGAGACTGCTGAGTAATGCCGTTTTCCCTCGACACGCAAGTCTCTGACCTGGGGTTTTGCAACCGAGATTCCGCGATTTTGGGAGATAATCAGCAGGCTCCTAGCGAGCCAAAATATCAACGCGCAAGAAATGGCCGATCACTTCTTGGACAATATGTACAGCATCACGCGCGCTTGCAGGATGCCTGGTCCATTTATTTACGCTGTCCACAGTAATCGAATTACACGTCTCACTATTCAATCGGGCGCAACCTCTGAGACGGGTTGAGGCACCCATTGAACACCTCTGCGGTTTGTTTAACCCCATTCAATAACTCCGGCACCAAATACGGGAGTGTTGGGTTTCGGTAGGTGGTGAAGTTGGTGAACCCGAACACGGCGCGTTTGAAACGTTATTGCTGGCCTCCTTCTGCTCTTCAGTCAAACTCTTCTTGCAGTTTCGTCGCTGAGAACCCATCAGACGCGACCTCCTGTCCTAAAGCCACCAACTGCGCCGCTGCTGTGTGAGAAAATCAAAAGCTGTCGCGCCAAGTCAGACGCAAACCGCGGCAACGGGTAACGTCCCCGGCTTGGTGTAGCATTACTCGGGTGAAAGAGCAGGTAGAGAAACGGCAAATTGAGTTGTGGACGATCGGTCATTCCAACCACGACATGGAGCGCTTTATGGAACTGCTCGAGGAACACGAGATCGAAGTGGTTGCAGACGTGCGATCTCAGCCTTACGTAAGCTATGTGGAGCGCGAGTACTTCAATAAGGCTCCGCTGAAGCGGCAACTAAAAGAATCAGGCCGTGATCATGTCTACTTGGGTCGGGAACTCGGAGGTCGGCCCGAAGTGCCAGAGTTCTACGACAACGACGGTAAAGCGTTCTACGATTGTCTGGTAACGACACCGCGCTTCCGCGATGGGTTAGTACGACTGCTAAAAGGGACTCTGCAGTGGAAAGTAGCTTTGATGTGCAGCGCGGGAAACCCGACTGGCTGCCATCGTCGCAGGCTTACACTTGGGCTCTCAAACTCAACAGCCCAAGTGAACCCACTGCTCAATGGCTAACACCTGACGACGAGGTCATCCCCGAAGATCATGTTCATTGGCTCAAGACAACACTGTCAGGACTATCGCTTGACGATCCGACGGTTCTAGTGCATCATATTCGAGGTAACGGTGATGTGATCGAAGAAGAAGCGCTCCGCAAGGAGATCGAAGCGCAAGAATCTCACCAGCCAAATCTTCTGGAGGACGAGCGATGGAAATCTGCAGAACCTATTCCACGTGACGGAAAGGTGACCGAGGAGCAAGAACTCCACGAAGCCGAGGACGAAGAGAATAGCCCTCACCAATTGGGGTTTCTGGAGGACGAGGACAACTAAGAGAAAGAGCACCAATGGAAATTTGCACTATCGGTTTCACAAAACATGACGCAGCGATCTTTTTTGGAACACTGAAAGACGAAGGCATTGAACAGCTTGTGGATGTTCGGCTTGCCAATACAAGCCATCTGGCGGGATTCGCTAAGCGAGATGATCTTCGATTTTTCCTGAAGGAGATTTGTGATGTGGAATACTTCCATGAACCCGACCTTCTCGCTCCTACCGAGGAACTGCGGACGGCGTTCGGGAAAGGAAATCGGAAAGGAGACATCTCGTGGGATGAATACGAGGTTCGGTTCCTTGATCTGATGGCTGAGCGACGTATTGAGGAGGAATTGTCGGAAGACTTCTTTGATCCACGCACTGTGCTACTGTGCAGCGAACACTTACCGGATTATTGCCACCGTCGGCTTGTGCTACAGTATCTTTCCGAGTACTGGCCTGACCTTACGGCGCTACATCTGCCTCGGTAGCAGAAATCGGAGACCGCTAATGCCTGAAATTGAGATGTTGTGTATCGCCAACTCAGAGAAACTCGGGGGAAGGTGCGTTGCAGGTATGCGACTCGACGACAAGAGTTTGATTCGTCCAGTCTCAGATACCAAAGATGGGGAACTTAACGCATCGGCCTGTCAACTAAATGTGGGACGTGCCGTGCAACCGCTTGATGTCGTTCGTGTGGGATTGCGTCGCCCCGAACCAAGACGGCACCAACCAGAGAACTGGATTGCAACAGACAAGCAGTGGGTGCTAGTGGACCAACTGACACCGCAAACGGCTTTGCTTACACTTCAGAAGATGTCTGTGGAGGGTCCCAACCTTTTTGGTACATGTACGGATCATGTCACTTGGGCCCAGATTCAAGAGTCGGGAGTTCAGGCATCTCTCGCAATTGTGAAGGCTGTCGCCCCGAAGTTCTTTCCGAGGAAGGGCAAACGCAGAGCAGCTTTCGATCTCCGTGGAACGTGCTACGATTTGTCGATCAAATTCCACATAGAACTTCCAGCAGACGGCAAAAGAATCCATCGTTCGCAAGCATCGTGGTATTTCACGATCAGCTTGGGCGAACCACTCCCCGAAAAGGATAACGCCTGTTTCAAGTTGATCGCCGGCGCAATCGAGATCCCCGCCGGCTCCTAACCCCGCCCACCTGTTTGACACCGCAGACATACGTCGTTTCGACTTGCCCATTGACCTTTCTCGGGTAGTTGAATGGGCTAGTCTGGCTTCGTGGCAATGCCCGCGTGCGTGATATTTGACTTGGAAGCGAACGCCGACCAAGCCCTTCCACTTAAACATGAGATCATTGATATCGGTGCCGTGCTGGTTCGTGGTGGTGATGAGGTCAATCGTTTTGGGACCTTCGTCCGCCCCACGAGGAGACTGGTGTTTTTCTACCAAAATCGCCAATCGTGAAGTTGACTGCTGCGGTTCCATCGCGCCGTACGCAACGGTTATTGATGTCACTGGCTGACCTCGCCGTAGAGATCGCCTGCGTCGAGGGCTCGGTCTAGGCGATCCCAGCCCTTTGCGTCGAGACGCTCGGCTCCGGTCAGCAACAGCTTGCGGATCCCATAAAGGGGGTCAAACAGTTAAAGCCCCCACCAAGTGGCTGCGCGGACAGTCGAACGATTCGCCGAAGATTTTCAAGAGCCCTGACTGCCCGAAGAGATCAACCGGCTGGGCCGCACCCTGTCAGGTTGGAGAACCGAGATCGCCAACTGGCATGTCGCGAGGGTCACCAACGCAGCCACCGAAGCGGCCAACAAACTCGCCAAGCGCATCAAACGCGTCGCCTTCGGGTTCACCAACTTCAACAACTACCGGATACGAGCACTCCTCTACGCCGGCAAACCCAACTGGACCCTCCTCGAAACCCACACCCCGACCCAAAACGCGAAGCGCACGATTCAAAAGGGCGGTTGGTCAGAACTAGGTCGCGCCCCGCCGCGATCCCCACATAGAGGGCGGCCACCATCCTTAGACGCACCCCATAACGGGGTGTGGGTGATGCTCACCAATACGCATTCGGCAGCAACGGTCGATGGTTGGTGCAGTCACACGTTCGTTCAGCGTCGCCAGCGCTACACGGCTGCTATTGTGACAGCCATGGAATCGACTGGAGCGGTCACGCACACAACAGAACCA
>JAHQYM010000148.1 GCA_024421095.1 Acidimicrobiia bacterium
CAGCGAGATAGAACAGCGAGAACCCGCCAGTCGGCTGGTACTTCAGCCGACGCAGCAACTCGATCGAGGTCTTGACGACCTCGGCTTGAGCGAAACCGGTTCGCTCGGCCCAGTCGGCTGCACCTGTGGCATCTTCGGGTGCCACCAGGTGCAACAGCGACTCAACGGGGGCGCCGATCGACACGGCGATTTGTTCCCAGTCCAGCACCGGCCACTGAGAGTCTTGGAGATTCGGATTGTCGGGTTCAACAGTGGCGGCTCCAAAAGCCGTGACGAACCGGGCCATCCGCGGGATCCGGGCCACCGCCGCGGCGAGGTCGGCAGCCCTGCCATGATGCCACCCGAACCAGAGATGGCTAGTCGTGCCGTCGAAGTCAGGGAACGTGGGAGGCAAAGCGGTGGGTACGGAACCAAGCGTCTCGCGCCGAGCCTACGAACTTTGCCTTGCAAGTCACCGTTCTGACGATTAGCGTCTATCGCATGAGCGAAAAACCTTACGCGCCAGTTCGCTCTCGTACGCACACAAAACCGCGAAAGCTATCGCGAGCGTTATCAACTATCACAATCGCAATCATGTTCACATTTGGAACAAGTATCGCCGGAGCGCAAACAGAAGAAATGCTCACGGAGAACGCCGAACCTTCAACAACTGGTCAAATTGCACAGCATATGAATGAACAGATGCGCGTCATTCAAGATGAAATGGGAAGCTCGATAGGTGTTGTAGATGAAGGAGATTGCGATACACTTGCGGTGGACATTGAAACTGGACTGATGTCGCCTGGTCCTGCGCTCGCATCCGACGGCCAAGTCGTAAATAATTCTTTGGCCGGACCAGGACTCAACCAATATACGATTGACTACAGTGTGAACAGTGAATGCAATGTCACCGTCACAAGAATGGTCGCTAGTACAAACGCTCGCATCGATTCTCAATGGGATTACAGTGCTGGCGGTCCAGGTGCCTCTGTGGGCGGGTTACTACCGTCTGGTGGTTTACTGCCGTCCGATAGAGTAATCGAATATCGATGCCCAGGAACTCAACCATTCAATCTTTCAGGATATTATGGGAATTGGATATCAGGCGTTCGGGTTCTCCAGGATGTGATCTTTATTGACATTGCGAAAACGTGGTATCACCACGATAGAGTTTGGAACAAAACAAATAGTTTCTTTAAGATCGGAGTTTGTTATATTACTGGCCATACTAGTGTCTCTTGGAATACTCCAAATGAAGTAGGATCAGATGGATTCGACGGATCTCCTTCCCAGAGTAGAGCATATGCGCACGCTCATGGTACATTCCATAGCGACTTTCTTTGGTGCAATTTTCAAGCTGGACAAGACTTCACAATGAACTTCACTTTGACTAGCTATGATGACGGACGATGGAGAATTCGGTCAAATCAAACACGGCAGTGTAGCGGGACATTAGTCCACACCAAATACAGCACCTCAATAATTCCTCCAGGCGGATATTAAGACAGAATCATGGTTGCGAGTTTTCCCACTAAAGTAGACTGACGCATTTGTTGCCTAGTATGCGTCACCGATACTCTGCACTGCTCGTATATATAGTTACTGTCGCAACATCCGGGTGTACCGAGGATCTCGCGAAATCCGAAACTTGTTCAGTTAGCCAAGCCCCCACAGTAGGTCTAGTTTTAGAAGACTTACCAACAATTTTGGCACCAACTGGACTGCACATTGGAATAACAGATACGACTTCACTTCCACCTACATTGACACTGTATGAAAACAATGTTTCGGAAGCAATTGCAGTACTTGAATACCAAACTTCAAATTTGGAAGAAGCAGTCAGTCTTGACTCAGCAATTCGACTCCAGTCAAGATCGGGCGAACCTGAGCAGATGTGGGACTTGAATGTGATAGGGCCCGGAGGAATCCGTGGGCTCGTCGTATCCGATAAAGGATGGGATCGATCGTTAGTGTTGATGAGTAGACGATCAACCGAGAATTTGCGGTCGATCGTTTCGAAAATTCGATTGAGTCCAGATACGATCGAGTTAGAAGACTTTGTCGAATCAGCACGGCATCGGAGTCCACATGTTCCCGGGATCGGATCGGTCCCATTATCTCCGTTTGCTGAAATTAGAGCGATATCCTATACAAATCAACATCTACGTTCGGAAAGCGAACCCCAGATTGCAGTTGCTTTAGGGATAGCTAAGACGTGCGGGGACCAATCTCCCCTAGAAATCTATGCGTGGTGGTTCGGACCCTTCGAGCGACCCTTCTTGCCAACCGAACCGGGAACGATTTCGGTACAGTATCCTTCCCCCGCACTATACGGAGACGTCCTCCACGAGGTTTGGCTTGTAGATGAGAAACATTTGGCCACAATGACCGCGTATGGCTTAGAACCAGTTGAGTTTGATCGCCTTAGAAGATCTGTAATATCAGTCTCCGCTGATGAGCAAGAAGAGGCCGTCCCACAGTGATACGTATACCCCAATATATGTATAGGATCGTAACGGTAGGTTCGTTTTCGTTATTGTTAACGTATGGCGGGGCCATATTTGCAGCACCTATAACGATACCTTTGCTAACGTATTCGACAGCACGGCGTATCCTTACGGGGTGGTGGGGCATCCTGAATGGGGTGGCGCTTGTACTGACTCTCGCACAATCCACCTGGGCGGTTGTGTATTTCACCTTAGGTGAGTCTGCTCCCGCTATTTGGATAATCCCGATTATCATTACCTTGCTCGCAGTTGGCGGATTGCTCATACAATCGCTTCGTAATGCAAAGCGCTATGGACGATAAGAATAGAATCAACTATCAATGGAGAATTGTATTTGGCGTTTTATTGGTTTTTCTTGGAATTTTCTACTATTGTCCGGACGACAAGACCAAAGAACATCCGAATCAACCATTCTTGGCGGAACCTTCACCTGAATGGAAAGCTTGCTTCGGTTCGAGCAAGTGTCGTCGATTTTCGGCGATTGAATTGGGGGTTCATATAAGAGGCGATTGGCACTTAGATGTCGTAGTCGCTGGTCCATCGTCGAATAGCTCTCTATCTAACCTTTTGTTTGTCGATCCCGGCGGTCCTGGCAGCGATGGGGTCCTAGTTGCTACTCAACTTATTGCGCAAATGGGATCTTCACTGTCGGACTCGCTGAGCATCGTTGGGTGGAAATGGAGTTCTCCACGTTTTGATTCGCTTGTTTCTCACTGTCAAGACGCGATCGATTCGCATTTTCGTTCTCTATTATCGACTAATAACCATTCGACTACGTGGGAGTGCTTTGGTTCGACGCTTGAATTCCCATCGATGATTCAACGCGCCGTTGCACTCGACGCACTTCGCGAAATTTTGGGCAAGAGATCAATAATCTACTTAGCGTACTCCTATGGTTCGACAACAGTATTTTCTCACTTGGCAATCAATCTATCGGCTGTTGATGCGATTGTCCTCGATGCTCCGATTGACCCATTTGCGACACCGGAAGTTCGTTTCCGAGATCAAATCGATGGTTTCGACGATGCGTGGACATTGTTTCTCGATGCTTGTCGTGTGCAAGTTTCGTGCCCGATAGACGGAGATCAAGATTTTTCGATTGATAATATATTTGAACCTCGTTCGAAATTTGAGCGTACGATCACCGGACTCGGAAGCGGGGATATCGGGCAATCGGCGCTAGCACTTGCGATCATTAGCCAACTATATTCTGGTGAGACTTCGTACCCACGCGTTTCGCAATTACTTCTTGACGCCTATCAAAATGACTTTGGTTCGGTTGCAAATGATTTTTGGAAATTTGTTGGACGACTCGCTTCGGGGGTATACAACGGAAGAATTGTTCTGATGTGGGGACTTCAATGTGCGGACCAAGGATCAACCGAGGTCGCAACTCGTGCCTTCCCTGAACGCTCTGCAATCGCTCGCACAGTCGCCAACTTTTTACCTGATTGTCTACCACAGATGGTTGTTGAAGATGGGTCTGCTATCGCAGAATTGGAACAATCGTTGAAAGCATTTGACAAACTTCCGTCACTTCTTATTGCCGGTTCACGTCAAGACCCCGTAATCTCGATTTCACAGTGGAAGGGTCTTCTCACACGATTCAATTTTGATCAAAGCGATCTCATTCTTGTCGATGGGTCACACCACACGTCCTACCCGGGTCGCTCTGCTAGACTTGATGCAAACGTCGAAAGATTTTTGTTGGATGCTAGTGACTCTATGACTGATACTGACTGAAAGCCGGTTGAATGGTCCTACACATTTCAGGTCGGGTTGACGGTGTCGAGGAGCGCCCAATCTAACTCGCCGTCGCTTCTTGCGTGACACACGCGATGAACGCGATAAAGCCGATTTAGCGTCGTCCATCGAGTGTCGTGAGCGCTCCGGCCAACACGACTGGGTGACGTGTGTAGGGGTTGGTGACCATGGCCCCCACAGCGATGCGGCGGGCGGCCTGTGCACAGAGCGCTTGAACCATGAACGAGTCGGGCCAGAACACCCCGTCGGAGATGCACAACCTGGCGAAACCGGCTTTTTCGGCGAGTTCATTCAACCGCACCGCAGCCGCGGTGCTCATCTGAGGGCTGATCTCCGCTTCGAGGACGGCGCTCATGATCGCTTGCCTAACACCTTTTGTGGCCGAGCGGAGGATTTATGCGGCCGGGTTGTGAACTTGGGTTCGGTATTGGTTGGTGACGGTCAACTGGTCTGCTGTCAGCTTGAGGTTGACGACGAGTTCGTGTGCTTGTCCCGGCACTGTGGTCTTGACTCTGCCGATCAGCGAGCATGAGTCTTGGGGGATCGTTCCGGCCCAGCGCCGCTCAGAGACGATCGCAGAACCGCCGCCAGCCATGTTGGCCCGCACCGTTGCCCGCACT
>JAHQYM010000149.1 GCA_024421095.1 Acidimicrobiia bacterium
ATTCAGGGTCATGATCGGCCACGAAACCGGACCTCAGGCAAGCCGTCTATCATCTCACGAATAGCTGCGCGCTGTTCCTCCAGTGGCGCGGGCGCAACCCCGCACCCCGCTGCTATAGTCTACGACGCTGACAGACACCACCCTGTGATCGGGTTAAACACGCGGACGGGGGTTTGACATGGATCCCTCCGCCCCGGTCACAAGGCATCTGTCAGCGACAAGCACCCAACCCGTACCAGCGAGCCACCCCATGCCCAGACTAACGAATATCAACCAAATCCAGTTAAGATGTCTCCAAGTGTGCCATACTCTAGGTGCGAATTGCATTCATGTGATTTATGAACCAAATGACCGGAGGAAATGAGAAGAATGACCATTGACGCATCCACGGCGCGGCCGTCAACATTGGACGCACAGGTCGCTGAGCCAACTTCCGAGCCACGTTCGGTTTTCGAGCGAGTCATGGAGAACCCGAACTCGCGGCACGCGTACTATAATACCACCCGCGGAATCCTGACAGGAGATCCCGACCAGGCCGAGACAATCGAAACACGTGCGCTGCTCGGCGAGAAGAGCGTTGCTCATTTGTTCACTGCCGATCCCACGCTCCCCCAGCCAATGTTCTACGCTGACGGGTTCGTTCGCATCGGCAACGAAGAGATCGCTTCTCTGGCGGAGCGCGACGCAAGACGAACTACGCTGTCACCGTAAATGCTTTGTGGATAATGGAAGGGGGACGGCGACCCAACCCAAATCCAGCACCTAACCCCACATTTACCCGCAGGGCCATGAAGTATCCCTCGCTAAGGCAGACGTTGAATGCAGTTATTTCGAAGCAGCAGAAGAAATTTACGACGAGTACAACAAGAAGTATGTCAAAGAAAACGCGCTTGCTATCATTGCGTTCTTCAACAACTAACCTTGCCATTCTTGCTACGACAAGGTTGAAAAGCACTAAAGTCCCAAGTATGATCAAAACCAGATCGCCCAAACAAGTCGCGCAAACCCGAACAACCCCGGACAAGGTGCCCGGCCAGCGTGATTTCATCTCTGACGTTCAAGAAATGCTCGCTGAAGCTTGGGACGGCTACGTTGTCCTTCAGGCTTTAGGCCAGAACCCTAGGCAACCCAGACCATGTGACGGGGTTGCACTGCACATCAAGAAGGTAGCCGATTGGAACAAATGGGTACTCCAATCAACGATGGAAACACTTTCAAACAACCAAAAAGAACCTCAATGAACGACACTCCCACACCTGAGACGGGAGATACAGTTCCACCGAAAAAAGCGTTTACACCGTTCGGTACATGGTTGATTAGCACGACGCCTGCCTTGTTCCGACGATTGACGCGGCACCAGAAAGACCGAACTGGATAGCGTCAACCAACACCGTCGAACAACTCCGGTTGGGTGACCATGTCTGTCTTGTTGTCAATTCCTGGGTTGTCCGAACGAGCCCCCGGAGAGTCAGGCGAGTCCAGCAGAGATTCGAGATCGTCTAATCCCGACACCGGCTTCGCTTTCTTCTTTTCAAGGGAATCATTGCCGGCTCCCTCGCCTTTGCCTCGCCACACCGCTACTTTCCCATAACCCTCCTTAAGGGCTTCGCTAGCACCAGACCATGTGCCTCCCTTACCTTCGGCGCTCGCTACCACGACGGTCAGTCTTGCTTGCGCGTAAATCAATTTGTTGCGCCCCATAGCGTTGCCCGCGCTGAACGGAGCGTTTGGGGAATAGGGGCTACACAGCACGGTGTTGCCTTCATATATTGCTTTGCGAACGTCGGAACGTTTGAGCTTTCGCAGCAGCGAATCGGCAAGAATCCCGATTACGGTTCCCTCAGTCTTAATAGCCGCATCCATGGCCAGTTGGTCTACCCCCCGCGCTCCTCCCGACACGAGCGGCAATCCTCGTTTCGCAGCCGTACGCGCTACCTCTTCTGCGAAATCGCCACCGTCTTGAGACACATCACGGCTCCCGACCACACCCAATCCGGGCTTATCCAGCAGATCAACAGCACCCGCAGCGTATAGCAGAGGCGGAGCCCGATGACGCAACCGTTCTTTCCAATGATGCGGATAGTGATCGTCAAACACAGTGAGTGTTTTTATACCCGATTGTTCTAATCGTTCCAGTTCAAACGCCAACGCCGTCGCGCGACCAAATAGTTTCAAGACCTGCTTCGCTTCTTCCTTGCTGAGGCCACGGTCGCGTATGAGTTGACTGTGGTTCAATGTGAACAATACCTCTGGTTTATCGTCAACCTTTTCCGCAAGTTTCCAGAACGGTTTAGGCGTGAACGGCTTCAATCCGCTGGCACAAAGCCGACTCGTTAAAAGGATCGTTGCCAAAGCATCGTCTCTACGCTTCAAGATGTGGACCTCCCCGCCGTGTCCGCAAGCGCAAACGGAAAGACGCTACCGGCCCCGGCCTCACGGAGACTCGCCCCAACTACGGTAAACGTCCAACGGGAGTCAACCATGTCGTCCACCAACAGCACAGGACCGGACGGCACCGGACCTCTGACCTCAAAGGCATTCTGCACATTGCGATACTGCTGTTGGCTGTTCTGCATGAACTTCTGCGGCTCGGAGTCACGGACCTTGACGACCACGTCCCCAAAGACTAGTCCGAGACGACCTGCAAGCCGGGTCGCAAAACCTGCCACCCGTTCAGGCTGACGACGCGAGGGCACGAACGTCACCCACTCGGGCATGGGCTCCGGTTGCCAACGCCGGATCAGGTCTTGGGCGGCATCCGCTAGTTCAGCGCCGAATTCCCCATGGTCCTGCTTTCCGCTCCTCACGAGGTTCCCCCAGCCGGCATCACGCCACCGTGCCAAAACCCTTCCCTCTTCAAGTCGATGATCCAAGTCGATGCTCCTGCCGTTAGGCAGTCGTTTGCGTGGTTCGATCACCAGTTTCGCAGATCGCAGGAATTCGACCGCTCGTTGCACCTCACTCGGCTGGAAGGTCAGGTCCATGCTGTCACCAGTGCAGTTGTCGCAGATCCCGCATGGCTCGGTACTGTGGTCATCCAGATAGTTGACCAGTGCCTGCATTCGGCAACGGTCCGTGGCGATGTACTCACGCATCTCCTGCTGCTCCGCCCTGCGCAACGCCGTCACAGACGCAACCCGGTCGTGGTCGAAGGCCCAACGCGAAAGTGTCCGCAACCAACGACCGCCGTCGCGTTCCACAGCGCCATCTACTTCGAGTACCTTCAAGAGAAGCTTCAGTTGGCCGGGTCGTAGATTCACCTCTGTAAGCAACTCTCTCATCGTCATGGCTACCCCATGTCGCTCAAGCAGGTCCACAACTTGCTCAGCCGGGCGCGGTGACGGGAACGCCCCTTCAATGAAATAGTCTTGGATGTCGGCGTCCTCAGTACCCCGCAGGAGGATGCCCCAGGATTGCCGCAAGGCCCTTCCCGCCCGACCGACCTGTTGATAGTAGGTAACCGGCGACCCCGGGGACTGGTAGTGGATCACGAAAGAGAGGTCAGGTTTGTCGAAGCCCATCCCGAGCGCCGACGTGGCCACAACAACCTTCACATCGTTGGCGAGAAGTCGTTGCTCCATCGCCGTTCGGTCGTCGTTGTCGCTGTCACCGCTGTAGGCAACAGCATCAATGCCCTCGGAGTTGAGCCAGTCGGCGACCCGACCTGCATCTGTGATTGTGAGGCAATAGACGATGCCGGTGCCCGGCAGCGCTCGTAGCGTCGCAGCCAGCCACACAAGCCGTTCCGCTTGCGATGGTTTGTCGAGTACATGAAGCTGCAGACCGCCGCGGGCGAGTGGTCCTCGGACGGGTGAGAAGTCTGCGCCCAGCTGGGCTGTAACGTCGCCTACCACCCGGTCGTTGGCCGTAGCCGTACAACACAGCACGGGGACGCCGGGTGCCAACCCGTCGAGCACCCGCACCAACCGCCGGTAGTCGGGCCGGAAGTCGTGGCCCCAGTCGGAAATGCAGTGCGCTTCGTCGATCACCAACAACCCGCTACGCCGCCCGACCACTGGAAGAACTTCGCTCTGGAACTCAGGATTTGCCAACCGTTCGGGCGAAATTAACAGGACGTCCACCTCGTCGGACTCGATCCTGTCCCTGACATCGTCCCATTCGGCGGTGTTGGAACTGTTGATGGTTTCGGCGCGAACCCCGAGGCGCCGAGCCGCTACTATCTGGTTGCGCATCAGCGCGAGCAGCGGCGACACCAGCAGCGTCGGCCCAAACCCCCGATCGCGCAACATCCGGGTCGCAATGAAATAGACAGCGCTCTTGCCCCAGCCGGTCCGTTGAACCAGCAGCACTCGCTCCCGTTCAGCGGCTAGGCGCAGAATCGTCTCCAGCTGGCCTGCACGAAACTCGCTCGACTGATCACCAGTGAGACGCCGCAAAAGGCTCAGTGCCTCGGCATCAAGCGACGAAGATCCGGTTGTTCCGATATCAGACGGGCCATGAATGTCTCTGGGGCTTTCCATCTTGGTCAACGTACCGGAACGCTGTGACAGCGGAGTGGTCCTCGACGTCGGTGGCACGACAAGGCGGCCGCTACTCTCGTTGTCAAGACCTGAACCGAGTCGTTCGGAGCGCGTCGTTCCGTATCGCGGAACAAACTCCCATCGTCGCATCAGCCATGAAAATCGAGGAGGACGGCACCGTGGAGGCGGCTCTGCACATCCACGGCCCGGCCTACCGCTTCCCAGCCCTGAGTCCACCCTACCCTCTGACAGCTTGAAATCTGACAATTTGGCACCCTTCCATCTAACACTTCGGCAGCGATCTGTCTAACAAAATGGCACCAACGGGTCAGCCGACCGCGCTGCTCGTGCGAGGGTGAAGTTCGCCGACGCCGAGTTGATCGGCATT
>JAHQYM010000150.1 GCA_024421095.1 Acidimicrobiia bacterium
GTGGGTTGTGTCCTTGTGGTTTATTGACGGCATTCGGTGTAGACATTGGCGGATCGGCGATTCGAGTGAAAGGCATCGATTTTGTTGGCGACATCGGTAGGCGAGTCAGCCATCATGAACGCAAGCAGTACTTCCAACAAGGCCAGCGCAGCGACGGTTGACGAAAAAGGCAACGGCGAGTTGGACTGAACCACGAAAGCTCTCGTGGCTGAGGCCATAATCGGCGCAGCCCAATTATCAGATATGGAAATTACCGGTACTTCACGTTCGGTGGCTAGACGCACGGCTTCGACGATCTCCACTCGGCAGGGGCTGAAGGTCATGGCCAACAACACATCCTCATGATTCATCCGCGCAACGTCATCAATGGCGAGCCCGATGGTGGGAATGGCACTGACGTTGCTGAGTGCCATACTTGCAACATAAGCGAAGTTATCGGCTAATGGTTTTGCCGTTCCCAGCCCCAACACATAGGTGCGCCTTGATGCATCAATTAAGTCGGCGGCGGATTTGAGATCGCTGGTTTTCACGTCAGAAAACAATGCTTCAACGTTGACGAGGGCGCTAGAAGCCATGTCTGCCATTAGGGTGCCGTGCCTGCCACCCTCGTTGATGGATTGCAGGAAGCGAGCTCGATCTGGGAAGGATGGTGTGCCATCGGCGGCTTGTTTCTGGAATGGGGAACGGAAATCTTCGTAGCCTTCGAAGCCAACCGCCCGAGCCATCCGTACCAAGGTGTTGGGTTTTACTGCGGCAGCCTCGGCGATGCCACGCATTGAGGCCACCGCGACTTCGCCGGAATGGTTCAATACGTAAGTTGCGGCTTGGCGAACTTGGGGGGACATGGATTCGAGCGCGCTAGTAAGGGTTTGCAAAATCGTCGTGGGATCATTGAGACGGTTGCTGCTCACAATAAAGCCTCCTCAAACGGGTATGTGGATAGGCGTTGCGGGCCATCGCGGGTCACCAGATACATATCTTCGAGTTTCACGCCCGGCCCGCCCCGATCCGAGCCAACGAAACTTTCCACAGACATCACAGTATTGGCTTCAATCTCGCCGTCATACCCTTCGTCCTGCCAGTCTTTTTGATAGGCGATTTTCGGATATTCGTCGGTCATGCCGACACCGTGCGCTAGGCAGGTGTAACGATGCTCTACATATTGCCGGTCTTGGTGGTAAGCACGTTCGGAGATTTCCTGAAAGCTGCGGCCCGGTTTGAGCAGGGTGGCGTTGTGTGTGATCTCGGTGTGTGCAAGCTGATACAGTTGGCGTTGCTGGGCCGTTGCTTGCTGCCCCACGAGCCATGTACGGGAGATATCTGCACAGTAGCCAAAGGGGCCAATCATGTCGGTATCGATAGCTACAAGGTCTCCGTTTTCGATCTTTCGATCGCTGGCCATCTGATACCAGGGGTTGGTGTTGGGTCCACTGCAAAGCATCCGTGCATCAATCCATTCACCGTCGTTGACAATGTTGATTTGGTGCAACAGAGCGAACAATTGATTCTCAGTTACCCCCGGTTGGCTCGCAACTTGGATCACGTTGAGGGCGGATTCTGCCACCGCGATCGAATACCGCAGACACTGGATTTCTTCGGCAGACTTGATGTATCGCGCCGCTTCCATCAACGGTTCCGCGTCAATTACCTGGAATCCGAGGTCACTTAGGGCGTGTACCACGCTGGGATTGACTTGTTCAATGGCGATTCTGGCCCCGCAACCAACGAGTTCATTTACGTCAGTGGCGAACTGGCGCACCTTCGTTGCAAGTTCAAGACCTCCATCGAAGCAGTTCAATGCGTGACTTGGGCCTCCCTCTTGTATCGGCGGTGGCAATGCGCCGTAACTGCCGTGCAGGATCATGTTGCCGTCAGCTTGCACGAACAAGTCGAACACTTGGATGCGAGATTGGTATAGCGGGTAATCCCGCCAGTCGGCGGTGTAACGCAGGCTCACTGGGTTGAGCAACACCATCAGCTCAACATCGGCTTGAGCCATTTGTGCAAGCACCCGGTTGAGACGGTACTGTCGCAGTTTGCTGATGTCTATTTCTGGTTTGGGCAAGATGGGCAACCCGTGCATAAGTAAACAAGTGTACCATACTTGGAGTTTAATGGTATAGTTGTTGCCGATGACGCTTCCCGATTCGGCTCAGGTTGTTGTGGTAGGCGGCGGAATCTGTGGCGCAAGCCTGCTCTACCATCTCGCTACTGAGGGTTGGGACAACACCGTCCTGATCGAAAAAGCGGAACTTACTTCAGGGTCGACTTGGCACGCCGCCGGCCAGATAACCCATTCCGTCTCAAGCTATACGCTGGCCGAATTCAGAAAATACGGTTGCGAACTTTATGCCTCACTCGAAGACGAAAGCGGTGTCGCCACGTCTTGGCACCAATCGGGAAGTTTGCGGGTCGCCTACGAACCCCAAGAAGTTGATTGGCTGCGAAGTCAGTTGGGCGTAGCCGAATACGTGGGTAACGCCATGCAATGGGTTGACCGAGATTTCGTTGCACGCCGCAACCCATTTTATGTTACCGATGAAATACTTGGCGCAATCTGGACACCTAATGACGGCCATGTTGACCCCAGTGGCGCTACCAACGCCATGGTTTCGGTCGCTCGCAGTAAAGGCGCGAAGGTCAGTCGCCGCAATCGGGTGCTTGCAATCAAACGCCGGCGAGATGGCGAATTTGATGTTGTTACCGAGAAAGGCACAGTGCGAGCCGAACACGTGGTGAACGCTGCCGGTTGCTACGCCCACCGAATAGCGCAAATGGTTGGTTTGGCGGTTCCGATGGCTAATGCGTTGCACAGTTACCTGATTACCGACACTGTTGCCGATTTCGCTGAGTTGCCCCATGAACTGCCCGTGATGCGTGACGACTACATCTCTGGCTATGTTCGCCAGGAGCAACAATCCGCTTTGCTTGGCATTTACGAGCAACTAAACGCCGAAGCCGCATGGCCTAACGGTCCTGATTGGAAACTCGAAAACCCTCTTTTCCCAGCGGATTATGACCGCATCGGCTTCTGGTTGGCTCGTGCGTTTGAACGGATGCCGGTGCTTGAACCTCTGGGCATCAAGCAGGTGATTAGGGGAGCAATTGCACACACCCCTGACGGGGAACCGCTACTAGGGCCGTCTGGGGTCCCCAACTTTTGGATGCTGGCTGGGGTGCAGGTTGGCATCGCTGATGGCCCCGGTTTGGGTCGTGAACTCGCCCGTTGGATGGTACACGGCGAGACTGAAGTGAGCGTAAGGGGTTACGATGCACGCCGTTTTGGTTTCGTGGCTCACGACGACACGCTGCGCTATGGGCGCATCAAAGGAACCGAAGATTACGAGTACCGTCATCAAACACCAGTGCCCGGTTTGGAGCACGTTGCAGCACGTCCGTATCGAACCACACCACTATTTGAACGGCTTAGTGGCGCGGGTGCGGTGTTCACCCAGATTTACGGTTGGGAACGACCCAAGTGGTATCCCCGCGTTGCGGGTTTGCCTCAAGTTGATGTCGTCGGGTTTCGTCACACCGCGGCTTTTGAAGTTGTTGCCGAGGAGTGCCGCGCGGTTCGTGAACGTGTGGGCATTTTAGATAGCACCGCGTTCTCTAAGTTTGATATCTGCGGACGGGATGCTGCGGCGGTACTTGATCAACTTACAACGAACAGTTTGCCAGCGGTTGGACGTATTGCGCTCAGTTATTTTCTCACCCCAACCGGCCGTGTTGAAGGCGAAGCAACGATTACCCGCCTGGCTCAAGATCACTTTTATTTGGTGTCGGCGGCGGTGGGTGAACAGAAAGACTGGGAGTATTTCGAGCGGCATTGGCCTCGTGGGATGCGAGCCGAGATGCGTTTGCGTTCAAACGATTTTGGGGTTATCACCATTGCTGGTCCCAGTTCGCGGGAACTTTTGTCTCAATGTACTAGCCACGATCTGGGCAACCAGAATTTTCCGTGGCTTAGTGCGGCTTCGATTTCGGTCGCGGGGGCGATTGTACGGGCATTGCGAGTGGGATTTGTGGGTGAACTAGGCTGGGAGTTGCATGTGCCGATTGACGATCTGGGAGTTGTTTATGATGCACTGTGGGAAGCCGGGGCGAGTCTCGGCGTTGCGAATGTGGGCAACCTTGCGCTCAATGCGTTGCGCATGGAGAAGCAGTACATGACCAGCCGCGAATTGACACATGACATCGGCCCAGACGAGGCTGGCTTGCAGCGTTTCGTCAAGGTTGATAAGGGCTCTTTCGTGGGTAGGGACGCGCTGGTGACTCGCCGTGAACAGATCGCTTCGGGGCAGAATCCGTTGCGTTGGCAACTCGCCTATCTTGTTATCGATACTGCCGATGCCGATGTTCACAGTAGTGATGCGGTTTACGCGGCCGGTGAACCGATCGGCTTGATTACTAGTGGCACCTACGGGCATCACGTGAAGCAAGGTTTAGGTTTCGCCTACGTTGCGCCCGAACATGTGTCAAGAGGCGCTGAGCTTGAGGTACGAGTTTTGGGAGAGTTCCGCAAGGCGCGTGTTGCGAATCAACCGATTTACGATCCCACGAACATAAGACTCCGTATGTGACATTTCTCAGGCTGCGATGGATGGTCGTGGGTTGACCTACCGGAAGCTACCCGGATCGCGTGGCTTACCCTTGTCGTCGGGGCGGGTGGTGACGAGCAGGTCGGTGGCCTGCTCGAAGTCGTCCCAGTGCATCACCGATTCAGGGTCATGATCGGCCACGAAACCGGACCTCAGGCAAGCCGTCTATCATCTCACGAATAGCTGCGCGCTGTTCCTCCAGTGGCGCGGGCGCAACCCCGCACCCCGCTGCTATAGTCTACGACG
>JAHQYM010000151.1 GCA_024421095.1 Acidimicrobiia bacterium
GTCTTTATACATTTCAAAAAACTGCGGGTATCGCATCGGACGCAAAGTCAAATTGAAGCCTGGATCTAAGATATTAGATTCGGGTTTCGCCGTTGGAGTTGCTGAGGCTATTGGAGTTGCTGAGGCTGCCTCAGGTGCAATAGGTTGCACGGGAACTACCGCAACATTGGTTTCAATTGTTAGTGCCATTATTCGCAAGCCTCACATGTCTGGGGATTTTCGAGTGAACAGTTCAAAGTTTCGTTTTCTATAAGGGTCTGTGGTTTCGTACCATTAGTTGATCCGCCGCTTGGGGAATGTGGCGCAGTTGGTGACCCCGCGGTGGTCTTGTTGATGCGAGTGGCGGGGCGGCTACGCAAATAATAGGTGGTTTTTAGCCCTTGTTCCCAAGCGTACATATACATTGAAGACAGTTTGTTAATGGTCGGTGCTTCCATAAACAGATTCAGCGACTGGCTTTGATCAATAAACGCACCACGCTCGGCGGCCATTTCAATAAGCGATTTCATGGGGATTTCCCAGGCTGTCCTGTAAATGTTTTTCAAATCATCTGGCACTCGGTCGATACCTTGGACTGAACCCTCCGCCTTTTTCACATCGGCAATCATCTCGGAGTCCCACAAACCTCGGCGTTGCAGGTCGGCAACAAGGTAACGGTTAATCTGCATGAACTCTCCCGAGAGAGTCTCTCGTTTGAAGAGGTTGGATACTTGCGGCTCAATGCACTCGTAGCAACCGGAGATCGAAGCGATGGTTGCGGTCGGGGCGATAGCGATCATCAAGGAGTTGCGCAAACCGTGCTTGGCGATGCGTTGACGTAACGCGTCCCAACGTTGCACATCGTCAGGCTCCACCCCCCACAAGTCGAACTGGAGGTCTCCCTTAGCTGCTCTAGTTTTGGCAAAGGCCGCGTGCGGGCCGTGGTTCTCGGCCAGTTCAGTTGAAGCGCACAAGGCATTGAAGTAGATTTCCTCGCTAATCAGCCGCGAGATTTCACGAGCTTGCGGGGAATCAAAGGCGAGCCCAAGTTTGAAGAAAACATCTTGAAGACCCATCAACCCCAAGCCGATAGGTCGCCAGCGAGCATTGGAAGTGGCAGCTTCTTCGGTGGGGTAAAAGTTGATGTCGATCACTTTGTCGAGGAAGGGCACTACTTGACGCACTACCTGCCCGAGACGCTGGTAGTCCACCACCTGATGCACGTCGGGATTGGCGGTTGTTGACCCATTGGTTGACGCGAAGGCGTTGAACGTGTCGGCGGTTTGCGGGTTAGCGGAGGTGACGAATTCCCCCAAGTTGATTGAACCGAGGTTGCATACCGCAGTTTCGGCTTGGTTGGTGACCTCAATAATCTCGGTGCATAAGTTTGACAGATGTACCACACGGTCACGAGAGTTGGTTTCGTTGTCTGCGCCGGGGCCGGTTTGGTTGCATTTGCGGTTGGCGGAATCTTTGAAGGTCATCCAACCGTTGCCAGTCTCGGCCAGCGCGCGCATCATGCGTTGGTACAGCTCACGAGCTTCAACTTGTTTTTCTTGGAGTTGGTCGGCTTCGGCTTGTTCGTAAATACGCCTGAACTCCTCGCCGTAAGTGTCGATCAAATCAGGAACTTTCTTGGGATCAAAAAGGCTCCATTTCCAACCTTTTTTGACTCGTTCCATGAACAGGTCGGGAATCCAGTTGGCCAAATTGATGTTGTGGGTGCGGCGAGTGTGATCTCCAGTGTTGTCTCGAAGTTCGAGAAACTGCTCAATGTCTGCATGCCAAGATTCGAGGTACACGCAAGCGGCACCTTTACGGCGGCCACCTTGATTGACCGCTGCCACCGAGGAATCAAGCGTTTTGAGCCAAGGCACGATGCCGTTAGAGAGCCCGTTAGTGCCAACAATGAGGCTATTCTTGGAACGAACGCGATGCCAAGCCACGCCAATTCCGCCAGCGAATTTGGAGAGTTTGGCGATGTCGGTGTAGCGCTTATAGATGCCTTCAAGTGAGTCTTCTGGGGAATCGAGTAGGTAACAACTAGACATCTGCGGGTGTTTGGTGCCGGAGTTGAACAGTGTGGGGCTTGACGGCAAATAAGCCAGCGAAGACATCAGGTCGTAGAAATAGATCGCCTCGGCAGGGTTTTCGGAAAGCCCGCAGGCGACCCGCAAAAAGAAATATTGCGGGGTTTCGAGTACTTGGCGGGTCTCGGGGTGGCGCAAAAGGTAACGGTCATAGACGGTGCGAATACCAAAAAATTCAAACTTGCGGTCTCTTTGGCTGTCGATAGCGGCGTTTAATTCGGGGGCGTGAGTGCCAACAAAGGCCGCGACCGCTTCGCTGATTAGTCCGAGTTTGTGCCCGAGTGCTACTGATTCGGAGAACCAGGGGGCGTTTTGGTTGCGGACCTCTTTGTCTATGTAGGTGGAGAGTAGGCGGGCGGCGAGTTTTGAGTAGTTTGGTTCTTCGACTATCAAGCCGGCGGCGGTGCGGATTGATAGTTCATCAAGTTCTCGGGTTGTGGAACCATCAGCGAGTGCCGCAATGGTTCGGGTTGAGACGATTAGGGGGTCAACTCCGTGTAGTCCTTCGGATACTCGGGCGACGGCGTTGACAATTTTGTTGACATCAACAGGTTCGAGTGCTCCGTTGCGCTTGCGCACACGCATTCGGGTAGTGACGGTTGTGGTTGCTGGGGCGCTTTGCACGGCAATTAGCCGATCCTTTTGCATCACCATCGGTATGTGGCTCCTTTTCACGCCCGGCCCTAACATTGGGTCGCTGGCTTTTCAGGTTGGATTTATTATTACAACACTGAAACTACACGCTTGCAACTATAAATTCCAAAAACCTCCGAATCGCCAGTATTGGAGGTAACTTTTGGGCATGGAGATTCTAGACGTAGACCTCTTGAGGTTCGAAAAAGGCAGCAAAGTCGCTCGCCGAAGCGTAGTTGACGGCGTGATGAAAAGTTTGGCCACCGGCTTCGTTTACGTTGCACACGACATGAGCATCAACATGATCGATGACGTTTACGCCACGCTCCAAACCTTCTTCTCGCTACCCCAAGAACGCAAAGATACCTACAAAGTTGCTGGTAGCAACGGCCAAACAGGCTACACCGGGCTACTCGTGGAAACCGCCGCAAGCGCCGAAGCACCAGACTTCAAGGAAATGTTAAATTGGAGTGCCGAGCGCCCCAAAGGGCACCCGCTGCGCACGCTCTACCCATATCGTTACGGGCCACCGACACTACCCGAACAAGACATTGCCGGTTCCACCAAACTACTCGGCGATTTCCACGATATCGTCGCGGCGCTACAAATTCGGGTTTCGCGGATCATTGCTGTGGGACTAGGGCTGCACCAATCCTTTTTTGAACGGATGCTTATCGACGGCGCAAATCTCACTAGGGCAATTCACTATCCAGCGATGCATCAAGCACCCGACAGCATCCATGTGTGGGCTGCTGAGCACGCTGACATCAACCTTATCACTGCGTTGCCCCGTGCAACTGCTGCCGGCTTGCAAGTCAAAATCAACCAAAGCTGGGTTGATGCTGTGCCCCCCGAAAATGGTGCCATCATCAACACTGGATTGATGCTTGAACGTTTCACCAACGGCCTGATAGCGCCGGGTCTTCATCGCGTTGTCTCGGGGCCTGGTCAACAAGGCGACCGTTATTCAGTGGTGCAGTTCGCTCACCCCGAGCCTTGGACATTGCTCACGCCGGTGCCCACCACAGTGACCGCAGACAACCCCCTCAAGTTCCCCACCATTACCGCTGCCGATGCGTTGTCTAAAGTGATCTGGGAAATCAATCTGGTAGAAGAAGGCCGTCGGATACCCGACTAGCTGTTGAGTTCGCAGGCGAGCAGCGGAGCACAGACCGTCTGTGATCCTGCCCACATGGTGCATCAAGCAAGCGAACTGATTGCTTAGGAGACTGCGCTGACACCGGTGCTGAAGACCTTGACGGCGTGCGTCCCACCGTCGTCGGACACCAGGGCAGGCATCAGGTGTCGATTAGGACTCGACGATCCTCGAACACGGCAGCGGTCTCAACCTCGCCGGTTTGGGTTCAGGCAGTGAGCAGGGCTGCGGGGATGACGGCGATGCCGTCTTGGCGGCGGTACGCCTCCGAACCGGTGGTCAGCACCGCTGCGTCGAGCAGTTGCGGGCCGATGCGTTGCGCGAGCCAGTGGAGGTGCCGCACATCATCGTCGTCGACGGTGCCCCCGAGTTTGACTTCCAAGGCGACGATGCGTCCGTCGGGGCGTTCCAAGATGAGATCGACCTCATGTTCTCCGGCGCGGGTTCGCATGTGGAACACCCGAGCCTCGTTGGCTTGCGCATAGACGCGCACCGACAACGTCACCAACGATTCGAACAGACCGCCGAGCAATGTGCCGTCGCGAGGAAGGATTCCCCTGCCCGGGCTGCCCTCGAGCAGTGCATCGACATCGACGCCGAGCAGCCGTGCAGCAAAAGCGGGGTCCGCCAGTTGATGCACGGGTGCGGTCGCCACGCGCCTGAGACGGTTCGGTGTCGGCAGCCATGCTGGGGTGGGCTCGATCATCCAGGCGCGTTCGAGTGCGCCGCGGTATGCCAGTGCTGTGCTGCGAGCCGGTGTCTGGCCTTCTCGTGTGGAGGCGGCTTGGGTGATCTTGGTGAACGTGGTCGCGGTCGAGACTGCAGCGGCGTAGGCACTCA
>JAHQYM010000152.1 GCA_024421095.1 Acidimicrobiia bacterium
CAGGAAACAAGCGAGGCCCCTCACGCGCCAGCAAAGAAAAAACCGATCGCTCCCCAACACGATCCCCCACAAACCCGGTTCCCTTAAACAAATCAGCCTGACACGGCTCCACACCCACAGTCACAACAAAAACCTCCCCACACAAAACGGACTACAACCATGTAATTATAACACCAACCCTACCAAGAAAAACACCAGCCACCTAGAATAGTCATCTTCTCGCCGCCTCCTGTTTGGCCGCTTCCTGCCGCAAACACAGGGCTAATCGATTCAACTCTCCCGCAATTCTTTGGCTCTTGCGGCGGTGGATTTGGTCCCAATCCGCCCGGAACTTGTCTGCGTCGGGGCCTCGCCACCAAATTTGCTGGACCTCGGCCGATGTCGACTCTACGTTCTTGCGGATCCGTTCCGCCTAGTCATCAAACTCATGGGCAGCGCGTCTCATCGCGATTGGATCGCCGCCGAGCCCACCCAGCGCACCCCTCACGACATCAGTTACAGCATCAAACGCCGAATCGAACACGGGGATCAACTCAGCCCTCGGCTTCAATCGATGCGCCCCGCGGGCTAGAAGACCAGATCTGCATCAGACCTCTCCCCCTTTGGCACCACACCACACCACTATGTGGCGCTTTTGCCGAGGTTTGGTTGACTTGAGGTTGTTCGGTGGTTTGGACCCGACAGTCGCTTGCTATTCTCTGCAGATGCCGGAGCACCTCGTGCCACCGGGTAACCTCGCGTAGCTCGAAATCTGGAAGATCTGCCGAGATCAGGCAACCCCACACACCGCCCAAACTGTGCAAGGACTTAAAACCCGTTAAGCGCAACAATGAAGCGTGTGCAAAGCAAGTAGGACGCATTTCAACGGATCGTGTGGAGCGGTTCAATAGTGGTAATGTAACCAGGCCTTGTTGCCGTAGCGGAGTATGTCGTCAGGTTGGAGTTGCGCCGATTCGCCTGAATGGATCTCTTTTATGATCCCGTTCCTCTCCAAACCCAATACCTTGCCGAGGCAAATTGCAGTCGGATGCGGTTCAGTTCTTTTGATTTCTATGTGTCGTCTTGAAATCCTTCTGTCGTCTCCGCCGTGGACCACGGGGCGTTGGTGTGGTTCTAGGTTTTGGCGGGTCGGATTGCGCCCGATGATGAGGTCGGCATCAAGAGGTTCCATGTCTGATTCCGAAAACTCAATGCTGCCTACGGTACTTGGTGTGACATTGCTTCGATGAATTGGTACAACTGGTGAGTCTGCGTTGAAGCCAGCAGTGTATTGAAGCGAAGAATCAACACCGAAATATAACGTGTCGCCTTCAACTAAATCTACGATTGTCCCAGATGTGAGTTCAGAAATATATCCGAGATGCTCAAGGCGGGTGTTCTTACCAAATATGTGAGCTTCCAACGCCCAAGAATTGAGTCTCAGTTCTATGTGGCGTCGTGATACGGAGCGATCGCCTTCGCCAACCACGATAGCCCGTTGATGCGGTTCTAGTTTCTTGGTATCGGGGCGACGTCCGACCAACAAATCAGTGTCCAAATTTTCGGTTCGACCTCCAGAAACAGCAATCTTGCCGAGTTGTGGTTGCGGGATAGTTTCGATTCGGTTGTTCCACTGGTCGAAAAGGGCCGCACATTGAACGCATTGAGAAACCCAAGGCAGTTGGGAGGTACCGCAGGTGATGCAAACTTTAACCTCCGCGGTTCGACTTGTGGCCAATTGCTGGGCGGTTTTGATCTCAGCCACTAGCCCCTCGGCAGAAGGTTGTGGTGCAAGTCGTTGCGACCCCCTGGTGAGGGCATGCTCAATTTCTGAAAATGCATCACCTAACTCGTTTAGATTATCGAAACGCAAATCGGGATTACGATCCATCGCTCTTCTGATGACCGTTCGAAGGTGTTGCGGAAATGTATACGGCAATTGTGGTGTTTCGGCTGCCAAGACGCGTAACAAGACTTGGTTCTTGGTGTTGTTCCCAGACTCTCCTTCAAGTTCGAATGGGCGTTTGCCTACCGCCAGAGTGTAAATTGTAGCGGCCAGCGAGTATTGGTCAGCTTTGGGTCCTGGCTCGCCGTCCACAAGATCGGGTGCGCTGTAATGTAGAGACAAGCCTTTTGGGGCTTTAGCTGAATGCTGCCCGACAAACGTTGCAATCCCGAAGTCTCCAAGCGCCGGCTCGCCGTATCTGGATTTGAAGATGTTATGAGGTTTTACATCGCCGTGAATAATGTCGGCATCGTGTGCGGCCGCTAGCGCACTGCAAATCTTTGCGCCCACGCGCAATAGTTCTTGAACTGGGATCGGACCGCTTCGGTGGAGAACTTGAAAATAACTTCCTTCGTGAAACAACTTCATGACTATGCATGGCCGCTCATCAGAAGTAAAGGCACTGGCATAAACCGGCACAATATTCGGGTGATCCCACAGGGCACCCATCATGCGGCATTCCTGCTCAAAGGCGTCTACCGCAGCATCGTCCCGTAGCGGATTGTCAAGGACTTTGATAGCTACGAATCTATTGAATTCGGTTTGACGGGCCTTAAAGACGCGACTGAACCCGCCGTGACCGATCTCAACAAAATCGGTGTATCCAGGGATTTCCAGATCGGTTGCTCCAGATACCTTCCTGGTAGCCAAATCAGATCATCTCCCTAGGTCTTGAACGGGTCTCCATCTAGGTATCACCGATCATCTCTTCAAGGTAGGCTAGATCGTCGGAGGTGACCATACCGCTTTGCAAGGTGAACTCCACAAGTGCTCGGCGCCGGTTGGCGGCGAGGTTCCCGGGTGTACCGTGAAGGTTGCTGATCCCAGCTTTGGTGAGCTTCGCACATACGTTGTCGAGTTTGCGATTGAATTTTGTTATCGGCCATTTCAACCGGGCGGCGGCTTGTTTGTTCGGAGGTATTTGCACGCCTGCGGTGGGTTGGCGGAGTGTAGGTTCGGCGAGTGCAATAATTAATAATCGTTGGCTTGGAGTAAACGGAATGTTTGACGAACTCACCGTGTCTAAACCTTCAATAGTTGGTAGGTCGGGGCTTGATGCGGTGCACTCGCCCTCAACGAAGAACTCGTAGGTTGAACGGCCCGCACGAAAGCGCACCGTTGCTGGCAGGAACGTTAGCGCGATCTCACGCCCTGGGGCCACAGTTGCTTGTGTCATTGTCTTCGAATCCACAACTACTAGGTGCAGTGAATTGCCGACATTACTCAGAAACCAAAACCCGGATTTATGTTCAAAGTACCCAACCCGCCGGTGGAGAAACGGGTTGTTATCAATGTTGAGTTCCGCGCCTCGTCCGAACTCCAACGTGTCTTTCGAAGTCAATTCATGGATCTCGCCTACGAAATCGATCTTTAGGATTGGCTCTACTGCGTTACCTTTAGGCACCTATTTTTCTCCTAGTCATTCTTCAGATTCAAATCGAAGCCATGCGCTGCCGTAATGGATAGTGTCGCCGGACTTTAATTGTTGGGCAAGTCCATGCACGAGCGCAATTCGCTTTCCTTCGTGAGTTTCTAAAGTGGTGCGGGTTCCGTCTTGTAAATTGACTGCTAGCACTTTCCATTGCTCGAGTTTGAGTTCAATATGGCGACGTGACACGGACCGATCCTTTTCTCCGTGAACTACGCCCCTTTGGCCTTTCTTTAGTGGTAGATAACTTGGGTTTCTACCAATGACTAGATCGGCATCCAAAAGCTCCTCCCGATTTCCTGACAGATGCACAACGCCGAGAACAGGTTGCGGAACCTCACGAATTTGAGTGGTGATACTAGTCAATGAACTATCGCAGGACCGACAACGTAGCGAGGACGGCGGATTCGGGTTTTGGCACCTCATGCACAATAGGACTTCGACCATCGGGCGTTCTGCGTGTAAGTGCTCGAGCATGACTTGGCCAGGTGGAAGGTCAATCGTGATGTCAAGTTTTTCGTCTAACGCGTTGGAACTTACGGGTACATCTTTCCCTGTTCTTTCGGGGTTTTTTGAAGGGGCCGTGTCGTGATCGTCTTTTCCAACAAGAGTTTTCGCAAGGGGTATGGGATGTCGTTTGGACTCTTGCTCACCGTTGTTGTCTGCTCTGATCTCCGCGAATCGTATCGCGTCTATCGTGGCATCAAACTTCATTTCAAACGCATCAATGAGCGAAGGTCGGACGTTTGGTGAGACATTTTCTCGGTTTGACGTTTGTTCCGTTGGATTGATTATCGGTCTTGAAGTACGAGTGGTTGCTTCTTTCTTGGATACCGATTCCGGTGGCGGATTGGTTGGTGCAGATACCCGAACTTGAGGACGTATGACCCAACGGAACCCTTGGGCAAATACCAATCCGCAATCCACCCACAATTGCTCGGTTGCGATTGCTTCCCCGCTGGACAGGACCGCCGTTGGAACGGTATCGAACTGCGCCCACGGGTCTGCCGAACTTCCGTCTATGGTTGCATTCTGGCTTTCGGTCTCGCCGCCGAAAATCTGAAGCTGAACATTTCCGTAAACGATTCCGTTCAACCTACCTTCCGCCCGCGCGAAGATAAATGGGGGCGCTACGAAGTTCGATTGTGCGAGAACTGTTGCTAAAGCGCGATTGGGCTGCTCGGTTTGTTCTGCTTCGTTGAGTTTCGCAGTGATCGGGTGGTGGATGTCATGGACAAATAAGAGTCGGTTGTTGGAGACCCAAAGGCAGCCTGTGCCCCCCCC
>JAHQYM010000153.1 GCA_024421095.1 Acidimicrobiia bacterium
GAAGCAAGACTCTCTTGCGCTGCGTTTGAGCCGCGACAAAAAGCGTTCCATTGGAGATCCGTCCCCCTTCCGCAGCGGAACGATCAACAATGACGGCCTTGGGAAGGAGCTTGGCCAAGATCCGCCACCGGTTCTCCAGCACGACCTCCGCTGGCTCGCTCACCATGTCTGCCGTGTAGATCTTCGGCGCGAGCCGGCGGATCCGACCCTCACGCACCGCCTTCGACAAGGTCGTGCTGCCGGCTGTGTCGTCGAAGAAAACAGTCCGTGGACCGGTCGGCCATCTCACTCGTCCCGCATGCGCCATACCCGTACAGTATCGGCCGATAACGCCGCCAAGCGAAAGAATTAGCCGTTAATTCGGTTCTCATCTGGTTATTTTGGTGCCGAAAGAGCGTTAAGCGTAAAAAATACCACTAATAAAAGTAGACCTGCCGCGACTACCGACCCCAGGTTGAGACCGAGCACGACACCCGCCGTGATGCCACAGAGGCGGGAGACGATCTTCGAGGCCCGCGAGAACTGCACCACAGAGACGCTCAGCCCGCAGGCGACAAACGTAGTGCCGTTCCCTGCGATGCGGGGCGACTCAACATCATCGGCCCGCACATGGACGAGGGCGGCGATCTTTGAGGCCCGCCCACGGTGCGGTGGCGATGACGATGGCTGCTCTGGTTCCAATAACACCTTCACCATTGGCACGAAGCAAGTAGTCGTGCATAAGGTGTTGGAGACCACGTGATGTGTCTCGGGGTCGTTGCCGTCGGTGAACTTTTCCTGCCACCACCGCGCGTGCCCGCCCACTCGGATTGCTTCACCGCTTCAGTCTGCCCGACGTTTTTGACTCCGGAGCTTTCTTCTCTCGGCCAGATACCGATCGGCGACGAACCGCTACCTGTGAACGTGTTGAACGGTGAACGCGTTGAACGGTGCCGGAGTTCAAACCCTTCCCTTGCAATGGGGAAAGCTCCGATTGCGACCATGAGCCGACACGACGAAGTGCTGGTGAAGCACCGGAGGGCAATACTCGCTGCCGCAAAACCCAGCAGCGCGCTCAATCGCGCTTGTCGGTTCTATTGCTCGTGGACATGAGGACAGCGACTACGACTTCCTTGTCGATTTCGACGCTGGAGTCAGCTTGTTCGGCATTGGCGGGTTGGAAGCTGACCTCGAAGACCTGCTTGGGCACAGTGTCGACGTTGTGCTCAGGTCGTGCGTGCGGGATCGCTGCGCCGGAATGTTCGCGGATTCCATCGTGTTATGAGGTGCGATGCCGAAGGGATTGAAGATGTCCGTGAGACCTGTAGCAAACTTGCCGAGATCGTGGCAACGGGCCGCGACACGTTGCGTTTAGCACCGATTCTGGAGGATCTCTCGCGTTCAGCCGGGGACCCTCACCCCACCGACTCCGACCCAAAACGCGAAGAGCCAATAACGTTTGTCTCCAGGGTTTAGGGGGAACCTCATTATTGAATTCTTGAGTGTTGCTTGTGTGTTATTGATTAGCGGGTTGGATGTCGATTACTTTGGCGTAGGTGTTGCTGTTCGGGCATAGACCGCCGATGGTTTCGTGGGGTTGTTTACCGTTGATGTTGAAGTCGGGTGCGTTGACCGTTTTGATTTTTGCGCGGTCACCTAGACTGATCGGGCCAACGTCGTTGTTCCAGATTGTTTGGGTGTTCGGGTCGTAGCGAATTTGTGGGTATGGCATGTCAAGGCGTATAGCTAGAGGTTTACCGTTGGCGTTGTCGTGTTGCTTCTGATCTCCCCGCGATGTGGTTGGGTCTCGCGCTACATAAAGGTATACGCATTCGCGCTCGGTTTCGTAATCATCTTGGGAGGGGGAGCCGATAGCAAATATGCCGGTTGTTTCGGTTGGTTCCCCCATCAGTTCAGAAACTTCTGATTCGAGGTCGGGGTGGTAGGCAAACATATAGTCAAACGGCGGAGGTGCCAAATCAGCAAGCAGTGGCGCGCTAAGATCCCCGGTGGGAGGGTCCGCAATCGGAATCAAACCCCGTTTTATCACCGCATCTCGGGTATCGCACCATCTTTCTTCAACATAAGTCGCATCGCGTTCCATGGGTTGTGCACAATCCACGCGATTGAGGCTACCCACCCTCAAGAACCCATCGGCGGCGCAACGATTCGAAAACTGAAGACTGTGCCGAGGGGCAAAATCAACGTATGCGGTATTCCGAGTCTTCACGACATTCGATAAATATTGTGAGCCTCGGATCAAGATTATATATGGATTTGTAGGTTTGTGTAGGAGGTGTTGGGTCATTGAGACCCACTCCCCCGTGACAAAAGGAGTGTTCCCAAACCACAGTGTCTCACCATTATCGTCTAGTCGAACGAGAGGATAAGGCAACGACAGTGCGATACGGTATGGGCCATCGTCTACCACACCTCCTTCTACATTATATCTTAACGCGTTTTGCAACGTCACATAAACACAAGGTGGTTCGATAGACAAAACCCCAGTAGAACCCAAGTCCCAGCTTGGATCAGGCGTTTCTCCGTCTTCTGGATGAGGTGGATACATCCCCGCAAAAGACGGCAGCGGCCAACCCTGTCGCTCAACATCTATAACCTTCACAGCTTCAGGTTCCACGAAAGTCGCGGCAGTGGCGGAACGTTTATCTACCAAACTAGTAGAAGTAGAAGTAGCTACAACCACATGTGCAGCGGTGGTCGTGGTTTGGCTAACTAGAGGCTGTTGTGTTGGGTTCTGTGTAGTAGACGTACACGCAGAACCCAACACAACAATGCATATCAGAACCCAGCACAACACATTTGATGGCATAAAAACTGACCAATCTAGGGACTTCGTGAACTAACCAAACATACGACGAAAAGCACGCCAATCACGAACTAGTCAAAGTAACTGGATTGGTGAGAACGCTCACCGACAAAAACGATTGGACATCGACTATCGCGGAAAAATACATTTCCTCAACAGTCGCAACGCAACTGTCCGAGACGGATAGATAGCCAGAAACAATTCCGTAAGCCGTTCCACCCCGAAAAACGGGGCCACCACTGTCTCCAGGGCAGGTTCTGAGGAAATCTCCTTTCACTGTGACCACTACTCGACCGCACACCGAAGGTTGACCGCTAGGTCCGTAGCAAGGTCTACTCGTTCGGCGTTCCGCCTCGGTAGCATCCGGGCCACCTATCGTATACTGGCCGTCGATGCTAGTGACTTTTCCGCAACTTATTCCTGAGTTGATACCTGTGTGGCAGACGAAATCGCCCATCATGTTGGTGCGTGTTTCGGTTCCTGTGACTTTGCAATACGGGTTGGGATAACCAAAACCTTCTCGGCACCGGAATTCGTTGGTTATTTTATAGCTACCGCTTTTGGGCGCATTAATCCAGTGCCATTGAGCATCGGCGTTCGCGCTAAAATATCCGAACACGAACGGTAACCGCACTTCGTTGCCCGGGATGCTGCTATTGGTGTTTACATAGAAAGCTTGAGCATCGTTGGGCATAGGTGATCCGCAGTGGCCAGCGGTGAGGACCCCCACATATTTGGGTTCATTTGGAAGGCGTCCCGGAGTTTGTACCGTGAACCCGGATGTGCAGTCAGCGATTGTTGAAGCATCAGTTGGGAACAATCCCTTGCCACCTTGAAACGCTGTGACATTGAACGTATTTGAAGTTGGGGTCAAACCACTGCCGTCGGTGATGGTGTATGACACATCAAGGTGGGGTTGCAGCAGGTTATTGACAAGGGTGGCGCTTTGTTCAAAAGTCAACTCTGATGTTGACCCCAAAGGCCCGACATCAGACAATAAAGCTGGATCAATAGCGACGCGCATAGAATTACTTTCCATGTCAGTAGCCAAGAATCTGACGGCCTGCGCGAGACCGGCATTAAGATCAGGTGTTGCTGGGGTACTTGGAGTTTCCGAGCCTGATTCGCTAGTGCCACTGTTGGCGACCGCGCCTTGGTTCGTGTCTGGAGAGTGCGCATCGAACAGTTCTTGCACAAACGATGTCTGCGCGTTCTGAAGTTCCGCGTAGGTGTACGTCGCGCCGGTACGGATATCTATGTCAGCATGCACGTCAGCAACCTCTAAGGCAGTAGCGCTAGCTGGGTCATCACCAACCAGCCACACTCAACCACCGAAACGGGCTTCGTGATCAATGCCCCAACCCGCTAAACGTTTAGATTCGAGCCCGCGGATTGTTTCTAGCGCTTCTTTGATGCCGCCAATCCGATTCAAACGACGTTGCGCTTCACTGTGCGACACAGAAAACTCTACCGAGTACGCCTCAACAGCCGGACCAACCGTCACGGAATCAGGTTCTGTTGCAATGTCCTCGGCGGTTTCGGTTTCCGGTTGCTTTGCCGAACTCGCAGCAACCGCGGCTGATAACACTAAACAGATAACCATAGCCGGTACCACAGAAGCTTTCAGTTGTTTCTTCATTTCCTTACGCTCCTTAGCGTTGGGGTAGTAGGAACCCTCAAGCATAACACACACCAACTCAACGTCAACCCCAAAATCGAAATAAATCACCCTGCGCTTGTGACCGGACCCCGTTTTTTGGTCCACTCGTTATGAGAGTTTTTTCTGGTTGGTTGCTGCCCATTGGTTTGCGTATTGGGCTGGTGTGAGCATACCGAGCGCAGAGTGTGGGCGGTATGTGTTGTAG
>JAHQYM010000018.1 GCA_024421095.1 Acidimicrobiia bacterium
TACATCGTCACCAAAACCAAAACCGGCTACCAAATCACCAACCCCAACAACCCACCAAACGGCCCCTAAACACAACACGTCACAAGAAACCGTGAAACAAACAAGATATTGGGGCACTACTGATAGGAGCGATGATTCACCTTGACCATTCCACAAACCCAAAACCCACGCCACACATGTCCAAGCCTCTGGCTTCACCCCAAATGTGCGGCTCGAAACGGGATCTGTGTCAGGAGTTCCAACATTTTGGATGTCGCTGAAACCAACGGAATTCGTGTCCAACACACCGACAACAAGAGCTTCATCGATGTTGGGCTCTCCCGTCACGACGAAACCTCCGACACACCACACAGCAAATCGGGCCACACCCAGGTTTACGCGCAGGCTCTATATGTTCGTTCCGACCCACAAACCAGCGCATACGTCCGATCCGATCCTCCACACAACACCAATACCTACACACGGCACCCAAAAACACAAAACCCAACCACCACCAACAACCCGCCGAAGCGACTTGAAAAAACCCGCAACTTGTCGCGAAGAGTCAGACACACCTCAACCCAACGCAGCGATATCGCTGATCGCCTCGCCGCCATCAGCGATCATCGGTGCCGCGTCCACCAACACCCGACCCCAGTCATGACCCCGATCCCGCACCTTGGTCGGAGCCATCGCCTCCGACAACGCCGCAGACAACCCCGTGTTGTCAGCCCATTCAGCCAACAACCGCGTCCCCGCATGAACAGCCAAACCCCGCCCCCCGCCAACAAACCCCAATCGCGGACGACTACCACTATACTTCACCATGCGAATGCCCTCCCTGACATGGCCTCAGAACCTTCTAACACGTCTGATACTGCCACACCAGGCGGGCACCTCGCGCGAACACACACCCCAACACAAACCCCACAACTGAAAAATCTGGGCTAGCGCGCATTGCGAACGTAGGCTGCCCGAACAGCATGAGTCGATCACCACAATCGGCGCTATGCTCAGCGCAATGTCTAAGCGAACCCAAAAACGCAAAGTAAAAGCCCGCCGTGCCAAAGCAAATCACGGCCGCAAACCCAACTCTGGGCGCAACTAAACGTTTGCACTCGCACAACGCGTCGGGGTAAGTTCAAGGTACGGTCAGGGTTCTAAATTAGCTTTTCCAAAACCTTAGGGGGGACAAATGAGAAAACTATTCATTCTGGCAAGCATTTTCTTGTCATTCACGCTCATCGCCGCCGCTTGCGGCTCGGGCGACACGACTAGCGTCGGGTTGGTCTTCGACATTGGCGGAGAAGGCGACCAATCGTTTAATGATTCGGCTGCGGCAGGCATCACCCGGGCAGAAGAAACCTTCGATATCAGCGCCACGAAAGTGTCACCGAATAGCGACGGCAGCAACCGTGCCGACCTACTGCAACTGCAAGCAGATAGCAGCGACATCGTGATCGCGGTTGGTTTCCTTTTTGAAGATGACGCGGTTGAGGTGGGCACCGCCAACCCTGAAATCAACTTCGCGGTTGTCGACTCATCCATGCTCACGCCCGATAACGCCCCCCACGCCGACAATATCGCTGGGTTGGTGTTTAGCGAAGAGCAAGGTTCGTTCCTTGTTGGTGCCGCAGCCGCACTAACCACCGACACCGACACGCTTGGGTTTATCGGCGGTGTCTGTTGTTTCGGGCTTATCGAAAAGTTTGAAGCCGGTTTCCGCGCCGGCGCACAAGCCGTCAAGCCAAACATTGAAATCGTGGCACAATACATAACTGAGTTCCCCGACTTTGATGGGTTCAACGCACCAGACCGAGCACGCGAAATTGCTCTAGCCATCTTTGATTCTGGTGCCGATATTATCTACCACGCTGCTGGTGGTGCCGGCGCTGGAATGTTCGCGGCTGCTAAAGAACACAGCGAAGCAACCGGTTCAAAGGTTTGGGGCATAGGCGTGGATTCAGACCAATACCACACCGTCGGTCCCGAGGTGCAAGATTACGTGTTGACCTCAATGCTGAAACGAGTGGACAACGCTGTGTTCGAGATCATCAAAGCTCATCGTGACGGTACGTTCAGCGCCGGCGAAATACGTTACGACCTTTCAGTTGATGGTGTTGGCTACTCAACCTCCGGCGGTTTCTTGAACGCCGCAATCGTCGAGCGACTAGAAACTTTCAAGGCGCAAATCATCGACGGTAGCATCGTGGTGCCAACCGACCCAGCACAAGTCGGCGGCTGATCGCCACATAAACTGCCAAGTCAGTTGAGGGGTCCGACTGTGGCGCTTGCTATTGAACTATCGGGAGTCACTAAACGCTTTCCAGGCGTTGTCGCTAACGACAAGGTAGACCTCGCAGTCGAAACTGGCGAAATACACGCAATCTGTGGTGAAAACGGGGCCGGCAAGTCGACATTGATGAAAATCTTGTTCGGCATGCAAAACCCTGACGAAGGTACCGTGCGGGTGCATGGAGAGGAGGTTCAATTCTCCTCCCCTGCGGACGCGATCGGCCGCGGGATCGGCATGGTACACCAGCATTTCATGCTCGCCGACCAACTCAACGTCCTGGAGAATGTCATTCTTGGCGCTGAACCGCTCGCATCGTTTGGACGAATCGATTTCAAAGCTGCAAAAAAGCATCTCCGTAAAGTAGGAGAAGCGTACGGTTTAGATGTCGATCCGCATGATTTAGTGGAGAGCTTAGAAGTAGGTGAGCGCCAACGCGTGGAGATCATCAAGGTGCTCTACCGCGGTGCCAAAATCCTGATTCTTGACGAACCCACAGCAGTGCTCGTCCCCCACGAAGTTGATGAACTATTTCGCAACATGCGGGAACTGAAAGCCGCCGGCGAGACAATCCTCTTTATCGACCACAAACTTGACGAGGTACTTGAGATTGCCGACACAATCACCGTGTTGCGCCAGGGCCGAACCGTCGCAACGGTGAAACCCACAGCCGTGAGCAGCGGCGACCTAGCGGAGATGATGGTTGGCGCGGAGTTGCCCACACCCCAAACCTCAAGATCTACGGTCACTACCGAAGTCGCACTTTCGATCAGTGGGTTGACCGTGCTTGATGAAGACAACCGGCGAGTCGTTGATGATGTCGACCTAGAGGTTCGGCGCGGTGAAATAGTTGGGCTCGCTGGTGTGGAAGGCAACGGTCAAACCGAGTTGGTAGGTGCCATTATCGGCACGCAACCAACAGCAAGTGGCTCGATTCGCTTGCTCAACGTTGAAATCGCCGACCAAACAGTGCGCAAAAGACGCAACGCAGGTGTCGGCTATATTCCCCAAGACCGCCAACAGGAAGGCTTATTGCTGTTTGCTCCACTTTGGGAAAACGCAGCTCTCGGCCACCAAACGAAACCACCGTTCGCCAATGGCAGATGGTTCGACCGTTTCGGAGCGCGTGAACGCACCGAAGCCATTCGCGGTTGGTTCGACGTGCGAACCCCAGATATTGAAGTGACAGCAAACGCATTATCAGGCGGGAACCAACAGAAACTGATCGTGGGCCGGGAATTGACCGCCAAACCGAAAGTGCTGATTGCTGCACATCCGACTCGAGGTATTGATGTGGGCGCGCAAGCTGCAGTTTGGGACGACATTCGCGCAGCACGTGCAGAGGGTATGGGCACGCTTTTGATTTCTGCTGACCTTGAGGAGTTGATCGGTCTATCTGACACCATCGTGGTGATTCACAAAGGCAAACTTACCGCCACGGTCGACCCCGCGAGCATCACTGCTCGCCAACTCGGTAGCTACATGACCGGCACCGACCAAGATTTGCCACAGCCGACCCATGCAGGCAAAACTGCGGACAACCGAAACCGCGAAGATAGCACCGCGCGGGACAATGGCTGAGCACGACACCGGCGAGAGTCACCGTTCGCAAGCAAAGTCAATTGTTGGCGCTTCCCCGCTGAGTCAAGTTCTCCTCGCGGCAGCCGCGCCGCTCGGCGCGTTCCTGTTCTCCTTGATTGCCAGCGCCATCGTTTTGATCGCTGCCGGAGGTAATCCCCTTGAAGCCGTGGCCGACATGCTCACACATGCCAGCAAGCTAGAGGTGCAGGTCTCCATGATCAACCGCGCTACCCCACTGTATATTTCTGGCGTGGCCGCGGCTATCGGCTTCAAAATGAACTTGTTTAACATAGGTGTTGAAGGTCAGTATCGAATGGCCGCCATTTTTGCTGCTTATGTCGGTGGCGCTGTGGTACTGCCTTCGGTCTTGCACATCGGACTAATTGTGCTTGCCGCCATGGTGATTGGCGGCCTTTGGGGAGGTCTCGCGGGACTGCTTTACACCCATCGTGGGGTCAATGAAGTGATCGGCACAATCATGTTGAACGGCGTTGCCTTAGGGGTGATTGCTTGGTTGGTGCGACGTTGGCAGGCAGAGGGAGCCATCACCGAAGTTGGCGTGGGAACCGAACCAATCGCCGATTCAGGGTTGCTGCCGAACCTGAACTTCATTCCGGAACTGTTTGGCGACTTGAGGGCCAACGAAGAACTGACGGGGGTTTTGGTTATCGCCATCATTGTGGGCATCGCCTACTATTTGCTGCTCAATCGCACCGTTTTTGGTTATGACTTGCGGGCCAGTGGGCTTAACCCCTTCGCGGCGCGTGCCGGTGGTGTTCCGCCACGCAAAATGGCTCTCACGGCAATGCTCTTGTCGGGATCGGTAGCGGGGCTGGTGGGGCTAGCTGAAATCTTCGACAAAGGCCGCTATGACCCCAACTTTGTTGGCTTCTTGGGTTTCAACGGGATCGCCGTGGCGTTACTGGGACGTAACAACCCCGTAGGGATCGCCGTTGGGGCCTTGCTCTGGGCCTTTCTTGATGCGACCTCAGACATCTTGCAAGTCACACAAACCGCTCCCAAAGAAATCATCGACATTATGCGGGGCATAATTCTTTTGACCGTGGTCATCGGCTACGAAGTCGTGCGGCGGGTACGCGAACGCACTGAAGCAGCACGCACCGCGGCCCGCTTGGCGGAAGCAACACCATGAGTTTGATACGCAAGATCCACTCTTGTTCCACGCCTGTCCGTTGGATGATTTACGCGGCTTTGGGGATCCTGCTGCTGGCCTTGGTGCAGTCCCTAACCGGTGCTGCCGAGTTGACCACCGCCAAAACCTCAGGTGCGATGTTGCGCTGGACTGTGCCGGTGATGCTTGCTGGATTAGGGGGAATGTTTGCGGAACGCGTTGGTGTCGTGAATATCGGTTTGGACGGGATCATGTTGTTAGGGATGTGGTTTGGCGCTTGGGGGACGATCAATTACGGACCTTGGGTAGGGTTATTGATTGGTTTGCTTGGCGGTGCTCTCGGTGGTTTGGCACATGCGATCGCAACGGTTAGTTTTGGAGTTGACCACATTATTTCTGGGGTTGCGGTGCTGATCGCGGCACCGGGAATCACGCGATTTTTATCTCTGGAAATATTTTCTGGCCATGAGGGGGGGTCAATAACTCAGTCACCACGTCTTGAAGGTGCCGGGAGGTTCAGTTTGCCGTTCCTTGCTGGTGGCGATATCGGCGCTTGGCAAAGCCCTGATGTGCTCGGTTGGCTTGCCAGCAAAGACTGGTGGTATGTCTCCGATTTGTCGGGATTTGCACACGGTCTAGTGTTCAATCTCAGCCTCTTCACTATTCTCGCTTTTCTGTTGGTGCCGTTCTCTGCTTGGGTTTTGTGGCGCACCCGTTTCGGTTTACGCTTGCGCATCTGCGGCGAGCACCCAACCGCCGGCGAGTCGCAAGGGATCAACGTTTATCTCTACAAATACATTGGCGTAATTTTGAGTGGCGTGCTCGCCGGATTTGCCGGTGCTTTCATTGCTACACCAGAACTCAACGGCATTTATCTTGAAGGCTCTGTCAACCAACGAGGATTTATTGGATTGGCCGCGTTGATCATCGGCAACTGGAGACCTGCTGGGATTATGGCTGGCGCGATGTTATTTGGTTATCCCTTTGCGCTCGGTTTGCGTGACCTTGATGGCAGCAACACTCACGCCCTTTTACTTGTTGCAGTTTTGGTGTTGGCCGTAGTTTCCGTCAACAATTTCCGCCGTGCGAAGTTGGTTGACGGTGCTCTTGGTGGCCTCATCGCGGTACTCGCTTTGGTCTGGTTCGGGGTTTCCGATACCGTCCCGAATTGGTTCATCAATATCTTGCCGCAACTCATTGTTCTGTTGGTCTTGACCTTCTTCTCACAGCGTTTACGAATGCCAGCCGCTGATGGGCAACCATACCGGCGGGGAAAAAGTTAACAGCAATGCCGAGCGAAGGAGGCCACCAAGCAACTAGCGGCCAAGAACACCAAGTGACGCTTGAGCAGCTAAAAGCCGCTCCCAAAGTCTTGCTGCACGATCATTTAGATGGCGGACTCAGGCCCTCCACGATTATTGAACTAGCCGATGAACTGGGTTACCAAGACCTGCCCGAGAACGAACCCGAAACTCTCGTGGAATGGATGACGCAAGGAGCAAACCGCAAAGACCTCAAGCTCTATCTTGAGACCTTCGCGCACACCGTGGCAGTAATGCAAACTTCTGCGAGCATTGAACGCGTGGCCCGCGAATGCGCGCAAGACTTAGCTGCCGATGGCGTTGTCTACGCCGAAGTGCGTTTCGCACCCGAACTTCATTGTCAGCGAGGTTTGCGCCTAGACGACACAATCGAAGCGGTGCTTGCTGGGTTCGCGGCGGGCTCGGCAAACACCAACCTCACTATTCGAGCGATTTGTTCAGCGATGCGTGATGCCACCAATTCGCTAGCGGTAGCGCAAACTGCGGTGCGTTGGCGAGACCAAGGTGTGGTGGCGTTCGACATTGCCGGAGTTGAAGATGGCTACCCACCAGACGAGCACATCCGCGCTTTCCAATATTGTCAACGCGAAAATTTTCACATCACGGTTCACGCCGGCGAAGCGTACGGCCCTCGCTCAATCTGGAAAGCAGTACAGTACTGCGGTTCGGAACGTTTGGGCCACGGTATTCGCATCGTTGAAGACATCGTCTATCGCCCCGACGGCAGTCCACAACTAAGCCGACTTGCCCATTTTCTTCGCGACAGACGAATACCGCTGGAGATTTGCCCTACCTCTAATGTCAACACGGGAGTGTTCGCAAGCATCGCCGAGCACCCTATTGACCAGCTGATCAACTTGGGTTTTAGGGTGACCGTCAACACCGACAATCGCTTAATGTCGGGGGTGTCGATGAGTTCAGAGCTGGCCGCCTTGGCCGAAGCTTTCGGATATGGATGGGCACGCCTTCGCTGGCTTACAGTAAACGCCATGAAGTCGAGCTTTTTGCCTTTTGATGAACGCTTGGAGATCATCGAGCGGATTATTAAGCCCCACTATGCTCCACTCGAATCTGTCACTGTGAGCTAAGTACAGTAGATTATTCTCGGTGTTCAACCTCAAACTTCCTTTTCGACTTCGCTGTGCGGCACTTTTGACGATTTGTGCTTTGTTGACCCTCGCCTGCGCCGAAAACAGCACCATCGACCGCATCCGTGAACAAATTGCCAATGAAGCCACAACAACTACCACATCCACGCCAAACAACAGCGCGACAGAACCAAACGATCCAAGTGCAAGCGACCGAAGTGCGCCAACCCCGCCTGCAATTGACCCGACACCGATACCAATTGATGCACAATACCGCATCGATACCCTCGAAAATGGTCTCACCTATTTGTTGCGTTCAAATGATTCGCCGGGGTCGAACTTAGAGATCCGCTTGTTGGTTAACGCTGGTTCAGCGCAACAGGTTGACGGCAGTGACGGCAGCGCGCATTTCTTGGAACATATGTTGTTTAATGGAACCGAAAAATATCCTGGCAACGAATTGACCGCACAACTGCAAAGTCTCGGCATCGCTTTCGGCGCTGATGTGAACGCCTATACCAGTTTTGACGAAACTGTCTATTTGTTGTCTGCCGACACATCGGCCGATACTGCCGTTGAAACTGCTTTCGATGTGTTGGCTCAATGGGCTTCAGCAGCAACCATCGAAGAAGCGGCTGTGCTCGCCGAACGCGGTGTGGTACGCGATGAGTTGCGGCAACGTCTCGAAACTGTAGACGGCATCATTAGCAACGAATTCAATAAGGTGTACGTGGCTAACACGCCGTATGAAGGCCACCTGATCGCTGGCCAAGCCGACAAAATCGAACGCACCACGGCAACCAACTTACGTGCTTTCTACAACGATTGGTACCGCCCCGACAACATGGCCGTTGTGGCGGTTGGCGAGATGGCGCTTGACGACCTTGAAGCGCTAGTCATCAAGCACTTCGCTGATCTCCAACCACGTACCGCTAACCCACCGGCACGCGAAAAGATCGAAATCGAAATCCTCGCCACACCGCAAGCTCACGTTGTCACCCACCCAGATAATTCCCTTGACAACCTTTCGCTTGACTTCCCAATCCCGGCTTCAGATGAGAGCAGTTTGGGCGGTTCCCGGTTGCGTCTCATGGAACAAGCCATCGTCATCATGTTGAACAACCGCCTCAATGACGCATACCAAACAGGCGAACTCGTGCTTGAGGAACCTCCATATTTGATTGATTTTGAAGTGAACCGTGCGTTGCGCTACTTCGGCACGAACCTCAAAGCCACCGACCTAGCAAAGGGCCTCAACGATTATATGGCTTACCTGATCGCCGCTGCCGAAAACGGCTTCAGCGCTGAAGAGATGTTACGCATGCGCCAAACCATGCAAACAATTTTCGACCAACAACTCACCACGATCAACACCATCCAAGACGCAACCTATGCCGACTTGTTGTCGAGATACTGGCTCCAAGGTGCCGATCTCGACAAAACCCAAAGCCGCATCGCTCGACAAAGAACACTTATCGAGTCCTTGACCGCGCAAGACCTAACCAACCACTGGAGTTGGTTGCTGAGCATCAGTGGACCAATTGTGATCGCCGTGGGCGCAAACGCAGCAACGTTGCCGACCACAACTGAACTCCTCGAAACTCTCGCTGATCTCAAAGCCACACCTAGTGCAACAACGAGCAGCCAAATCGATCAATTGATGCAACCTTTAACAGGCGTTGAGCCGATTAGCACCAGCGAGCGTTCTTCAGACAACGGCGAGGTAACTATTTGGACGTTTGGCAACGGAGTGACGGTCAGCCACCGCCAAACAGATGTAGCAGAAAATTCCGTCTCTTTGCGCGCGGCTTCTTTTGGTGGTTGGTCGACATTCCCAAGAGACCATATCGCCGCTAACGAAGCTGTTCCCGCTGTAGCCGTTGCTGCGGTGTTGGGCAGCGGGGTGGGTCCACACGATGCATTGACGTTGGATCGTTTCCTATCAACAAAAAATCTGCACATCGTGGCGCACATCGATTTGTCTTCAGAAGGTTTCTCTGCACAGTCGGCCAGCGCCGATGCTGAAGATTTGTTCGCTTTGCTACACCTGTATATCAGCAAACCCCGGGTGGAATCAGTTGCCTTTCGAACGGCCATTGACGAAGCCGAACGTAACCTCGCGGAACATCAGACCCATGTTGACCGGCGTGCTCTAGCGACGCTAATCGACCTAATTTACGACGGAGACGCGGCGTTCCAGAGAGTCGCTACCCAAGACCAACTTGATTCACTAACCGCACAATCTTCGCTGGAGATTTATCAAGCGCGTCTCGGAAAAGTAGATGATTTGGCAGTTTCGATTGTGGGTGACATCAGCCGCAACGAGGTTGCTGAATTGGCAGCCCGCTATCTCGGGACGCTCCCTGCACAACCACAAGATTCTTGGGTTGATTTGGGTGTTGAACTGCCTACCGGGAGAAAGTCAGCGAGCGTCGAACTAAGTGCCGGAACTACCGACGGTGGCTTGTTCGTGTTTCACGCTCAACCAACCGAAGTCAATGCCCAAACTCGCGTGACTGCAAACCTGTTGCAAGGGATCGTCAACAACCGTATTACCGAACGCATTCGTGAGGAACTTGGAGCATCCTATGGCGGCTCCGCTTCAATCACATTTCAGCGCAACCCTCGACCTTCGATCCGCTCTTTCATTTCGATTAGTGGTGACCCGACGCGCCTAGACGAAATCCGCAGCGTGTTGACTACAGAACTTGAGACGTTAGCAACGCGGGGCCCGACCACCAATCAGTTCGCACAAGCACACAACGTCATCCGCAGCGACTGGAACTTTTACAATAACATTGTGCTCGCAAACGAAGATCTGGATGCCATCCGTTACCCGAACGAAAACCGCCTGACCACAGACAATCGTTTGGAACTCTTGTCTAACGCAGTTGCCGCCGAGGTCCAAAAACTTGCAGCTCTACTATATGGTGGCGGCAACTGGCTAGAAGTAGCAAAAGTATTACCCGGTTAACTCTACCGCTGAAAGCGACTAACCTTTCAACAATGCTTGATCATGTGTTTACCGATGCGATTGGTGCGTTGCGAGACGGTTTTGAAACGGCTCGCCTAGAACGCCAAGCCTTCGAAGAACGTTTTTTGGTTGACGTGTTGTTGGGTGATCTCAATTGGCAAACCTCTTATGGGTTGCCCGGCGAAGGGCTTCCACCGCGAGTGCAAGCAGACGTGAGTTGCAGTTGGCCTACCTGGTCTCAAACTGCCTACCGCAGTTGGTATGTGGAAGAGGAACTGAGCGAACCGCCACGCATTGAGATTGAGATTGTGTTGCGCATCCAACGCCTCAGTCGTGTGCCAGACCCTATTTTGGTGTTAGACAATTTGCCACTGAAAAGCCCTTCGATTGGTGGCGAAAGGTTGGTTCGCAGCGGGCCGACTGTGGAATCTTGTTACGGGCGAGATATTGCCGAGGTAACTCACGCCATTGAAGTTTCTTATGAAGGCACCTACGAACTTGATGAACCACGCCTAGCTGATGGTTCCATGTTGGATGACCATTTCAATGCACTGGGCGGTTGGATTTCGTCTACCTTAGTCCGTTTGGGCGACATGGGACTCCGCTGACCAGCGGACCCGCCGAGGCACTACCCAATTGACTTAGCCGCGGTACGGTCAAGCAGGGAACTAAGGCGTGTTTGCGGCCGTGCTCCAACATGAGAAATGATCTCCGCCGCGGCGATGCTGCCGAGTTGCGCGCAACGACGCAGGTCAGCACCGTTGGCCAAGCCAAACAAAAACCCCGCAGCGTAGAGGTCACCGGCACCGGTGGCATCAACCAATTGAGCGACAGGAACCGCCGGCACCTCAACCCGGTCTGCGCCAGAGACCACCACCGAACCATGCGCAGAGCGAGTCAACGCCAGAATCTTGGTGATTGCAGAGCCTTGTTGAACTGCCGCGTCGAAGTCTTCGGTTTCAAACAATGCACAAATCTCTGTCTCGTTGGCGAATAAGAGATCTACTTTGTCGCTAATCAACTCGAGCCATTCATGGCGGTGCCGATCCACGCAATACGCATCAGATAAGGTTAGCGAGACCATGCGACCGGCATCAGCTGCGACTTGCATGGCATAGCGGATCGCGGCTTTAGCTAGTGCAATGTCCCATAGGTAACCTTCGCAATAGGTGATCGCCGCGCTCGCTACCAAATCGGCATCAATATCGGCGGGCGCAAGATGCATGCTCATCCCCAGAAACGTGTTCATGGTGCGTTCAGCATCGGGTGTGACCTGAATGAGGCTGCGCCCAGTTGGTGGCCCTTGTGCTGCCGGGGGCACATCAAATCCCACACCCGCAGTTCTCAGGTCATGCACGTAAACTTCGCCGAGTTGGTCATTGCGAACTTTGCCGAGATAAGCCGCAGTACCCCCAAAGCTCGCCACACCAGCCACTGTGTTGGCAGCCGAACCACCAGAAATCTCCAATGCCGGGGGCATCTTCGCATACAATGCTGTGGCTCGTTCTTGACTGATTAGCGTCATGGAACCTTTAGCCAGTTGGTGTTGCTTGACAAAATCTTCATCTACCATGGCGATTACGTCAACTATGGAATTGCCTACACCAACTACGTCAAGGCTTGGTTCCATCAACACTGCGCGAAGTTTACCGCTACAAAGGAAGCAATGACCCAAGACGATCACAGACTTCCAACTCATGTAGTGCCCAACCGCTATCAACTAGAGTTAACGCCCGACTTAAGCGCTGCCGAGTTTGTCGGTTCAGTGTTGATTGATGTGGAGATCTTGGCAGCAACTAAGGAGATTATTTGCAACGCAGCCGAGTTGGAGATCGTTTCGGCTGCGATTGTGTTCGACGACCAGAGCCGAATTTGTTGCGAACATTACCTTGACGCAACGACCGAGCGCTTGCACCTGCAACCTGCTAGCGCCATCCCTTCAGGTCATGCACAGATTGAAATGGCTTATAGAGGTATTCTCAATGACCAATTGCGAGGGTTTTACCGTTCCACTTTTACCGACGAAAGTGGCGTTGCACAAACCATTGCAACTACACAGTTTCAATCCACTGATGCGCGCCGCGCTTTTCCTTGTTGGGATGAGCCAGCATTCAAGGCCAGGTTCTCCACCACATTACTAGTCGACCAAGAACACCTCGCGATCTCCAACACCTCGATCATTAGCGAAAAGGTAATCGGGCCGAAACGTCAAGTGCGTTTCGCTGAAACGATGCCGATGTCTACCTATCTAGTGGCGTTTGTGGTTGGGCCGTTGCAGGTGAGTTCCCCAATAGACGTAGATGGGGTGCCGGTTCGCTTGGTGCATCGGCCGGGGCGCGGCCATTTAGTGGCTTTCGCTTTGGATGTGGCACGCCATGCGCTGCGCTGGTTTTCAGACTATTACGCGATTGCTTACCCATCAGACAAACTCGACCTCGTGGCTATTCCCGATTTCGCTTTCGGGGCTATGGAGAACTTGGGTTGTGTAACCTTCCGCGAAGTATTGTTGCTGATTGATCCTGAAAAAGCGACCCAAACCGAGTTACAGAATGCAACTGCGGTAATTTGCCATGAAATTGCCCACATGTGGTTTGGCAACTTGGTAACAATGAAATGGTGGGAAGGTATCTGGTTGAACGAGGCTTTCGCTACCTTTATGGAGATATCTTGCAGCGATGCTTTCCGCCCTGATTGGCAATCGTGGAACACGTTTTGTCGGGGGCGCGCCGCAGCTTTTGCCACTGATTCACTGAGATCCACAAGACCGATTGAGTTTGCTGTAGCTACGCCTGACGAAGCGGAACAGATGTTTGATGTGATCACTTACGAAAAGGGCGCGGCAGTGTTGCGGATGCTTGAGCAGCATCTTGGAGCGATGCGTTTTCGTGACGGTGTACGCCATTATTTGCTAACCCACCAATACGCCAATACCAACACCTCCGATCTCTGGGATTGTCTCGAAGCTAGTAGCGGCAAATCGGTCCGGCGGATGCTGGACGAATGGATTTATCAAGGTGGCTACCCTCTCATTGAACTGCGTAACACAGCAAACGGGATCACAATTTCACAACGGCATTTCACTTTAGACCCCGCCAATTCGGACTCGAGAAATTGGGCAATACCTTTACGGATTCGCACACGCCAAGGTAATGCCGAGCGACTGCAAACTCTACTGCTCGATACGCCTCAGACTACCCTCAGCAATACCTCCCTCGACAACCTTGTGACAGTCAATGCCGATGGTTCCGGGTTCTTTCGGACCCGACCCAGTGCCACAACTATCGCCGCTGCAGTTGCCGGCGAACTCACGCCAAGTGAACGCCACAGCGTGATCGATGATGCCTGGGCCTTGACCGTCGCCCAAGAAATGAGTGTGGCAGCGTTTTTGGGCCTGGCCTTTAGTTTCGCGCATGAATGCGACCCCATCGTCTGGCAAGCACTGGCAGCATCGCTGACGCACCTCAGCCGCTTTGTTGATGAGCGTACCGCTCACTCAACTGCTTTTGCCGCCGAGGTTGCGGCCCTAGCGCAGCGCGCCTTAACCCAAATCGGTCTGCGTCCTCAACTTCACGAGACTGACCGGGTAAAAGAAATGCGCGCCACGCTTATTGTCTTACTTGGAACTGTGGCTAAGGATACAGAGGTCATTCGCGAAACTGCCCAGTTGCGTCATCACCACGATACGACTTTGGCGGCAGCCGCGCTCACGGTGATTGCACACCACGGCGCGAGGTCTGAGTTCACCGAAATTCGCAACCTTGCTAAGTTGGCGACAGACCCTCAAACAGAACAACGGCACCTCAGAGCACTTACCGATTTTCGCCATCTCGATTTGATTGATGAACTACTTGGGGCGATCCATTCTGGTGAGGTTCGGACTCAAGACGGGCCATACTTGATTCGGCGCGCGCTTGCGAACCAAAGTGTCGGTGGCCAAGTATGGGAATTTGTGGTTGCAAATTGGGATTCATTGACTGCTCGTTTTCCAAGCAATTCAGTAGCACGCATGCTTGAAGGCATCGTCTGGCTTGACCACCCCAAACAAGTAACTGCCGTTGCCAACTTCTTAGCAACGCACCCAGTTCCACAAGGTGAAACACAGATATCTCAACATTTGGAACGCCAACGCATCAACGCGGCTTTGCGCGCCCGAGTGCAACAAAGTGATTTTGAGTTTAGTTGCCGCTGAAAAACGAGTGACCTAGTCTGTCTCGTTTCGTTGCCAGATAGAGCGCGTTTTCGGGGTTGGAAGCGATCTCAATCGGCACCCTTTCGATGACCTTGATGTTGTTGTTCTCTAACTCTTGAAGCTTGTGCGGGTTGTTGGTCATCAATCGAATGGTTGCGACCCCTAAACCAGTCAAAATGCGCGCCGCCACTCCGTAGCTACGCGCATCCACCGGCAACCCTTGAGCTTCGTTGGCTTCAACAGTGTCCAAACCAGCATCCTGCAGTGCATACGCACGCAACTTATGGCCGATACCGATGCCACGCCCCTCATGCCCGCGAAGATAAATGAGCACGCCCCTAGCTTCGGTGGTGATCGTTGTGAGCGCGGCTCGCAACTGTTGACCACAATCGCAGCGCAGCGACGAAAAAATATCACCAGTCAAACATTCGCTGTGTAAACGCACCAATGGTGGCGCCCCAACCGCAACGTCACCCATCACATAAGCAACATGTTCTTCGATTGGGTGACCATTGCTGGGGGCGCAACGGTAGGCATGGGCAACAAAATTGCCGTATTCGGTAGGCACCCGCGCAGACGCAAAAGGTTCAATAGCGTTTGCTGGCATCACTGTGACAACAATTTGCGGGCATCATCAACGTCGGTTTTTAGCTGTGTGGCCAACTGGTCAATGCCGGCAAACTTGCGTTCGCTGCGCAAAAACGACACAAACGAAACCGCTACTTGTGTTCCATACAGGTCTCCGTCAAAATCGATCAGGTGCGCCTCTAGCAAAGACTGTTCAGCGTATTCATAAAATGTCGGGCGGCGACCAATGTTGATTGCGGTTGGATACCTGGAACCGTCCGGCAGGACGCACCATCCCGCGTATACCGCATCGGCTGGCCAAGCCATTTTCTTATTGACCGGAATATTGGCGGTAGGGAAACCAATGAGTTGGCCCCTTTGGTCACCTTTTTGAATGGTGCCGCGCACCTCATATGGACGGCCCAACATCTTCGCTGCGCGCGCCACATCGCCGCCTGCCAAAGCTCGCCTGATCTTCGTGGACGACACTGGTTCACGGGCTTGGTCGCTGTGCTGGATCAACTCCAAAGCGCACACTTCAAGATTCTGGGCCTCACCAATCTGGCGAAGGGCTTCAACGTTGCCACTACGTCCTTGGCCAAAATGAAAATCTTCACCCACCACAATCGCTTTGGCGTGCAACGCCTCAACAAATACTTGTTCCACAAATTCTCGAGGGTGAGTTCGCGCTCGCGGTTCGTCAAAATGGACTAGATAGACGTATTCAATTCCTTGATCTTCAATCAGTTCCAGCTTTTGTTCAAGTGTGGTCAGCAAGCGAGGAGCGTTTTGGGGCCGCACAACATGCGCGGGATGTTTATCGAAGGTGACCACAGCAGAAGCCACAGCAAACCGTTCTGCCGCTAAATGCACCACCCGAAAAACTTCTTGATGCCCGATGTGTACACCGTCAAAAACGCCGATCGTGGCGGCTACAGCAACACCGTTGGGCAATCGGTCTTTTTGGTCTCGCAGGATTTTCATTTGTCAATCACCAAGCGTTAACGCTACAGGAGTTATCAAACATCCGTTCTCAGTTCCTTGCAGTTAGAGCACAACCAAAGGTTTGAGTTGATTCCTGTTTGGTGCATAAACCGCGAGAAGTGAGCCATCGGTTCGCTTGACCGCGCAAAGCCCAGCAACCGGGTCACCAAACACATCGTCATCAAACACTTGGCCATGACCCACACGCACAGCTACCTCATCACTGACAATACGGTAGTCGAGATGTGCAACCGCTGCCGAAACCGGTAGCAACAATGCGTTCTCCACGCTTTGCGCCTGCTCAACAGTAAAATCACCAACCGCAACACGCCGCAGCGCACGTAAGTATGCGCCACCCCCCAACGCAGCACCAAGGTCGGCAGCAAGCGATCTAATGTAGGTACCCGACGAACAATCAACTTCACAACGCCATACACCCGATTCGGCTGCCAACGGTTCAAGCGCGAAACGATAAACGAAAACCGCTCGGGCGCGGCGCTCAACTACCTTGCCTTCACGGGCCAGTGCATAGAGTCGTTTTCCGTCAACCTTGACCGCAGAAACCATAGGTGGAACTTGCTTGATCGACCCGACGAACTGGCGCGCTGCGGCCAAGACAGCCGAGGCCTGCAAACCCGACATATCATGCCTAGCGCAAATCTCACCATCAGCATCAAGAGTTGAAGTCTCCGCCCCAAAAACGATCTCACCTAGATAAGACTTCGGCAACTCCGTCACGAAACGCAACAAGCGTGTAGCTCTACCCACCCCAAGCACCAAGACTCCCGTAGCTGAGGGGTCAAGAGTCCCCGCATGCCCTATCTTGCGCGTGCCGAAAATGCCACGACACTTCGCCACCACATCATGACTTGTCCAACCAGCCTGTTTATCAACAACCAACACACCGTGGGGACCATCATCTCGGCGCGGTCCCGCGCTAGTCGCCATGACGTCGACGATCTTCACGCAAGATTTCTTCAATACGTTGTGCTGAACGCAAAGTCAAATCTGGCCGAAACTCAAGCAGTGGCGTATGGCGCATACGCGTGCGCGAACTAACCGCCTTGCGCAAGACACCACTGTGCTCCAACAACGCCTCAGCTGCCTCCGCTTCAGCATCCCCATCAAGGGTAGTAAACCAAACAACAGCACGATACAAAGCCCGATCAACATCAACTTCGGTTATTGACACCATCAACAAACGGTCGTCATCTAACTGCTCAAGTTCAGATGCCACGATTCGGCGAATCATCTCACCAACCCGGGCCACCCGCTTACTCATCGCGCTAGTTGTCTAAGGAACGCTCAACAAGGCGGTTCTCAAACGTTTCAATAACATCACCCTGTTTAAGGTCTTGAAAGTTCGACAATCCAATACCGCACTCAAAACCCGCCGCCACTTCACGAGCATCCTCAGCAAAACGCTTCAACGAACTGATCTCGCCCTTCCAAATGATCGTGCCTTGGCGCAGAAAACGAACCCCCGAACCGCGCTTTATCACCCCATTTAGCACAAAACATCCAGCCACCGAACCGACCCGAGGCACCCTAAAGACCTCTCGCACCTCAGCTTCACCCGTGACAACCTCATCAAACTCAGGGGTCAGCATACCCAGCATCGCCGCTTCAATATCTTCCAACAACTTGTAAATGATCTCGTAAGAACGAACCTCAACCTTTTCCGTCTCCGCCAACTCACGAGCCTTGCGATCGGGACGAACATTGAATCCCAAGATGGTGGCGTTTGAAGCCGCAGCTAGCGCAACATCGTTCTCAGTAATCCCACCCACCCCGCGATGCACAAACCGAATCTTTACCTCATTGCGCTCCAGTTTGCGCAACGATTCGGTAACCGCCTCAAGCGAACCGTTGACATCGGCCTTCACGACCATGTTGAGCGTCGCCGCCTCGCCACGCTGAATCTGACTAAAAATATCTTCCAAGCGAGCGCCACCAGAAAGCGCATGAGCTTCACGCCCGAGGCTTGATTGACGCTGCCAATGCTCACGCTTGCTAGCCACACGGTTAGCCAACTTCTCACTAGCCGCAACCACAAACACATCGCCTGCATCAGCCACATCTGAAAGCCCCAACACCTGCACTGGCGTGGAAGGCCCCGCCTCCGAAACATTCTCTCCGTGATCATCTAGCAGCGCCCGCACCCGCCCCCACGAAGCGCCAGCAACTAACGGATCACCAACCCGCAAAGTGCCCCGCTGCACTAACACCGTAGCGACCGGCCCACGACCAATATTGAGGTTGGATTCAAGCACCACACCAGTCGCACGGCCTTGCGGATCACTGCGCAAATCCTCAACCTCAGCCAACAACAACAAATGGTCAAGCAACTCCTCAATGCCCAGATTCTTGAGCGCAGAAACCTCCTGAAAAATCGTGTCTCCGCCCCAAGCCTCAGGCACGAGCCCATGCTCAGCCACACCAGCAATCGCCTTTTGTGGATCGGCGTTGTCTCGATCAATCTTGTTGACCGCCACCAAAATCGGCACTTCCGCCGCTTTAGCGTGGTTAATCGCCTCAATGGTTTGAGGCATTACCCCATCATCAGCAGCCACCATCAAAATCACAATGTCAGTTGCCCTCGCGCCTCGCGCACGCATCGCCGTAAACGCCTCATGCCCCGGCGTATCAAGAAATGTCAAGCGTTTATTGTTGTGTTCAACTTGGTAAGCACCAATATGTTGAGTGATCCCCCCAGCTTCACCCTCAACCACGTTGGCATTACGAATGCGATCAAGCAACAAGGTTTTTCCGTGATCCACATGCCCCATCACAGTCACCACCGGTGGGCGCAGCGGCCCATCAGGAGTTTCGTTGGCATCCATCTCAAGCAACTTCTGCAGTTCAACTTCTTGCTCTTCGCCCGGATCGACAAGGCGGATGTTGGCTCCGATGTCTTCTGCAAACAACTCAATCATGTCGTCAGACAAGGAATGCGTAGCGGTTAACATCTCTCCCGCTTGAAGCAGAAAATGCACCACATCGGCAGCCGTTCGGTTAAGTTTTGGGCCTAAATCTTGCGCCGTGCAAGCACGCTCAATTACCACCTCACCTTGAGGCACGGGAGCATCCACGGGCGTGTAATCCGGCACGTCCATCGGTTGGAGCTCTTCACGATTGCGGCGCCGCCGACTTTTTCGGCGCGGCGGACGGCGACCTTGATTCGGCCCACCACGGCCACTAGGGGCACCACGAGTATTGGGACCTGCTGCGCCACTCCCAGCAGATGCTGTCGCGCCACGTCCACCCCCAAGGCTTCCTCCGCTCGGCGTGCCGCTAGGTCGCGGACCACGACTAGACGTTGGAGCACCACTCGGGCTGCGCGTGGTGGTGTGCCTCTCCTTGGTCTGGTCGTGGATGGTTTCCCGGCCGGCCCTCTCCCCGCCGGGCCCTTCCCCGCTGGGCCTCTCCCCGCTGGGGCTCGACCCGCCGGGCCCCTACCCGCTGGGGCTTTACCGGCTGGGCCCCTACCGGCTGGGCCTCTACCCGCCGGGCCCCTACCGCCTGGACCTCTACTGGCTGGGGCTCGACCTGCTGGGCCTCTGCCCGACGGTGGTTTGTTCGCACCCTGACGACCACCCGTCGAGGTTTGGGCACGTCCACTCGGAGGAGGAGGAATGGAGCGCCCACTTACCGAACGCGGTGGTGGGGGTATGGGTTTACCAGTCTGCGATGCCGGTGGGCCATCTTTGGCCTGGCGTTTCGGATCACTTAGCAACTTCTTGATAACTTTTTTTACGACCTTCTTCGTTACTGGAGTAGTCGCTTGTGGCGAATGCGACGAAGCATCGTCTCGCTTCGTCGGCGCGGCGCTGCCACTTGAAGAAATCACGCGCTTGTGGTCCTCTCTGGGTCTACCTTCAAACGGTTCTGTGTTTGCGGTTAGGCCCGATGCTTGAGGTTCAGGGTCTGGTGTTTGCGGCGGCGCGGGCTTCAAAGCGGTTTCACTAGCCGGCTTAGCAGGAATGGGGAGGTTAGCGTCAGGCGCGTCTTGTTTAGTGCTGCTAGCTTGGTTCGGTACGGTGCTAGTAGTGGCGACGCTAGCGGGGGTGGCCGAGGAGACCGCAGCGGCGTGATTCTCGCTAGGTGTTTTTGCCTCGGAGATTTCTGGTTCTCGTGGCCGCGGGTCGCGGATCATGCCATCTCGTTTTGCTTTGCGACGCACCCGGTCTGCTTGGGCATCGGCGATGCTTGACGAATGGCTTTTTACGTCGCCTATCTGCAAAGCCTCAGTCAGGGCGAGTGTCTCCTTATTGGAGAGCCCCAACTCCTTTGCGAGTTCGTAGATCCGAATCTTTGATGGCACGATTTAGCGAGAATCCTTGGTGGTGTGGTTAGGTTAGGTGGCGCGTTAGACCTGTGATCGCGTTGCTAGCGGTTCTCGTGAGAGCACGCGAACCGTCAATCAAAGCGCAACGCCTTGAGCCTAGCGATAGGTTTGGGGTTCGCGTTCGTTTGGAGCGTGGCTGCGCCGATCAGTTTTCTGTAGCTTCAACTTCAGTGGCCTCGGTTGGGGTAGGCGAATCTGTGTCAGAGGCTGCTGCTGCGGCCTCTGCCCAAGCTTCCGCCGACACTGTTTCTCCGCCGTCGGCGGGTTGCCAAACCTGTTCGCCGGTCTCTGGATGAATGACCCATTCTCCTTCGGCCCACTCAACTTCACCGTAAGTATCCTCCTCAGCTAACTGCGTCTCCGACTTGATGTTGATCCCCCAACCAGTTAAACGCGATGCCAAACGAGCATTTTGGCCTTCCTTGCCGATAGCAAGCGAAAGTTGGTAATCGGGGACAACCACCTCGCAATCACCGCTCTCTTCGTTGGGTCTCACCTCTTTTACTTTCGCCGGTGCCAAAGCTTTCAGAACGTATTCGGCCAGATCTTCAGAATAAGGCACAATGTCTATCTTCTCGCCACGCAGTTCATTCACAACTTGGCGCACCCGAGCTCCGCGTGCACCAACGCAAGCTCCTACGGGGTCGACGTTATTGTCGTTTGAGTACACCGCAATCTTGGTGCGGTGGCCCGGTTCACGCGCACACGCCTTAATCTCCACCACGCCATCGGCGATCTCAGGCACCTCAAGTTCAAACAAACGCTTGATAAGGCCCGGGTGGGTGCGGCTAACCACAATTTGCGGACCCTTAGCAGTGTTGCGAACCTCAACAATGTAGGCCTTTACGCGGGTGTTGGAATCGGGGCGCTCGTAGGGCACCTGTTCAGCTTGAGGCAACAGTGCTTCAACCCGGCCCAGATCCAGCAAGGTGTAGCGGGCATCTGTTTGTTGAATCATCCCGGTAACGATGTCTCCCTCACGACCCGCATACTCCTCGTATTTCAATTCTCGTTCAGCTTCGCGAATGCGTTGAGAAATAACTTGGCGGGCGGTTTGTGCAGCGATGCGACCAAAGTTGTTGGGGGTTACATCAATTTCTTCGCCAACTGGTTCGCCTTGCTCATCTAAGTCTTGAGCAAAGACACGAAAGACCATGGTTTCCGGGTCGATAGTCACCCAGGCATACTCATGGGCACCAGGCAGCCGCTTGTAGGCGGATTCAAGTGCATCAGCCAACGCCGAAAACAACGCATCAACAGTAATTCCGCGCTCAGCTGCAAGCGCTTGCAGAGCTTCCATCATATCGGAGTTCATAATGTCGGAGCCTCCCTCATGTTCGTGGTGTCGAGTTCTCTTACCCGAGCACCTGATTGGTTTTTCAGCCGTTGATTGGTTGGGCGCGTGGTTGGCCCCCATTCAAACACGGTGCGGACTTTGGATACTTCGTGGTAATGCAAACGGCGGCAGCCAGCGTCTGTTTGGATCTCAAATCCACTTTCATCAGCGGCCCGCAGTTCGCCTTGCAGGCGCCGCGCTCCCTCTGCTTGGTTTGTGGGCAGCGTCTTGAGCTTGATTTGTTCACCGAGAGCCGCACGGAAATGCTCAAAGCTGCGTAACGGACGCTCCAGACCAGGGCTCGAAACTTCAAGTGTGTAACGCCGTGGAATCGGGTCTTGCGCGTCGAGGCGACGGCTCAGTTGGCGACTAATGCGTTGTAGATCATCAATACCAATGCCACCTTCTGCGTCTAGGAGTACACGCACAACACCGCCGTTGTCCTCTACATCGTAGATAAACGCGTCCTCAGTTTCAAGGACCGCAACGAGCAGTTCGCGCACCTTCTCGGTAATCGCCATTTGTTGGACCCTCCTAGCTGTTGCGCGGCTTTAAAGTAGTTGTTGCCTGACTAGTTGAATGCCCAGAAAAGAAAAACGTGGCCCTAAGGCCACGCCTCATCCACACGGGAGGTCTCGAAACGGGACATCAAACGTGGTCAAAAGTTTATCGTTACTCGGCTATTTTGCGTCGCGGTTGATCCCACGGATATTGGAAATAGCCACGCTGGCATTGTTGGCATCAAGGCCGCGCTGGGCGAGATTAAGCTCACGATCTTGGGCGGCTGCTCGGCGCGCGGCTTGCCGGGTTGAGGATGCCCGAGCGAGCGCCGCTTGCGTTCCGTGCGTGTGGATAAAATCAGCCCATTCAATGAGCGTGTCAACCATCTCAGCCTCGGGCACAACCATCACGTTCTCGCCCTTGACAAACAAATGGCCACGCTTGTTGCCGGCAGCTATGCCTAGGTCTGCGTCTCTAGCTTCACCGGGGCCGTTCACCACACAACCCATCACAGCAACTTGGAGAGGCAACTCTCGTTCACCGAAAGCCTGCATTGCGTCTTGGGCAATACGAAACACATCCACCTCCGCGCGGCCACAACTAGGGCAAGCAATCAGATCAACATTTTTTCGTTGGCGCAACCCCATAACCTCGAGCAGTTGACGACCTGCTCTGGCTTCCTCCACCGGGTCGGCCGTTAGCGAATAACGGATCGTGTCGCCAATACCTTCCGCCAATAACGTGGCCATACCGGCGGTAGATTTCAGTGTGCCAATCGGCGGTGGGCCAGCTTCAGTAACGCCTAGATGAAGCGGATAGTCGGTGACTTCAGCTAACTGCCGATAAGCCTCGATCATCAAGGGAACGCTAGATGCTTTCACCGAAATCTTGATTAGGTCAAACCCGACTTCTTCAAAATAGGCTATTTCTTGTTGGGCGGACTCGACCATCGCTTCAGGCGTTACCTTCCCCCCATATTTGGCGTACAAATCTGGGTGCAAAGAACCGCCGTTAACCCCGATGCGGATAGGTACCTGGCGGTCCAATGCTTCTCGCGCCACGGCCTTAATGTGTTTTGGGTTTCTGATGTTGCCGGGATTGAGCCGCAAACAATGCACGCCAGCTTCAAGAGCTTCCAAGGCACGCAGATACTGATGATGGATGTCGGCCACGATCGGCACCGGTGAACGTGGGACGATCCGCGCTAGGCCCACCGCGGCGGCACTTTCGTTGCAAGTGCAGCGAACAATATCGGCTCCAGCAGCTGCTAACGCATAGATCTGGCGCAGTGTTGCTTCATGGTCTGCAGTTTTGGTCACCGTCATCGACTGCACTGTCAACGGCGCTCCCCCGCCCACGGCAACATCACCGACCATAATTTGGCGAGTATGCCGCCGAGGGAAGCTGCGTTGATAATCCACAAGCTGAATCTAGCGGCTCTTTGTTGCTCCCGAGATCAACTCACGAGACATCCGCTGTTTCCTCAACCACAACCATATGTGACCTTGAGCGACCGAAAACCTCTGGAGCGTATATTTCTTCGGCTTTCGCCGGGGGTACCACAAAAACACCTGGTGCTGTTGCTCGCACCACATAACTGTATTCGTAGGTGCCGGCTGGTAAGTAAGAAGCGAACGCTTCACTGCGATCATCTCGAAGGTTTTCGTGTTCAAACCACCGATTCCACCACCAACCAAAAGCTGAATCCGTGTCGGAGTCCGATGGCGAACTCGGCGCTGCAGTCACGGCCAAACTTGAGTTGACGGTTTCAAAACCAGCCGCCAACGGGTCGACTAAGGCCATGTTGGTGCGTCTACTGTCGTTGACCATGGTCACATTCACCCGCACTTGCGCGCCTAACGCAACATGAACCGTGCCATCTGTATCTAACCAGACATCTTGTGGGTCATCTACAGCTTCGTAACTGCGTTGCACCACAAACCCGCGATCGAGTGGGTCTTGAGTTAAATTGGCAGGCACATATTGAAGCCCCAAACGATAATAGAGGCGACCCACTCCGTCATTTTGCACCACTAGGGTTGAGTTGCTTTCGGGTGTCACCAAAGCGACAACTTCGTTCATCGGAACTAGTGTGGCAGCACGATCGGTGCTACGCCCCGAGAAATCATGCTCCGCCAGGTATTGGCCGCCAAGCCAGACACGAGCAACAAAGTCTGGGACGGTGTCTTCGAAAGCTCTAAAGTACTTGTGCAGCGCTAGGGAAACAAAGGAGTTTTCCTGCACATTATTCCAACGTCCTTTGATCCGGCTCGCCAACAAGCCGTTAACCAACTTAGGAATCAGGTCTGAGTCGGGACGCACAGAAATTAACGCATCTAGCACCAGCGCATCCGTGCGGCGGTCGGAAGCCAAAATTAGGTAGGCATCTTCATCGTAGTCGGTAACGAAAGTGGCTGCATTCGCAGTTTCGGTCACACGGTTAGCGAAAATCCTTTCAATCTCTTCTGCGATGGTTGGGTCTTCAACGACCGGCCAAATCCACGCCAATGCATCTAACCCGAGTTCGCTGCCACGGCTATGCCAAAGTTCCGCGGCACCTCTCGGGTCTTTGTCGCCTCCAAGCGCGCGCACAGCCAGCGCGTACGCTTCTAAAGTATTCTTGTTCGCTTGGCTGTAACTTGCAGGTGTGTTGTCGCCAACATTTCTCAGAAACATGCTGCCCACGTCCAGCGCCGTTTGTGACACCTCATACCCAGCGTCTTTAGCGAGAAGCAGCGCGTGCATCGCTTGAACTGATACATACGGGTCGGGGGGAACACGCAGACTCCAACGGCCAAAAGCGCCGTCTTCGTGCTGCAATGCAGTTAGCGCCTTGATGTCGAGCCGAACCAAGGAATCTAACTTTTCTGGCGTGGGTAGACCTTCAGCCGAGAACGCTTCAAGAACATCACGCAACGCGGCAATCGCCAGAATTCTGCTTGCGTAGGCAGTTGCAGACGGATATCGATAACGAGTCAAGTACAAGACCGCGTCCGTGAGTGCTTGCAGTGCAGTCGACGAAGTATCGATTTCGAGGCCGCCCACATTGACCAACACATCTTGAGGTTGCTCCAGCGCGTAACTCACGACCCCGGAATCCAAAACCCCGTAGGTAGCGAATGCTTCACTGCTAGCGGGTGTGTAAACCGGTATTGAAAGTTCTTGAGCATCGGCCCCGCTGGACGACACCGCCGCCACACGTAACCGAGCGGTGCCGGCGAGATTTGCCGCAGCTCGGAACCGCACCTCCACACGGTCGTTGGCAGGCACCGTCACCCGCCGCCCAACAGCACCTTCAAGAACCAGGTTAGAAGCCTGCACCACCACGTCTATCTGCGCATCAGTTGCGGTGGTGTTCTGCACGATCACCGGCAACTCAAAGCGATCCCCAAAGTTCAAGAATCTCGGTGCCGAAGGCCGCACCTGCAATGGCAGACGAGCTGTAATCGTAGAATCCGTCGACCCAAAACGGTCTGGGCCATCAACGGCAATTGCCATAACTCGATAACGCGTCAAACTGTCAGGCAGATTGAATGCAACCGTGGCCACGCCATTGGCATTGGTAGTAACGTCTGGATCAAACACGGCTAGAGCATCAAGATTTTCTCGCACATCTATAGGTACGTCTTGAGCACTTATCGGCGCGGTTTCAGCATCGCTGCTAGTTAGCGCGAAGCTAGTGGCGGGTAAGCTATCGGGAAAGCTCGCGTCGCTTTCCATGTCGCCAGATGTGGGCGCCGATAATCTTCGACCTCGTGTACTGGAACTTGCGAGCGCAATCGAGTCTCGGCTTCTGCTCAATCGCAGGCTGACAAACCTAGGTTCGTAAAATACCTCCAACGGGTCAAGCAGTTCGTAACCGGAGACGGCCAACACCGCTTCATCAACCACCACCAAAAGCACATTAGCGCCTTCAACCACACTACCCTGCGAATCCGTTACCTCAAGTGTCACTTGGGTTCGTGAACCGGGTTCCAGCACGGCGGACTCAGGTGTCGCTAGAACATTTAATGCGCGTTGCAGCGGTGGCACCCGCAAGCGAACTTGTCCAGTGGCGAAAGCTGGGCGTTCACGGCTGTCTGTAGGCACCTCACCGTTATCGCCGGCGCGTACCGCGCTACCAACAAGTTCGATATTGACGGTTAACTCGGGAACGTTGTCGTCGTTGATCGGCACTTCAAGTACCGTCGAGTAATCACTAACTTCAAACGTTCGAGACTCGATAGAACCATTGCCGGTCACCACCATGAGGCCGCTAGCCGACTCGAACGGTGACAACACTAATATTTCGGCTGTGTCTCCAACGGCGTAACTTTCGGCATCTGCAACTAGCTGCACCGTCTCAAGTTCAACAACGCTGTTTGGTGATGCGTTTGTGGCACCTGCTACCCAAAGCGACAGTTCGCTGCGGTTGCTACGCCCCTCATCGTCCGTCACCTTCGCGTCAATCCGATAACGTCCGCCGATCGCGCCAGCAAACTTACACTCAACGGGAGTGGTACTTGAAATCACCTCGCAGCTTTCAGGTTCCACGGCAATCTCCAACCACTCACCATCAACAAAGTCACTGATCAAGCGCGAAGCCACAATCTCAAAAGGCCGGCCAGCAAGCGGGTTACCATCTATGTCAGTAACTATCGCTTCAACCTCAAAGCCCACCCCCGACCTTACAAACGACCGGGGTGAACGAATTCCCACATAAACCTCGGCCGCGTGAACTAGCACACCGCTTGAAGCGGCCCATTGTTGACGGTTCAAATCAAGCACTTCGGCTTGTGCCGTAACCATCGTTGGTAACTGATCGCCATCGCCTGCAAAGTCCATGCGCAGATAATGGCTTCCGCTCGCATCGGTGCGACCAAGAAAAGTTGCGGGTGCCTCGTCAGCCTCAGACCCTAGATAACTTCCATACCCGCCATAGTCCCCGAACGTGTCATAGTCGCTAAAGGTGACGTAGTAGCTGGCCGTGCGGACCCACCAAGGTTGCCAAACACCGAAAGTGAACGCACCCCAGTTGGGTGGTGAGTACTCGCCACGCTGAGTATCAACCGACCAAGTAACTGGGGCATTCGGTAAGGGGCCACTCGAAAAATAGCGCGCATCCACCACCGCTGTGGTGGGTTCATTCACCAAGAATGGCCCAGCCCGATCGAAGCGAGTAGAAACTTCAAATTCAGGGCGGCGAAACTCCTGAATTTGAAACGGATGGTAATGGAAACTGTTCCGAAGCCCCGAGAACTCAATTCCGGCGTGCCCGAGATTTGCCCCTTGCGGCAACTCAATAGCAAGATCAAACCCACCGTGTTCATCGAGGCGCACATTAGATTCGGCAAGTTCGTTTCCGTGCCAATCATATGCGCTATAACGAACTGATTGCCCGGTAGGGAGCAACTCCAAGGAACCATCCTCGCTCAGGTTCAAATTGCGTATCCAACCCTTGATATGAACCGTCTCACCAGGCCGATACGTCCCGCGATCGTCGGTGACATACCAAATCAGTTGTTGGTTAGCCTCAGATAAATGCAAGTCACCGACGTTGATCGCTGAATCGTTGCCGAGTGAAGCCAAAACTCCACCGAGGCGCCCTCGCATGCTTAACCGCGCCAATCCCTCATCATCGCTGACACTTTGAGTGGTTCGTCCAACGAACTCCAGTGTGACATTCGCTAGCGGAGTGCCAGAACGCAAGTCTGTGGTCCAAACCAGCAAATTATCATTGTGGCTCAGCATGTCGACACCAATATGGGTGTCTTGTACCCAAACTACCAACGGGCGGTTATCCCAATATTTCCTGTCGTCATAAGTGATCGTCGCGAAATCGCCAACACCTTCAACAATGGCAATAACGTGCCCGCGCTCACCTTCCAAAGCGGAACCTACATCAATCTGTACTTCAGCAATTGCGTTAACATCAGCATCGCCAGCCAGGCCCGTATCAATCACTTGATCGTTTATCAACGTCCACGGTGGATCAGGCAGCAAACCTTCCTCATCACGTTGCCAGCGGTCCCAAAAACGCTCATAAGAACTCAGGTCGCTCGGCAACACATCAAACAAACGCACCCGCAACTGTTGATGGCCTCGCACCATTGCTGAAAACTGTTGCGCCTCAATATGGGGATCCAAAATGACAAGAGGGTTACGTGGACCTCGAAGAAACGGCTGAGCATTGCTGAACCCGAATTCAACAGCCGTCGGTGAGCCCAAAGTCTGGCCATACTCGTCTGCCAACGAAGCCGGCAACTCCACTTCGTAATCCGTGCCAGCCAACGTTGCGCCCACGATTTCTAGCGCATCGTGACGTACCGCAATCCGCTTATCGCGCAGTGGTGGCGAAATCTTCACCTCCGAAACATTGAGCGAAGCCGCGTCCAAAACATTATTGAATCGCACCAACAACAGCGAACCTTCAGTGCATGAATGGACGCTAAAACTGTCGCACTCGTTGCCTCTAACCCGCAAAGGCCCATACGTTCGGCGCCATCTCAGAAACATTTCGGGGGACGTGTTCGGCCCTTCAGCAGAGCGAACATGTGGCCCCACTTTGATTTCTACCCTTGAATCGCGAGGAAGATCATTCGTTGGCCTGAAAGCAACCCACGTACCCTCAACAGCTTGTTGGGTGTGCAATAATGCCTCGGCATCGGCTGCAACCTCAGTTTCGGTGGCGAGCCGCACCGGGTATTGTTCCCCCGCAACTTCTAGCGCAATTTGTTTGAGCATCTCGGTTGGGTTGACGCGCTGGCTAAACGTGGCCACAAACACTTGCTGCAGATCAATCGACTCGTGCCGTGGTATAAGCGCAGTCAAACTCACGGCTGGGGTTTGGAACTCAAATTGAACGGTTTCTGCTAATTCGTTTCCGGCTAATGACTTGGTGCCAGCGGGGATTTCCACAACGTAAGAAGTGGACATCGGTAAACGATCGGTAATTTGCGGGTCATGCTCAAAACGCAGCGTACGAGTACCAATCCATTGCCACCGACCCGGTAACTCTGGCGACACCCGAACCGGTACATTCGCAGCATCTAATTGGGCAACGGTGGTAAGCGGCACCATGGCTTGATTAAAAGTAACGCTAACGAAGGGCGCGATTTCCACTTCGCCTTGAGGCTGCACCCGCAATACTTCCAAAGGACCAACAGCTTCTTCGGGGCTAGCAAGGCCGACAGCGGGAGCAAACGGATTGTTGATAGTGTCACCAACACGAGGTGGCTTCAGTGTCTCGGCCGGACGGTTGAATTCACTGGAATCCCCCGCCACAGCTACATCCCAGGTTGGCAAACGATTGGTGACTTGGCGGATTTCGTCGGCGCTGAGCACACGACCATCGGCGCGCCGGATCGCGGGCACCGATTCGGTGAGGCTAGGTGCGCCTTCACTCAAGTTGACCACAAGCGTTGACCGCGTTGAGTTCGTCCGTTGTCCTTGCACTAAGCCCGTGAACGCAGCAGAAACGTTCGGTTGCCTGCTCGGATCTGGTTGTGTGGTCACCTTGGGTTGCACGGTTGGTGCGGGTTCCGTGTCGCTCGCCAGAAGCGCAGCCAAAACCACCAACGCCACCCCAACTACAAGCCAACCCAAAATATGTCTACGCATGGCAGGTTCTCTTTCTAGTCGCCTACAAAACTAAGACGAACCAAAGACAAAGAATAGTTCCCAACCAACGCGCGCCGCTCTCGCCTTGTTCAAAGCCGGGTTGTTGTTGGTCAGGTGCCGACGAAAATTGCGATGATTACGGCGATTACTAATACCGCGACGGTTGCCGTGAAAGCCCAAACATCTCTACTTCGTGTGGCCGCCATTTCCGCAAAACCCACATCAATCTTCGCTTGGACTGTTGCGAATCCAGCCTCGGTGTACATCTTGAGTGCGGCAGCATTTGCGTCAACCTTGACATCAACCGCTTCAACCTTGGCATCAACCGTTCCAACCTTGGCATCAACCCTTTCAACCTTCGCATTGAGCCGTTCTGTCTTTACGTCAGCTTCAGCAAACCCCACTGCCATTTCTGCCGCTAACGTTTGCACGTCGACCTTCGTCGCAAACTGATCCCAGCCACCCGGCGGACCTTGCGCCATCAACATCTCAGCACCCTCGTCACCGACCATGTCAACCAACTTACCATACACTTCTGCAATCAGCTTCTTGGAATGAGCCATTCTTGCCTCCCAACATTACATAGCGAAAATCTTCCGCTATGTAATGCAATATAATACAGCAATCTACGGTTAAGCAATTCAAAAATGTCAATAAAGGCTCAATTGTTGCGAAAATTGTGAACTGTCTTCCCGAATAGATGCGCGTTGGGTAGCCAGAACGTTGCCGGCAGCCCAGTCGTTGGCTTCAAGCGCCTTGAGAATTCCGACCAAGTTACGATCACGAATACGCTCGAGCGTGCGCACCGAATACTGCCCCGATTGCGCTTCTGATTGAGCGACGATGCGCTCAACTAGTTCGTCGTTGAGTTCACAGACATCGGTGAGTTTGCTCCAGGGCAAAGCCAAAGTCGGGCCGAACTGACGAATAAAATGTTCCATGCCACCTTCCCCACCGGCGGCGCGGTAGGTCTCAAAAAGACCCATCTGAGCCCAACGCAAACCGAACCCGTAGCGAATCGCATCATCAATTTCCGAAGTGGTTGCCACGCCGTCATGTACTAACCAAAGTGCTTCACGCCAGACCGCTTCCAAGAGACGATCAGCGATAAAGGCATCAATCTCGACGCGCACATGCAGGGGTTTCATCCACAGTGAAGCGTATGTTTCAAGCGCCGTCTCTATCGCCCATTGCTCGGTTTGCGTCCCACCGCAAACCTCTACTAGAGGAAGTAGGTAGACCGGGTTGAAGGGGTGGCCGACCACGAGCCGTTGAGGATGAGTCAGGGTTGCTTGAAGGTCGCTCGGTTTGAGACCCGAGGTTGATGAAGCTATCACCGAGTCGATTGGAGCGTGTGCATCAATCTGTTCTAGAATGGTGCGTTTTACCTCAAGGTTTTCGGGAGCGCTCTCTTGAACGTGGTCTGCATCCACCACCGCTTCAGTGATCGAATCGACAATCTTCAACGAACCTCGCGTCAACGATTCGGGGTCAAGTTCAAGTTCTTGCCAAGCATGGCGGGCGTTAGCGAATACTTCGGAAATGATTCTGCTGGTGTCGGGATTGGGGTCAACAACTCTCACGTCAACCCCAGCTAATGCGAAACGCGCCGCCCAAGCGGCACCAATAACGCCCGCGCCAACCACCGCCGCGGTTTTTGTTGTTGCCACGGGTTCAGCCCCTCTTAGCCAAACCGAGCATCTGGCGCACCTCAGCCGGCCCCATCACATCAATATTGAGACAATCAAGTATTTGTGCGGCACGCTCGACGAGCATGCCGTTGGTGGCCAAAACACCTTTCTCAAGGTAAAGGTTGTCTTCCAACCCGACACGAACGTTGCCCCCAACGAGCACTGCGGCGGCGACATACTCAATTTGCCGCCGCCCGATTGAGAATGTCGAAAATGTCCAATGATCTGGTGTGTTGTTGACCATCGCTAGCAAGGTATGCATGTCGTCTGGCGCACCCCAAGGAACGCCCATGCATAGCTGCGCCAATATTGGCGGTTCCAACAGTCCACGAGTTTCCATCTGTTTGGCGCACCACAAGTGCCCGGTGTCGAAACATTCGAGTTCGGGGAGCACATCAAGTTCGGAGAATTGCCGTGCGATCTCGTCTAGTTGAGAGGTGGAGTTGGTCATTATGTAGTCGCCTTCGCCAAAGTTCATGGTGCCCATGTCGATGGTTGCGATTTCGGGAAGGCATTCACGTATGTGTGCCATCCGTTCGGTGGCACCGGCCATATCGGTGCCCGCTGGGTCAAGCGGGAGTGGGTTTTCAACGCCGCCGAGGGTTAGGTCGGCACCCGTTCCACCAGTCAGATTGATGATGACATCGGTGCTCGCCGAACGGATTCTCTCAGTCAATTCCCGGTAGAGGTTGAGGTCTCGGCTTTGTTTGCCGGTGGCGGGGTCACGCACATGGCAATGCACGATGGCAGCCCCGGCTTTGGCGGCTTCGATTGCTGCGTCAGCAATCTCTTTTGGGGTGACTGGCACATGCACGGATCTGCTTACCGTGTCGCCGCCGCCAGTGACAGCGCAGGTTATGAAGGTGCTCATTTGTTGGTCCTTAGGTTGACGCGTGGGTGACGCGTGGGTTACGCGTGGGTTACGCGATGCGTTGGTTGCGGGTCTTGGCGGGTTTTGGTGGCGGCGCATCAACACTCGCAAGCGTGAATACACCTCGTCATGGTCGACGTACGCCCCTCGCAGGATGCGTTTACCGGTGGTTTCGCTGAATGCACCTCGGCCATGCAGAATGCGACGGTTATCGAAAGCTACCACCTCCCCTGGCGAGAACACTGAACGGAGTTGGAATTCATCGCTGCCCGCGAGTTGCGAGAAACGCCGCATCGCTGAGTACGCCAATGGAAGGTCTGCTTCGCACATATCGGGGAACGCTCTGACGGGATGGAAGGCACGAAATGTGACTGGGGTGTTTGGTCCACCGTGGTCAATTATGGGGCCGCTCCAGCGATGGTCGTGATCTTTGGAGCGGTTGAAGAAGATCCATTTGGCGCGGCTGAGAACCTCATAGTGGTGGGGCTCATGTTCATGCAGGTGTTGAGCCACCGCGTAACCGTCGGTCATGTGGCTCAAACCGCCGCGGCAGTCATTGACTTGACAGTGCAGCAGTTGGTAACCCGGTGGGGTTTCACGGGTGGGCAGGTCGGCGTGTGCGGCTAGCGGTAAGGCTTTGTTCGCTACCGATGTTGGGGTGAGGTCTACGCTTACCGACCAGGTCGTGCCGAAATTGGTGTCGCGCAAGGCGCCGATGCGCTGCCCGAGGTTGGCCACCGTTTCGGTTTCGTTGCTCAACCCAGTTAGGCGGGCAACACCCAACTCCACGAGAG
>JAHQYM010000154.1 GCA_024421095.1 Acidimicrobiia bacterium
CCCCAAACTACCGGACTCGCCCTTACCTTGAGCTAGAAGTCTGATAGCAGTTTCGCCTTTCATAAAGCAAAAGACGCAGTTGCCGAGCGCGGACTCGATCCCGAGGTCGTAAGACTGGTCTGACCAAAAACGTTCAACAACGGGTTCGTCCCATCCCGCGTCATACAGCGGCGCAACAATAGACTCGCCCGCGGGATGCGAGTCGTGGCGACACTTACTCCCGGTCGCTCCATCTGCCAACATAGCCTCAAACATAGCCCTGCGGACGCGTTTCTGCTCGTCGGCTCGAAGACCGAGAAGTGTGACATAGCGCGTCGGTGTACCGGTTTTACCAAACAAATCAGATTTCGGTCGCGAATTGTCGCTGCGGTTCGGGGCAACAACAGTAAAATCCGACCAATACTGCGCTGGGCGCATCCACGGACGGCTGTACGCGAACTCACGGATTGACTTGATCTCTTCGTACGACATACGCACGCCACCGTAACGTGCTGCCGCTTTATCGGGTGACAACAGGCTACGGCCGTGTTCATGTCCAGCGAGGCCAGGGCCAGGGCCTCCGCCGAGCCAGTCTGAAATCAACTCTATGCCGGGCAACACCTTAAGCTCTTGGGTGCAGAACCTCATCTTTCGGTTTGGAATCATCCCCTTCAAAGAGGACATTTCCTCAAACGCGGTCCCGTCTGAACTGTACCCAGGGGTAGCAGGATCATCGTTGGGTTTCGCCTCAGAGCGCGTCACTAGACGATACGTGGAAGTGCGCGTCCACCCTTGTCGGGACGCGACCTCAACGGTGCAGAACTCGTACCACAGACACGGTATGCCGTGTTCAGTTTCAATCTCCTCGCACACCTTCGCGGCAAACTTGTAGGTTTCGGCGTGCTCGGCTGTTGTGTTGGCGAACAAGACAAGATCGCCGCGGTGAGGATCGAGCAGCCCATTCCGTGCCAGCAGAAGCGTCATCGCGGCCGATGATCTCCCGCCTGAGAATTTCACGATGTGAGGCAATTGGACCTGAGCAGGATCCGGATAGCTGGGTAGCGAGAATCGGCGCGCCTCCAATAGCGTAGCCGACCTAACCATGCTGATAGCTTACCCCGACACCATCTGCGCCCCAACCACAATGTCGGACCGAAGGTCGAAAACCCAACGGACTGCGGTCGCGGACGTTTCGTCGGAACAACGCGTCGGCGCGTACCTGCGGCAGCTAATGTGGTGGACTTCGTGGTCGCCGTTGAGTTGAATGTTTATGTGGAGAATGCACCGGGACATATGGGCTACCGTTGAAGAATGGAGCACACACTCCGCAACGACTACGCACACGGACATTCCGCAAAGGTGAATCACCCCACTGCCTACGGCTTCGTGTTTCACGCCGTCTGGGTGCTGATCTCGGTTCAGTCACGCGCCTTTATTGGGTGTCGCGCGGGAGATGTATAGTGACGATGTGACCCACGTACTTGGAACTGTGACTCGTGTAAACGGTGGCGCACGACGTCGTGATCCGTTGCCGCGAGGGGTTCAAAACGCGGTGACGTTCGGGCTGGTTCTTGATGCCGTTGGACGCTGCTGATGGAGATAGTTGCTTTGACGGTTCTGGTCGTGGTGTTATGCGTCGCGGTGTGCATAGCGACAGCAGAGGTGCTGAAGAGACGCTGGTTCCCCGAAGGGACACGTTCAGTCACCTACACCACGAACAACATCGGCGACAGGCCGCGTTGGGCTCTCACCCCCACGTCAGTGCAGCGACTGTTTGAACCGCTGCCTAGCAACTCCTCTGACGCTCACCAAACCTACGAAATGGTCGTCAAACCAACAAGGAACACTGTCGAAATCCTGATATTCGACGAGCAAGGGATCGGTGAGTACACGAAACTGTCAGACGGCCCGAGAGTGGGCGACATTTACCTCGGGGTCGTCGCCGAAGTACGAAGCGGACTGAACGCAGCGTTCGTGGATATCGGCGAAAAAACTCACGCTTTTGTCGAGATGTTCGCGACAGACGTGTCGGACATGTCAGTCGGGGATCGGTTGGTTTGCCAGATCACCCACTTCCAGCGCGGCTCAAAATCGTTCAAAGCGCGAGACCGACTCGTGCTAGATGGCTACTACATGTCCATCACACAGGACAGCTCAACAATATCCGTCCAACATTTGCAGGATCACATCCGACGCGGCGACGTACAACGGCTCATTTGGGAGATGCGTCAACGCTGCAAGGAACGCAACGTCGGCCTTGACATCCCCAAAGACATCGGGTCGTCGCGAGAGAAGGCATACCTCAAAGACCTCGGAGCGTTGCTAAGCAAACTCCGCGACTACCAAACGGCAACCAATGACCCGAGCGTGAAAGCACCGACACGGCTGTCGCACACCGAACCACACGAAGCAGCCCTAGACCTGATCCAGAACGCGTTGGTGTCAACACCGAAACCGTTCAGGTTCGTGACTGTTGTAGGTGGATGGAGTTCACGGTTCATCAAAGATTTCGAGAAACGCCAGAAACGCTACCCCGACAGCGCCGTCGCGTCGGTGAAATTCCGTCGCAAATGCCCGTATCGCAGACACCACCTTGAAGAACCTTTGGCCACTGTACGAAAAGACCTGTCGTCCAAGTCGCTGCTGCTCACCACACCCAGTGGTGGCACGGTGATAATCGAATCCACCACCGCCTGCACAACAATCGACATCAACAGCAACCGCGCCCGACGCAACCCCAAAGAAACACAAGAAGCGTTCCTGGTACGCATCAACGAAGAGTCCACAGCCGCCATCGCGAGAGCGTTGAGGTTGTTGAACATTGGAGGGATTATCGTCATCGACTACATCAATGTTGAGGGCGATGGCAATTCGACCGGTGTGTCCACACGCGCCCGCTTGCGCAATCACCTCGAAACCCAAATTAACGAACAGGTGCCTCTTCTGGCGGGAAGTCGCCCGCCCAAAGTCGAAGTCGGCGATATCAGCGAATTGTCGGGTGTGCTCGACATGGTAAGGCAGCGACTGGGGTATTCGCTGTGGCAAGAAATCCGGCCGTGTGCGCCTGAGGGTGGGTAGGTGGGGTGAAGGTCCGCGGTTGAACAGGAGGGATCCCCCTTGATCGGTGCTGTACCTATGCGAGAAACCGGAGGTTCGGTGTGGAAGTTGAATCTCGGGTTGTTCGTAGTGGTTCCGCATAGGTATATGTGGGGTGCTTTGAATATATTTTTGTTTTATGTTGGTGAATGGGTTGCAATGATGTTTATGTTATACTAATGTTATTTCTGACAGCCTCGTAGCCGGGTTTACGGCTTCCAAATTGCGAAATCTATTGCATTTAGTGAGGCTGCATGACTAATCATAGTCCAATTCCAATTCCAGAACCGGTTGGCTCGATGCCTGATATCCCTACAACACCAAATGATGAGGAGTTCTCTTCTTACGAGTCTGCTGGTGGGGTGGCCGAAACTGCCTCTGCGCGTTCGTCGCCTGCGTTGTGGCGGACGGTTAGCCGTTCGGCAGTTCGTGAGGTTGTTGAGCAACCGTTGTTGGTGTTGATTAGCACGTTGATTGTGGCGTTGTTGGGGACCGCGTTTGTGAACCTAAACAACAGTGTCGGACTGCTTGAGAGCCGCATTGATCGTATAGAGGTGCGGATAGACCGTCTATGTGCCTAGTGTTTCTCTACCAAATTCGCCAAATTGATGAAGTAAAACCCCAGTTCAGAAGGTTGCGCGCCGAGCGAAATCGGCAAATCGCGCCAGTCACGTAGGGGCGGTTGGTCGACTTGATGATCGCCGATTCGCAGGGCACGCAGGCCGAACAGAGGATCGCGTCCGCCGAGGCATCCTGAAAACACGACCACGAACCCGGTTCCAGCAACCCAAATCCCACGTTTACGCGCTGGGCCAGAGAGTCGGGACTAAAGGGCCGGTCGCCTCGGTTCTGCGTAAGGCCAAACGCATGCATCAAGGTGGTAGTAACTGAGTTCCTACGTTCGTAGCATTATCAGTATGAAAGTGAGTGTGAACCATCCGGACGAAGACTTGCGGTTCCTTGCCGATTATTCCGAAGCGCACGGCGGCCTATCGCGCTCGGGAGCCGTGCGGCGGGCTGTTAGGCTTCTTCGCACATCGCAGTTGTCGCAGAGTTACGCCGATGCGTTCGAAGAGTGGGACGACGACGAGTCCCACCTGTGGGACACTGCGGTTGCGGACGGGCTCGCCGCTAACTGATGCGCCGCAGCGAGTTTCGCGGTGGATCAATTCGTTACACGGTTTCGTCAAGCCGCCGGAGGGGTATGATTCTCGATGTCCTCATCGACATAGGTGACCGTCATGAACTTGATACGCGAGGCACTCAAGGTGACGATCGTTACATCCTCAAGAGTAACCGACTCCGAATCGTCACTCGGACGGTAGCTAATCGGAGCTGCTAGGGCGATCTCGCGATCGGGCGTCTCCTTGACTGTCGCGTTGTAGGTCCAAAGCGTGCCACCGACGTAGGTACCGTCTGTAAGTTCACAGCCAACGTAGATTTGGTGCTTCTTTGCGTGTTCAAATACTCTCGACCACGCCGATTCGTACGCATGCCTGCCACCGGCTCGCGGAAGGTATCGGCCCCCGCAGTAAGCGA
>JAHQYM010000019.1 GCA_024421095.1 Acidimicrobiia bacterium
ACACACCGCTATCAAAGCCCTATCACCAAAAGATCCGCTAACTCTGCGATTGCAATCTGGAAATTGGGTATTACTTGACCACCTAGGGACCACCGTAGGCAAGTTGGCAAAGAAATTTCGTCCACCTCAGGAGATGGTATGTACGCGCGCAAGTGTCCGTGCGATCATTGTTAGGTTCCACCGCCAGTCGCGCCCCGAATTTCAAGGGAGGCTTCGCTGTGAGGAAAGTTGGGAGGTCGTGTTACCTGAACTTATCTTTGAACCAGAGGCGGGGCAAGATCAGGCGGGGCAAGATCAGGCGGTGCAGGATCAGGCGGTGCAGGCTTCGCCGTTGCGGTCGCGGTCTAGTTTGTAGGGGTCAACCCCAATAGTCTTTATTTGCACTGGCTTTTGGCTGCGGGGTATGTCACCGCAGTTCAGCGCATCGCCTTCGAGGTTGGGCAAACACGGGGTATATGCTGGATGGCACAACTCGTTTGCTGCGGTCTCGCTTTCCGTTGCCGCCGCAGTGGGTGCCGTGGTGGTCGGTAGCGCCGCGGTAACTACCGCGGTTTGCGGGATGGCACCGAGTTGCCAGTCTCCGCAACGCGATATGAGTTGTCGTAGCGCTTGCGCCTCGGCTTCATCCACGGCCAACACCCAACGGGTTTTCACCTGTATCCATGCCTCGGCATACCAGCAATGCACTGAAACATCAGGCGGCAACCATTCGGCGGGGTCTTTGGCACCCTTTGAACGGTTCGAAGTAGCCGACACAGCAACCAACGAATGTACATAACTCAAATCGTTGGCGAAGCGGCGGCGGGTAGCGCGGTCCCAACCATAAGCACCTGAATCCCACGCTTCTGCCAACGGCACTAGATGATCGACATCAAAACCAGAGCCATTCCCAGCCTCGGCGCGACCATCGTAGATGCTTGCCCACTGCCCTCCCGAAAGTGAACAGTTGGTACCCACGGTGGGCGCTACCACAGCTTCGCTGATCAACACCTCGCGCCGCGCATCACAACGGTCACCATCGGCATCCACCCAATGATCAAAAAGATCACGGGCATAACCACTGCGTTGTTCAGTTCTAACCGGCAACGTTTCAAGAAGACGCAACAAGACGACAGAGGTCGCGGATTCGGCAAGGTCCGTGACGACCAAGTTGCTTGACCTCACTTGCGTGGTAGTGGGTACGAGAGATGTGGACGGAGAATTTGCAGCAGCGGTTGTGGTCGTGGTTGCGGTGCTGGCCGTGGTTGGGGAAGCAATGGCCGTGGTCGTGGAGGACATGGTTGTGGTGGTGGAAGCAATGGTTGTGGTCGTGGAAGTTGTGGTCGTGGAAGCAATGGTCGTGGAAACTGTGGTGGTGGAAGCTGTGGTTACAGACGCGGCTGCGGACACCGGGGTTGTGGAAACTGAATTACTATTGGCCTCATCAATAGACGCGCAGCCGCCAACTACAAACAAAACAAACACGGCGACGGCGTGGCGGATTACCACAAATAGGATGATAGCCCTTCCAGGCATATATTGGAGACCATGTCTACGCAAACCACAAACGACAAAGACCTCACCCACTTTGAACAACGCTGCCGAACGTTCCTTGACGAACACGCCACCGGGATGAGCGCCCCAGAAAACGCAGACCCGCGTGGCCTAAAAAGGTTCGCCGCCGCCAAAACATTCCAACTCGCACGAGCCAAAGCCGGTCTCGCGGGCCTCACCTACCCCCGTGAATACGGCGGTGCCGGCCTGAGCCGAGCCCATGAACGGGTCTGGCGTGATACCTACGCCCAATACCCCAACATGAGCACCGAATACATTATCTCTCACGGTATGTGCCTACCGATGCTAGCCGAATACGGCACCCACGAACAAAAACTGAAATACCTGCCCGACATCATCAGCGGCCACAGTTTATGGTGCCAAATGTTCTCAGAACCTGGGGCAGGCTCAGACGTGGCAAGCCTGCAAACCAAAGCCGAAAAAGATGGCGACACTTGGATCATCAACGGTCAAAAGGTTTGGACTACTCTTGCCCATCTCAGCCAATACGGATTAATAATCGCCCGCACCAACCCCAACGTTGCTAAACACGCCGGTATCTCCATGTTTATCATGCCGATGGATGCCCCGGGAGTGGAAGTTCGCCCGATTCATCAGATCGACGGTGGTACCCACTTCAACGAAGTATTTTTCAAGGATGTAGAAATCGGTGCAGAACATCTTCTAGGTGACCTCAGCAATGGTTGGAACATGGCCACCGCAATGCTCATGTATGAACGGGTAGCCATCGGTACTGGCACTAGCGACGGCGTTCGCCACGAACTAGCCGACCAACTCATCGCCGAAGCAACCAAACGCGGCCTCATCAAAGATCTCGTACTGCGCCAAAAACTCATGCACATTTACACATTGGAAACCTGCCTTTCGCTAGTATCAATGCGCACCCGCGCCGAGCTAAAAGCCGGTAAAACCCCCGGGCCTGGCGGTTCGATTACCAAGCTCGTCAACGCCATAATCTGGGCCGCTTATCGCGATCTCTCCATGGAAATCGTTGGCGCTAGCGGTTTGGCTTGGGAAGATGAATCTGCGGCACGGTGGCAACGCGGCGCGCTCACGAGTTTGCAAAGCGGAATCGCTGGAGGCACCAACGAAATTCAACGCAACATTATCGGCGACCGCGTGCTCGGGTTACCCCGCGACATCAGCGTCGACAAAGGCATTCCCTTCAAAGACCTAAAGGTAGGCACCCAACAAACCCCCGCCTAATAGAGACGATCCCGACCACGCGGCGATCCGTTCCACCGATACTGACCTAAAGTTCAGGCATCAAGGTAGCGGGTCACCGCGACTGCGGAACCTATCCCCGACACCACAACCGCAATTACCAATACCAACAAACTCGTCGAATAAAACTCACTGCGGTCAACTTGAAATCCTTGCATGAGTTGCAAACTATCGGGTTGACTTAACCCCCGGATCACAGTGTCGTCTAGGATTCGCAGACCGATCCAAGCACCCATCGCGCCCAGCACTGCTTGCACTAAACCCTCAAGCATGAACGGTATGCGAATAAACCAGTTGGTGGCCCCCACAACCTTCATTATCTCAATTTCAGCTCCACGGCTACGGATCGCACTAACCACATTAGTAAGGATTAGCAATGTGGCCGCAGTCAACAAAATGACCGACCCAACCAAAAATACTCGAGTCACTCGGTCGGCCAGGTTTTGAATATCACGGATGGTCTTGTCGGCAGAAACAACCTCTTGCACCCCTGGGCGATCCACGAACTGGCTCGCAAGTTCCGCCACCACATCGGGGGAAGGATCAACCGGCACCACGCGATAAGAAGGCGGCAGAATCTCCGCGCTGACAACTTCAGTGAGTTCTGGCGTGTCGGCGAAGATCTCCTGAAACTCTTCCAAAGTTTCGTCTTGGTCAACGTAAGTCCAAGACCGTATTGATGGGCTGGTTTCGATGCTGGTGCGAATATTGTCATCTTGTTCGAGGGAAGCTTCGGGTTGCATCCAAACCACAAACTCAATCCCTCCCTCCCATCTAGCGGTGGCGTTGTCAACCGCATAGTTGAACAAAAAGAAACCACCAAAAAGCCACAGCGAAACCCCAATGGTGATAACCGCCGCCGCCGAAGACAACACATTGCGCCACAGGTTTTGGCCAGTTTCACGAAGCACGTATACCGGGTTCAGAGACATCCAACCTACTCGTAAACGCCGCGGGCTTGGTCACGCACAATCGAACCTCGGTCGAGTTCTATCACCCGACGGCGCATCGTGTCTACAATACTGCGATCGTGGGTAGCCATCACCACCGTGGTGCCAGTGCGGTTGATGCGGTCAAGCAACTTCATTATCCCTACCGACGTTTGCGGGTCAAGATTGCCCGTGGGCTCATCAGCCAACAAAATAGGTGGGCGATTTACGAAAGCTCGCGCCACCGAAACCCGCTGCTGCTCACCACCAGAAAGTTCGTGGGGGAAATTCTCCATCTTCGCCGAAAGGCCAACGAGTTCCACAATGGCGGGCACTTGCTTACGCACCACATGGCGGGGTTTACCAATTACTTCTAAAGCAAAGGCCACGTTTTCGGCCACAGTCTTTTTGGGCAGCAACTTAAAGTCTTGGAAAATGAAACCAATGTTGCGACGCAGATACGGCACCCGCCAAGCACCGAGCGTACCGATATCTTTGCCGGCAACATAGATCGTGCCGTGTTCAGGACGTTCCTCGCGGTTGAGCAAACGTATAAAGGTTGATTTACCAGAACCCGACGGCCCTACCAAAAAGACGAATTCGCCTTTGCCGATGTCGACGGTTACATCACGAACCGCCACAACAGCACCTTTATATACTTTGGTCACGCTGCTGAGTTTGATCATTTTGAGCCCGTCACTTCGCTAATCCTACGTTGCTTTTTGCTCTGCTCCACCGCAACCAAGCCTCCATAAATGCTTCGATCTCACCGTCGAGCACTGCTTCAATCTGGGACGTTTGCTGGTCGGTGCGCAAGTCTTTAACCATCTGGTAGGGCTGCAGCACGTAGCTACGTATCTGGCTTCCGAAACCCACGTTGTCTGGTTCACCAGTTATTCCAGCAATCGCCGCTTCACGCTTTTTGCGCTCAAGATCTAAGAGTTTAGCGGCCATGATCTGCATGGCACGGTCTTTGTTCTGGTGTTGGCTGCGTTCGTTTTGACAACTTGTTACCAACCCGCTGGGGAGATGGGTGATGCGCACAGCCGAATCGGTTACGTTGACATGTTGCCCACCGGCACCCGACGAACGGTAAGTGTCAATCCGCAGTTCCTTTTCGTCAATGTCGATTTCTTTGGCGACTGCATCAAAAAATGGGGCTACTTGTACTGCCGCGAAAGCCGTGTGGCGCTTGCCTTCGTTGTTGAAGGGCGATATTCTCACTAACCGATGCACCCCATGTTCGGCCTGCATGAGGCCATACGCATGGCGACCAGTCAAAATGAACTCCACGGTTGACAGTCCTGCTTCGGTGCCCTCCGACAAGGCAGTTGTCTCAATATCGAATCCCCGCCTTTCAGCCCAGCGTTCATACATGCGCATCAACATCGCAGCCCAGTCTTGGGCATCGGTACCACCCTCGCCCGACTTTATCTGGCACACGGCAGCACCTTCATCAAACTCGCCACTAAACAGCGAGCGCACCTCCAAGTCGTCAAGTTGAACTTCGAGGGCCTTGGCTGCTTGAGTGATTTCGTCAGCAAGCAGGTCTTCGTCTTCTTCTCGAGCTAACTCGTGCAAGGTTTCCACATCTTCAAGAGCCCCATACAAACGCTTGAAAACACCTAAATCTTCGTTCACGGTGGCCAACTCAGAAGTAATCTTGCGGGCACTGTCTGGGTCGTCCCAAAGATCGACGCTTGAAGCCTGCTGTTCTAACTGCGGTTGACGACGGCTGAGATCGGCAATGTGCATGTATCTAGCTGCTTCTTCAACGCGGCTGCGAATAGTTGCTATTTGTTCTGTAAAATCTTGCATTTTGAAACTTCCTGCGCGATTAGCGCGGCGATGACGTTACAGAGTAGCCGCAGCCGTGTTGCGACCATGGCAGGTTTTGAACTTCTTACCGCTACCGCAGGGGCAAGGTTGATTGCGACCCACCTTTTCAAGGTCGGATTTTACGATTGGCGTGCGCGCCGCTGTTTGGTTAGGTTGGGCTGCGGGTGTACCCCCGGTTAGGAGTTGTGTCGCTGAGGTGCCCACAGCGGCGATTTGTTTTTGTTCCGTCACGCCCGTAAGTTTTTGCGAATCTACTGAGTTGGTGCTGGTTTCGCTCGGTTGCACGGCTTGCACATGCATTACGTATTTGACGAATTCTACGGAGATGGCGGTCATCATTTGGGTGAACATCGCGAATCCTTCACGTTGCCATTCCATCGCCGGGTCTTTTTGGCCCATGGCCCGCAGGTGAATGCCTTCACGCAACAGGTCCATCTCGGCGAGGTGCTGGCGCCAACGCTGATCAATGACGAGAAGCATTACATGGCGTTCAACTTGACGCATCACCTCGGCACCGAGTTCCGCTTCTCGCGCTGCATAGATTTGCGCGGCTTCATCGCTGAGACGTTCAAGTAGCTCTTTTCGGTCATACACGTCAGTTAGCGACTGTGCCGTGATTTCAGTGGGCCAAAGCGTTGTAAGTTCAGTTATCAGTGGATCCAGTTCCCACTCTTCGGAGAATTCGGCTTCGCAGTACCGGTCGACCACGCCCTTAACAGCATCGTTGATGTATTCGAAGGTTGCGCTTCGCAAGTCGGCATCGTCAAGTATCTGACTGCGCCGCTCATAGATCACTTTGCGTTGCTCGTTCATTACCTCGTCGTATTTGAGAACGTTTTTGCGAGTTTCAGCGTTGCGTTGCTCAACCGTGTTTTGTGCTCGTTCAATGGCTTTCGTCACCATTTTGGCTTCAATCGGCTCGTCTTCGGGAAGAGTTCGATCCATCACCCAATTCATCGCTCCGGTAGCAAACAAGCGCATCAGATTATCTTCTAAAGAAAGATAAAACCTGCTTTTACCAGGGTCACCTTGGCGACCTGAACGACCACGCAACTGGTTGTCTATTCGGCGACTTTCGTGCCGTTCCGTACCGAGCACATATAAACCCCCCAGTTTGATAACTTTTTTTCGTTCACGCTCAGTGGTTGCAGTGTGGATCTTGAGGCGTTGCTCGTAATACTCTTGGCCTTCTTGGCTTTGTGGGTCGTGTCCTTTGGCCAAGAGATCACGCTGCGCTAAGCCCTCAGGGTTTCCCCCCAACAACACATCAACGCCCCGACCAGCCATGTTGGTAGCTACCGTGATTGCGCCAAGCCGCCCAGCTTGGGCAACGATTTCGGCTTCACGGGTGTGTTGCTTGGCGTTGAGGATCTCATGGGGAACCCCCCGCTGATTGAGAGCCAGCGATAGTTTTTCGGATTTTTCAACCGAGATTGTGCCGACTAGTACCGGTTGTCCGGATTGGTATCGTGCGGTTAGGTCGTTGACGCAAGCCGCAAACTTGGCATCTTCGGTCTTGAAGATAAGGTCGGCTTCGTCACTTCGAGCGACTGGTTTGTGGGTGGGAATTGGCACAACGTGCAAACCATAGGTGCTGACGAACTCCGATGCTTCGGTTTGCGCGGTGCCCGTCATTCCCGCAAGCCGCTCATAAAGCCGGTAATAGTTCTGCAAGGTGATTGTTGCTAGGGTTTGGTTCTCTTCGTTGATCGCAACCCCTTCCTTGGCTTCCACCGCTTGATGCAGACCATCTGACCAGCGCCGCCCTTCAAGAATGCGGCCCGTGAACTCGTCAACAATCTTCACCTCTCCCCTGTTGACGATATATTCCTTGTCTTTTTTGTAGAGCTCTTTGGCGCGCAAAGCAGCTTGGAGTTGATGCACCAAGTTGGATGACACTTGGTCGTAGAGGTTGTCGATCCCGAGGGCTCGCTCAACTGCGTGGACCCCTGCTTCAAGCGGTGCCACGGTGCGCTTTTCTTCGTCTACTTCATAGTGCAGGTCTCGTCGCAGACCCCGCGCAACGGATGCGAACTTGTTGTAGAGCTTGGCCGCATCAGCTACCCGCCCAGAGATGATCAACGGTGTACGAGCTTCATCGATGAGAATCGAGTCGATCTCATCAACGATGCAATAGTTGTGGCCACGCTGCACCTGGTCGCTGCGGTTCGTGGCCATATTGTCACGCAGATAGTCGAAACCGAATTCGTTGTTTGTGCCGTAGGTAATATGCGCCGCGTATTGTTTCCGTTTGAAATCTGCGTCACGGTCGCCGGGGACAATGAGGCCAACCTCAAATCCTAACCAAAGAAAGATCTGCCCCATCCATTCGGAGTCTCGGCGCGCCAAATAATCGTTGACGGTGACGATGTGGACTCCTTCGCCGCTGAGTCCGTTGAGGTAGATAGGCAAGGTAGACGTAAGAGTCTTGCCTTCTCCGGTTTTCATTTCAGCGACGCAACCAAGGTGCAACGCCGCCCCGCCGACTAGTTGCACGTCGTAATGCCGTTGACCAAGCACTCGTTGTGCCGCTTCACGAACTACAGCAAAGGCTTCAAACAGCAGGCCATCAAGGGTTTCGCCGTTGCTGAGCCTAGTTTGAAACTCTGTGGTCTTGGCTCGCAGGGCATCGTCAGGTAGCGCCTTGATGGTGGGTTCAAGCGCATTGATGTCTGGAACCAGGGCCTGAATTGTCTTGAGTTTACGGCCCTCGCCGCTACGCAGAACCCGTTTAAATACGCTCATAACTAGCCACGACTCTAGCGACCTAAAGCCAATAAATGGTTTGACCAATTAGGCCAGTAAGCTACCCAGCTTCGTCAATCAACCCCACATCACCATCATCGCGACGGTAGACCACCGCGCTACGGTCGGTTTCTTTGTTGATGAAGAAAAAGAAGCCGTGATCCATGTATTCCATTTTTTCGGCTGCTTCATCGGGGGTCAGCGGACCAAGATGAAATCGTTTGGTCTTGACAATCTGCGGAATGTTCTCCTCGGTTCCAACGACATCTAAATCTTGCATAGCGCCATCGTCTAACACCGCCACGTTTTGCAGTTGAGCATCGGTGCCGGTACGGATGGTTGCGCCGGTGCCGTGATGTCGACGTTGCAACTTGGTACGCAGCTTGCGGATTTGGCGCAAGAGTTTGTCTTCCGCTAAGTCGATTGCGGTGAAGGGGTCGGGGGCACGAACCTTGGTGCGTAAATGATGACCACGACCCTTGAGGACAATCTCGCAATACTCCTTGTCTGCGATCCGAGGATTTTGCGCTTCGTCAAAATGGACGCTGGCATAGTCAAGCGCGTCCAGATATTTATCTAACTGGCCTATTTTCTCATGAATCACCTCCTCCAGTCTCGGCGTGACATTTACGTGCCGGGCGCTGATGGAGACGTCCATTCCTTACCTCCTGGTTGTGGTTTGAAACGACCATAGCAGAGCACGCATGCAGATGCAAACAAAATCTCAGGTTGATGTTGAGCGAGTGGCCACGAGGCCATAAACCGCGCCGGCTCCTTGTTGGCGCAATATGTCGGCGGCATTGTGCAGCGTTGTGCCCGTGGTTGTGACATCATCGATGACTAATATTGAGGGTTGCCGACGCAGCGGCGGACCCCGCGAAACCAACCTCGGGCCGCTAATACGCCCTTGCCGATCTCGTGCGGTTTGCGGCAGATCATCGGTTCGCCGCAGCATCCGCTTGACCCGCACACCTTGGCGGCGCGCCACCGCACGCGCCAATAACTCGCTTTGATCAAATCCACGCTTGCGCCGACGCGACGGGGAAGCTGGTATCCAGGTGACCAAATCCGCCTGCGGAGACAATGCGGCCATGGCCTGCGCCAGCGCCGACACCACAGCCGTGGAACGCTCATATTTGAGTTTGCACACCAATTCCGCGGCACGCCCTTCATGCGGCCAAACCGCAATAATTTCCTGCAGAGGACTCTTGAGAAAGTTGTCTTTAGCCATAACCGAACACTAAAGACCCCCTATGACACTCAGCAACAATTCAAGAAGGCATGTTTGGTGCTAAAGCTACGAGAACAGCATCATCAACCTCGCCTTGGCCAGTTTTGGGGTGCAATGGGTGGATGCAAATATGTGAAGCGCCAGCTTGTGCATGTTCAGTAAGGCGAGCTTCAATAGCATCGACATCACCCCAAGCCACCAAACCATCAAGAAATTTCGCGCTTCCAGCGTCTATGTCATCGTCTGAAAAACCCATCGTCAGCCAAGCATTGCGGTATCCCGGGGCGCGGGAATAGAACTTCAGAACCTGTGCAGCAGTTGCGTGCGCCAATGCCTTGTCACTAGTCAACAAAACCTTCTGCTCAACGTAAAGCCCAGTTTCAGGACCAATAATGCTGCGAGCCCAAGCAGTGTGTTCGGGGGTGGTGTTGTATGGATGCGCCCCAGCGCTGCGCTCTGCCGCTAGCTCCAACATCTTCGGGCCAAGCGCGCCAAGCACCCGAGTCACCGGCCGAGGGGGCGGCACCGACACATAGCGGGTGTTGTCCATGGCATCTAGGTAGTCGCGCAAATATGCAAGGGGCCTCACGTAATCCAAACCACGCACCCGTTCAACGATCGCCGGGCTTGAAACTCCCAAACCCAAAATCATGCGTCCACCAGTTTGTTCAGCCACAGTGTTGGCAGCTTGCAACATCACCGCCGGGTGCCGATTGTAAATGTTGGCAATGCCCGTGGCTAACACTAAGTCCTTTGTGACAGCACCAATCGCTGCTAGTTGTGCAAACGGGTCACGCCCGAAAGTTTCCCCCACCCAAAGCGTTGAATATCCAAGTTCCTCAACTCGCTTGCTGAGAGCGGCAACCTCTAAACCGCTTAGTCGTTCAGGTGCCACCCAGACACCTCGATCGATTTGTTTTGCTGCGTTAGTCATGCCACGAATCGTAATGCCTCAAAAGGCAACAAGTTGCTAATAACGGTAGTGGTCGGGTTTGTAGGGGCCAGCCATGGGCACGCCTAAATAGTCCGCCTGGTCTTGGCTCAGGGGGGTTAACTTCACGCCTAGCGCGTCAAGATGCAGACGCGCCACCTCCTCATCAAGCGTCCGCGGCAAGACATGCACGCCTAACGCCACGTTGGCACTATTGGTGTGCAGTTCAAGTTGCGCCAGCACCTGATTGGTGAACGAACAACTCATCACGAAACTTGGATGGCCTGTAGCGTTGCCCAAGTTCAGCAAGCGCCCCTCACTCAAAACGATCACCGAGTGCCCGTCGGGGAACAAAAACTCGTCTACCTGCGGTTTTATATTGATCTTTTGCACATCAGACATGCGCTCAAGCCCGGCGATATCAATTTCGTTGTCGAAATGCCCGATATTGCCAACGATTGCTTGATGCTTCATGCGGGCCATATGACCCGCCAAAATAATGTCCTTGTTACCTGTAGCCGAGATAAAAATGTCGGCTTTGTCGACCACTGCTTCTAAAGTGTTCACCTCATAACCGCACATTGCAGCCTGCAACGCGCAAATCGGATCGATTTCGGTGACGATCACCCGCGCGCCTTGCCCCGCAAACGACTCGGCGCAGCCTTTGCCCACATCACCAAACCCGCAGACAACGGCAACCTTGCCGCCAATCATTACGTCCGTGGCACGGTTGATGCCATCAACCAAACTATGGCGCACCCCGTAAAGGTTGTCGAACTTCGACTTGGTAACTGAATCGTTGACGTTGATTGCCGGGAACAGCAATTCCCCCCTTTCCAGCATCTGGTAGAGACGGTTAACTCCCGTGGTGGTCTCTTCAGAAACGCCCCGAATCTGTGCGGCTATACGGGTGAAAAACTCTGCATCCCGCGCCGCGATACGCGCTAAGCGATCCAAGAACACGGCCCATTCTTCTGAGTCGTTTTCGTCCGCTTGAGGTATCGCCTGACTTTTTTCGAACTCCAAACCTTTGTGAACCAGCATCGTGGCATCGCCACCGTCATCAAGGATCAGGTTGGGGCCGCCACCGTCCCCCCAGAGGAACAGTTGCTCAGTAGCCCACCAATACTCTTCTAAGGTTTCACCTTTCCAAGCGAAAACGGCGCTGCCCCGGCAGTCTTCGGGCGTTCCGTCAGGGCCCACGACAACCGCCGCAGCCGCATGATCTTGGGTCGAGAAAATGTTGCAACTCACCCAACGCACCTCAGCGCCCAAAGCGGTGAGCGTCTCAATTAGCACTGCGGTTTGCACAGTCATATGCAATGACCCCGCGATGCGTGCGCCTTTGAGGGGGACCTCGTCTGCATAGCGAGCCCGCAGCGCCATCAGGCCAGGCATTTCGTGTTCGGCTAAGCGAATTTCTTTCCTACCGAACTCAGCTAGTTGCAGGTCTTTGACCTTATAGTCCATCGGTTTGTCCATCGGCTCGTCCATCGGCACGCTCAGTGGTATTGTTCACTAATGTCAGCTTAAGCGGAGCGGGCTAAATCTTCACCCAAACCGGCGCGGAAGATCGTTGCACTACCACTGAGCCACGCAGCCCCGCTAGCGGCATCAAGCCAGGCTCCATCACCGGCGCGCAACCGGTGCGGCCCGTGAGGGTTTTGTAAATCCGCTTCACCGGCGATGCACAACAAGATGGCAGGTCCGCCAGCAATGCGGATTTCGCCCTCAACATCGATTCGTTGCAGAGAGAACTCTGCCACGGGGCTTCGGTAGCGCACGATGCCACCAACAGCTGTGGGGCGCTGGACATCAACAGCAAGCGGGGCGCTGTCGACAATGTTGAGAAACGTGTTGACGTCGACATGTTTGTTAGTTAGACCCGCACGCAACACATTGTCGGAGTTGGCCATGACCTCCACGGCGCTGCCATGCAAATAAGCATGCAAGTTGCCGGCCCCCAAAAAAATTGCTTCACCGGGCTGCAAAGTCACATAATTCAAGAGCAAAGCGATCAGCACTGCCGGGTCTTGGGCGTGACACCGACCTAGTTGCAGCGCCACCCTTCGCTCCGGCGCGAACGGTAGCGAAGATTCTTTCGCACACGCCGCTACTAATGCCGCTATTTGTGCGGCGATCGTGGAATCATCTTGGCGCAACAGCCAGCCGAGAATATGTGCCAGACCTCTAGGCGAAGAATCTGCAATCAGTTTGTGCCGTAACGGGTTGAGGGCTGCAGTCGGGATCGTCTCCAGAAACTCCAGCGTCACAGCCGGTTCACGCAACCCACAAAGAGCACTGAACTCACTGAGCGCGCAAAGCAACTCCGGTTTATGGTTGCGATCACGAAAGCTGCGGTTGGGGGCGCGGCGGTCGATCCTTTGAGAATCTTCTCGAGCGAACCCAGCTTGAGCCTGCTGGATCGAAGGATGCGCCTGCAAAGACAACGGCTCCGCTGCGGAGATCACCTTCAACAAAAACGGTAACGATGCGAACCTTTCGGCTGCTTGCTTTCCCAAAGTGGCCAAAGGATCGGCGCGAATGCGTTGATCTAAACGAGTGCCACCACCACGGATTGGCGACGACCCCATCCGATGAGCACCGAACCAAACCTCGGCAATCGGTGCATCCGTCCTTGGCCAACCAAACATTTCAGGGATCGCCGTGCGCGAACCCCATGCATAGTTTTTGACCACGCCATCAATCAACACGTCGCGAATCGCCTGTGGCTACAAACCGTCCGCCGTAGATTTGGCGCATAAACGAGCGTGTTCTTGAGCATCCACATCGACCGCCTCCTCAGGCAGCATCACCGCAATGTCGCCTTGATGCACACGATAGAGCTTACGCAGACGTGGGTTGTAGAGTTTGTCTTCGTCATCAAAATACAACAACGGGCCACGGTCAATAGGGCACACCAACAAATCACGGAGACGGGCATCAAGAGGCACGATGACTAGTCAACCAGATTCCGCTCAAGACCACCACAACTAAGCAATGAGTGCCAAGATTTCTTGGCTGCGGCGCTGCATCTCCGCTTGGTTAGCAGCTTCAAGATTTAGACGCAGCAAAGGCTCAGTATTCGAAGGGCGCAGGTTGAACCACCAATCACCACACTCGACAGTGAGACCATCAAGCCAATCTTGTTGGCAACCCGCGAAAACGCCTGCCACCTTGTCGATCACCGCGTGGGGATCAGCAACCGCAGTGTTGATTTCAGACGAGGCACTATAACGATCTAATGCGGCAACGAGATCAGCAAGACCCGCTGAATGCCCGCTCAATGCTTCCAACACCAACAACGCGGCAATCATGGCGCTGTCGGCACCGAAATTGCGGCGGAAGTAGTAATGGCCCGAATGTTCACCACCAAAAACGGCTCCACTGTCAGCCATCGCCTGCTTCATAAAGGTGTGACCAACCCGCGAGCGAACCGCTTGGCCTTGACCTTCGGAGATCACCTCCCGCACCGCTTTAGAACAAATCACGTTATGCACGATCGCCGCACCCGGTTCAGCTTTCAGTATCGCACGCGCAACCAAAGCAGTCGTCAAAGAACCGGAAAGGCTGCGCCCATGCTCATCAATCAGAAACACCCGATCGGCATCACCATCAAAGGCCAAACCAATGTCGGCTTTAGTCGCCCGAATCCTTGCAGCGAGGTCTTGACAGTTTTCTGTTTGAAGCGGGTCGGCGGGATGGTTCGGGAAAGTGCCATCAAGCTCGGCGTACATATGATCAAGCACAAACGGCAAATCGGCAAACACTGCGGGGACCACCAAACCGCCCATGCCATTAGCCGAATCGACCACAACACGCAGCGGTTCTAGCGCGCCGACATCAACAAAGGACCGCACATGCGAAACGTATCCTTCAAGCAAGCGATACGGAGTACATTTGCCACGGCGCGGTGTGGGTTGCGGGCCAGCAATCGCCAAACGTTTGATTTCGGTCAGCCCCGTAGCGGTGCCAACTGGTGCCGCGCCAGACAAACACATCTTGATTCCGTTGTAGCCCGCAGGGTTGTGTGAAGCTGTGAAAACCGCGCCAGGCAAACCCAGAAACCCCGAACCGTAATAGAGCATCTCGGTGGCACACAACCCGACATCAAGCACATCTATGCCGTGCGCTAAAGCACCATCAGCGAACCCAGTCGCTAGTTCCTCACCGTCTGGGCGCATGTCACGGCCCACCAAAATCGCTTCAGCACCAGTAGCCCGCACGAAACGAGCGAAAGCGCCGCCGATAGCTTCAGCACCGCTGGCATCTAGCTGATCGGGGACTAAACCACGCACATCGTAGGCCTTAAATATCGCCTCAAAGTCTGTGGGCACCGAGTAATCCTCTTAACTCAGTAACGCTCAGGGACAAATGTTTGCTCAGAGATGGGTGGACGCACATAACCGATGGCTGACTGCTTTTGCGGCAAATGTACTTCCTCCCAAGGCACCGGTTCGTAGGGTATCTGCTCAAGCAGGTGCGCGATGCAGTTTAACCGGGCCTTCTTTTTGGAGTCGGCATTGACCACAAACCAAGGAGCCACCTTAATGTCGGTGTGCGCGAACAGAATATCTTTGGCTTTAGAAAAATCTACCCAGCGGGTACGACCCTGCAAATCAAGCGCCGATAATTTCCAACGCCTCACTGGATCGTTGATACGGCTTTGAAAGCGGCGTTCTTGTTCACTGTCGCTAACCGAGAACCAGTACTTGATCAAAACAATTCCCGAGCGAACTAACATCCGCTCAAATTCGGGGCAGGAACGCAAAAACTCTTGGTATTCCTCTTCGCTGCAAAAACCCATTACCGGTTCGACAAGGCCACGATTATACCAACTGCGGTCGAAGAGCACCATCTCGCCAGCGGCAGGCAACTCAGCCACGTAACGCTGAAACCACCATTGGGTCTTTTCACGGTCGCTTGGCGTGCCCAACGCAACTACCCGCACAACTCTCGGGTTGAGACGTTCAGTAATGCGCTTGATCACACCGCCTTTGCCGGCTGCGTCACGCCCCTCAAAAATAACCACAACTTTGAGACCCTGATGGCGTATCCAGCGCTGTAGACGCACCAGTTCTTGCTGTAAACGGGCAAGTTCGCGATTGTATTCCTTAGTTTTCACCTTGAACCGCCTTTTTGCGCCATTTGCGCCAGATGTTGGCGTGGCGCTAGTGTGCGACCCCAACATAATAGCGACCATCGACCGCTGAACTCACCGGTTTGAGGTGAAAGGTCAAGTTGGTTCCCATTCGTCGGGTGTGTCTTCATCGTCTTCATCGTCCTCATCTTGCATTGGTTCATCGGGTAGGGTTCCGAATAATCCTCCACCGAGCGCATCGCCTAGCGCGTCGCCAAGTTCATTAAGGTCAAGCAAAAAGGGGAGCAATTCAGCTAAATCGCCCAAACTGCCGAGGTCGCCGAGATCAAGGTCGCCTAATCCTAACGCTTCGCTCAAATCCAGTCCCCCGGGATCTAAATCGCCAGAATCCAGATCACTTGAATCCATGTCCCCCGACTCGATATCCCCGGAATCTGGATCGTCAAGACCGAGATCTGATGCCATGACCACCACCACGATCGGTCGGTTGGTGTCATTGCCGTGGCTACGATCGGAGCGTTCGGCGACTTCAGGAGCATCATTAGTCGCTTGGTCGTCGCCGAGTGCAGAAATCGCCCACCAAGCGCCAACCACGATCCCCGCACAAATCAACACTGTGCCGACAACCACGCTAGCGATCTGCATTGCACGCGCCGGCTTCAACGGTTCTTTGCTCGCGGCCACCGGCATTGTTGGCGAACTTACTGAATTGGCAACACTGGATTCACTCACGCTGGTCTCGCTGCTGCTGGCCTCAGCCGAGTTCTCCTTCGGCGGGTCTTGGTTTTCGTCATTCATAGTTCGAGTCTACCCGAAACTTCACACTCGGCGCAAAACTATAATCACCGCGTTTGGCTAGTTTGCGGATTTTGCAGATGTCTCGGGTGACCCTGATCCCGTCTCGAACGGCTTGCACGGTAGACGAATCGCTGTTAATCACGTTCACGGGCACTTCGGAAATCGAATATCCATAGCGTTCCGCCAAGTGCAGTACCTCAATATCGAAAGCGAACCCGTTGATCTTGCCAACCGTCATCAAGGTTTTGGCCACATCGGCACGGAACGCTTTGCAACCGCATTGGGTGTCTTGATAGCGCCCAGTCAACACTTGACGCGCAAACAAGTTCACCACTCGGCTCCCCAAACGCCGCACGTTAGACACGTCATTGCGCCCAGCCCTATGAGCTACGTAGCGATTACCGATCACCACATCACTCCCGCCCTCCACAGCGCGCAACAGCGGCAGCAACTGCTCTGGTGAGTAGGCGAGATCGGCATCAGTAAACGCCACCGTGTTCCCCCTACTTGCCAACACGCCTACTCGTACCGCCGCACCTTTGCCTTGATTTTCACCCAACGTGACCACTCGAGACGCTCCAGCATCACGGGCCGCGTTCGCGGTTCGGTCGGTTGAGCCATCATCTACGATCACGATCTCAAGTTCTCCAGATTCATGAAGGTCAGCCAAAGCACGGCGAATCTCAGCAATCGTGGCGGCGATACGCGGCTCTTCACAATAGGCCGGGACGACCACCGACAAGCGACAATCTGACCGATCGTTGGTGGCCGAGTCTGGGTTTGGGTCGGCGACCGGGTCGGTGGTTGAGTTGAACAGAAACTCAGGGGGCGGCTCAGCTTGTGTTTGGGTTTTGCGCGGCGCGGCGAAATCCCACCAAGGCGTGCCTTGCGAAGGCAAGCGAGCAAACTTGCGCACGCCCAGCAACAATATCAACAACAGCAACCCGGCTAGGGTCGCAAACCAGCCTATCCACTGCACAGAGGAGCGGGCGTATGTCAAGGTCACCTCAGACTCGGTCGGCACCACCGCCATCAAATTAGGAGACACACGATACGGGCCTTCGGCTCCGCGGGCTTTCCAGTTAGGGAAATAACTACTGCGCACCAGCACCGGCAGGCCCGTTTTTTCAACCGAGAAGCTGATCGTATCGCGCCCCGTTGCGATATCGGTAACCTCAGTTGTGGCAACGCTTTGGCGTTCCAGCCAAGCGGGTAACGCAGCAGCCAGAGCACGTATCTCGGCCACACGATCACCGCTCTCGACTGCTTCGGCAACCAACGGTTCTTGACGCGACAAATCAGCAAGCGACATGCGCGGCCACTCAGGCGGACCGTCCGCGGCAATCAAGGGTATCTCGCCACTAGCCTCCCAAGCGGCCACCGCCGGCACCAACCAATGGTCACCACCAGCATCTAAACCTTCAAGCACCACAGGCTGCTGCTCAATGCCGACAACAACATCGTGATCCTCGACCAAAAACACTACCCACGGCCCGCTGTTGGCTATCTCAACGAAACCGCTGTGGTCACGAGCTTGGCCTATCGCCGCTTCGGTGACAGCTAAGTAATAGCGCACCCCCAGCGTTTGCAGACCCGCTAGACCTTTGTCGACATTGAGTTGAGAATAAGGCAACTCTCGCTGTGCCCGAGAAGGCAACTCAGACAACTCCGATTGCAACAAAAAGTGATACGGCGTGGTCGCTGAAGCCTCAAAATAGAGCCCCTCCATAGAACCAATGCAGCCTTGCGTCCAATGCGGCAACAACATCGGTGCCATAGTCGTGCCGTAGGTACCCAGGCGTTCTGAGTTGTACTCCCAAAGCGACCGTCCACAACCATACTGCTCACCCACCCGTTCCATCGTGGCAACCAAATCGTTGTACTCGGCAGTTCCAGATTTTTCTTCGTAGCCGGTGAAGTTGTAACGCAACCAACCAGGACCCGGGTTGATGCTTTCAGTGGCCCAAATCTTGCGCCCCGCAACCGATTCCACCCCAAAAACACTTGAGAAGCCATAAACAAAGTTGGTCTCGCCGTCTGCGCCAACCCTCTGAAAGGCAGTAGCAAAAGGCACCGACCTCAGCGGGAAAGCCAACGCAACAACGATCACAATCGCGAATGTCGCCGCCGGTAGCGTCATCCAAAGCGGACTCAGCGAACCCCGAGAAGCGCTATCGTCCTTCGCCAACGGGCGGAACCAGCGTCCCACGATCCCGGACAATTCCGCGAAAGCAATTCCCGCTAATAGATAAACAGCTAGATAATAAAACGGCAAGATACGGACGTTCCACAAACGACTCTCTGGCAGCGCCACAAAAGCAACCGCAAACACCAAAGCCACAAGGCTCAAAACCAAACCGAGGCGGATACGGCGCACAACAGAAATCAAAGCCCCCAGCACCGCAAGCACCACAAACACCTGCAACGGTAATTCGTTCGCCAGAAACGATTGATCTCCCAAGTTGTCGCCACGATGCCACAAAGCAGCCGCGTAACGCCGTTCTTTACCCCAACCCATGTCGTTGAGGTAACGAACGTTCCACACAAACGGCAAAACCCAAAACGCCGCCAACAACGCTGCGAGCGAACCAACTACCCCAACCCATACCACTTCTCGTCGTCCCAGACGAATCAGCAACACCGCAGCCAACGCAACCAACGCAAAAAATGCCGCAAACAAATGCAACAGACCTGTCAACGCCAACAAGACCGCCGCAAGCGCGTGATCTCGGCCGGTGCGTTGCCCCCGCACCGCCAAACCAATGAACAGCACCGCTACCGTCAAACCGAGGCTGTAAGCGAACTCCCCCGCCATCGTCGACAACAAGTTCCCGCCGTAAATATTGAAAGAACGATCAAAAATAAACGGCAACGTCATCAACGCCATCAACGCCGCAGCCGGGTCATTCAATCGAGCTAAACGGCCCGCCGCAAAAGCCGCGCACGGGAGCGTGACAATCCCCGCAACGACAACCACCTTGATAGCCACCCCATATGGAACTGACACAACCAACAACGTGGCAACCGCTGCCGTTGTGGTGAGCGCCACACGCCAACGTTGCAAAACCTTAAACCGTTGCTCAAGCACCTCTAAGCAGCACCACACCAACCTCGCTAGCGCCGCCGGCAACACCAACACAACCAACGCCAAATCAAGCGCAGCGTCATTGAAGGTAAACGGTTCTAGCGGTGACCAACCAAAAACGTCGGTGTGGAACACACGTCCGTCAGCAACCGCTCCAAAAACGGCCGCACCCAACCCAAAACCAAGAGTCACCGTCAACCGCGAAATCCAATCCAAACGAAACCTCTCCACAGCAAGGAAGGCCACCAGCGCTACCCCTAATGCAGCAAGCCAATCAATCGGTATGCCCAACCCCACGTTGACAATCACGATCAAAAGCGATGGGATCACCATGTAAAACGTGAAAGCTGGAAACCCCGCATACCAATCAGGTGACCAACCAGTAAGGCGCAGGTTCGGTAACAGTGCATCACGCAAATACGCCGGCGACCAAACATGGGCCCCCAAGTCTCCACCAGTGGGCGTGGTGTCATAAAACCACAACCACGGCGACAAATTCCACACCACGAACAAGGTCGCACCGCCAACCAACGCAAAGTTAAAACCGCGCTGCACAACCAGAGAACGCTCCGCGCTACGCCACCAAGCCTGCAGAGAACTCCGCAGCGTCTTAGTCGGCGCCGTTGCTAGCTGTTGGTCAGGTTGCATCTGCATGGCAGTTCATTGTGCCACCGACACCGCAAACAACGCACCGATGTGCGCCCGGGGATTGCGGTTAGCGGTGCCATGGTTCGCTGGTCAAGATAATTGCTGGAGCAAAACAATAACGCTGGTGGCGTTGAAACCCACATGGATCCACAGTGCCGTGCCAAGACGTCCGCTAATTTGCAAAGCCGTGGCAGCAACAATGCCAAACACCAACAACCCCGGAAATTGCGGCACCTGAAAATGCGAAGCCGCAAACACGAAAGAAGAGCCGAACACCGCGAGCAGCACTCCGAAACGACCAAAACGAGACAACCAATCAACCAAACCGCGATGCAGCAATCCCCGATACAAGAACTCTTCAGCAATCGGCGCGCCCACAATCGTCAACACCACCAGAGCCACAACCCCAATCGACGAATCCGCTGCCGCCACCAAATTTCGAGCCGGCGCTTCAAGAGCGTCAGCATCAATAAAAGGCCGCAGCGGTGCATAAATCAGCGGCAACACCACAACTTGAGTAGCCACCCCGACAAAAAGGCCAACAACAATGTCTTGGCGGGTCATGTTCCAACCGAAATCTCGGCGCAAGTCAAGTTTGCGGCGCGCATACAACCAAGGCACACCCAGAAAACACAACCACAAAGGCACGGTCAGTAAGGTCTGCGCCACCAACGGACCACGATTATGGTCGAGCGGCACTCCCGCCGCCAACTGCCCGGCAACACGGCCAACATCGTCACCCAACCCCGAGGGGACACCAAACTCCCAACCGGTGGCTTCAACAACCAACCCAGACACCACCGCCGATATCACAAACCCGACCAGAATCGCCAAAATCGCCAAAGACACCCGTAAACGAGGGGACGGAATAGCTCCAGCAGCCACCACGGGCGGCCCTATCCAGCCCGGCGTAAAGGCGGTGGACGGTCTTTTTTCACCGTAGTTTCAACGTGAGGTTTGAGTAACGCTGCGGGAGTTGTGCGCCGGTCTTGCAGCAACCAGCCGCGTGGAGGACGAGTCCGGTCGGCGTGCAGCGTACACAAATCATGGTTCGCCGGCGAATCTTCACGATGCAAATCGTCAATCCAGACGATCCGCTCGGCGTACATAAACGACAGTGTGGTCGATGCGAGATGCGGGCAAGCAGGTCGAGCGCAACGGCGATTCACTCGCAGAATAGTACCGCCAATCTCAACACAAGTCACCGATATCGTGAGATGGGGCCTACGCTTAAGCTATGGTGTCTAAAACCCCACCGCCTCCACCACCACCTCCGCTGCGTGGTGATGACGAGGCCCCGTCACTTAGTGACAAAGAAACAACCGAAGGCAAAAACTCTGGCCCACGTAAACGGCCAGTCAAAACGCGCTACATCTTGTGGGCCGCAGCCTTAGCCGCAACAGTGGCTTTGCTGATCAACTTTACACTTGCCGGATCCTCACGTGAGCAAGTCACCTACACAAACTTTTTGACAATGGTTGAAGCTAGCTCAGTAACTGAAGCCAAGTACAACAACAACAATGGTGGGATCGACTTCAGCACCGCAGCCGGCGACTTCCGCACAACCGGCCCCAACCCATTGCCCGATGCCGACCACGAACTAATCGCAGCCGCAACCAAGCTAGAATTCGCAACCCCGCAACCCAACTTCTTCGCCTCCATCTTTCCCTTGTTGCTGCCGGTGATGCTGCTCATCGGATTTTTTGTTTGGATGCAGCGCCGCGCTCAAGGCCAAATGGGCAGCATCATGTCGGTCGGCCGCAGCAAAGCCAAAACCTACACCACAGAGCGGCCCGGCACCACTTTTGATGATGTGGCCGGCTATGACGGGGTCAAAAAAGAAATCACCGAGATCGTAGAGTTTCTCAAACACCCGGCACCGTTCGCACAAATCGGCGCGCGCATACCCAAAGGAGTGCTGCTAGTCGGCCCCCCTGGCACTGGGAAAACTCTCATCGCGAAAGCAGTCGCTGGTGAAGCCGGAGTTCCCTTCTTGTCGGTTACCGGCTCAGACTTTATGGAGATGTTCGTGGGCGTGGGCGCTAGCCGTGTGCGAGACCTTTTCGAGTCGGCACGCAAAATGAACAAGGCCATCATCTTCATTGATGAAATCGACTCAATCGGGCGCAAACGAGGAACTGGCGTAGGTGGCGGGCACGACGAACGTGAACAAACCCTCAACCAGATGCTCGCCGAGATGGATGGGTTCGAAACCACCGAAGGGGTAGTGATGATGGCCGCTACCAACCGGCCAGACACATTGGATCCAGCACTGTTGCGCCCCGGCCGTTTCGACAGGCAAGTAGTGGTGCCGTTACCCGAACTAGCAGACCGCAAACTAATCCTCGCAGTCCACCTCAAAGGTAAACGCACCCAAAAAGACCTAAACATTGACCTGATCGCCAGGGGCGCTACTGGCATGAGCGGTGCTGACCTCGCCAACTTGGTGAACGAAGCCGCCCTCTTCGCGGTTCGCCGTGGCCGCGACCAAATCAATGGCAGCGACTTTGATGCTGCTCGCGACCGAGTGATTTTGGGCATCGAAAGGCTGACCGTCGCCCAAAGCCCAGAACACCTAGAGCGCACTGCCTACCACGAAGCGGGCCACGCCTTATGCGCCGCGGTGCAAAACAACCACGATCCGGTTCACAAAGTCACCATCATTCCAACTGGTATGGCCTTAGGGGTCACCATGACGTTACCGACCGAGGATCGCCACACGCTAGACAAAGCCGAAGCAGAAGCACGCATGACCATGGCCATGGGAGGACGGGTGGCCGAATCGATGGTCTTTGACGAGTTCTCTTCTGGGGCCGCCAACGACTTGGTGCAAGCAACCAACATTGCTCGTCTAATGGTCACCGAATGGGGTATGAGCGCGGTTGTGGGGCCAATGTCTTTAGCCGACGGTGGGCCGGTATTTCTTGGTGCCGACATGATGCAATCCAAGAACTACTCCCCCGACACCGCCAAACTTGTAGACGACGAAGTGCGGCGTATCCTCAACGAAGCCGAAGCTCATTGCCGCGACTTGCTCACCGAACACCGCAAAGGTCTTGACCTAGTAGCCCGAGCGTTACTTGAGCACGAGACCATTTCTGGTGACGAAGTGGAACGCTTGGTGAAGTTAGCCCAAGATGAACCCAACGTTGCTTCTGCGAGCGAAACGGTTGGCGCATCACGTTAAGTATGGACCGCCTGATTTTGGTCTTGGGTGGCGTAGCCATAGCCGCACTTGTTGCTTATCTACTGAACCGAGGCCACCGCGCCGTTCCCGCGGCCAACACGCAAACTGTCCCCCGTGAGCTCAACCGCAACGACTTTAGTGAAGCCGCCAAGCCGTGGCTTGTGGCGGTGTTCACTGCGGCGACCTGCAACACTTGTGCCAAAGTCATGTCACACGCAAGCCACTTAGCTAGCAGCCAAGTAGCAGTTCAAGAACTCGAATACACCGCGCAACGAAATCTGCACAAACGTTACAAGATTGATGCTGTGCCAATGGTCTTGTTTGCGAACGAAACTGGCGAAGTAAAACGCTCGTTTCTGGGGCCAGTCAGCGCGGCCGAGCTGTGGTCTTCAATGGCTCAACTGCGTGATTCTAGCTATGGTTCAACCCCCACCGACAAGGCTGCTGATGCCACCACTGCGGGCAACAGTTGATGTTGGGACACGCCGCTCAGGTCGCGGCTCACCAACACCGGTGCCGTTGCCACCACTTCCACAATCGGCGCGTCACTACCCAACTCTGCTGCGCTGAACCTGGCTCGCTCCTGTGGTGCTATGTTCACCGCAACAACTAGTCTCTTGCCTTGCTCGTCAATGACCGAAACTTGCGCATCAAGCGCCTCTGCCGCGGGATTGAAAATCGAAATCCCGTGGTCTGGGCTGCGCAACGGTGCCAACCACCTCGTGGTGCCCACATCCAAACCACTCGTTGCCGCCAAGGAAATGTTTTCCGAGCCAAACCCCAACTCGGGGTCGCAAGTCGACGGTGTCTCTTCGGGATCCGCGGCTGACACTGCGTCCGTCGATTCGTGTAAGACGGCAACGCCCAGTCCAGTTATCGAACGCGCCGTAATGATGTAACTCCCTATACCCTCAAGCCTCTGCATGGCGTTCAAACAAACCTGACGTGCCTCACCCGGCGCAATGGTCAACTCAACCGGAACACGCTGCACAACTCCACTATCACCATCAACAATGAGCTCAAGGTCAACCCCAGCGACCTCATCTGAAGACGGATTCAACACCGTCACCACATCAATACGTTCAGAGTTGTTCAAATCCAACAAATACCACAAAGGCGAAAGGGTCGAAACCGCTGGGGTAACCGACAACGCAGCAGGAAACTGTTCATCGCTCTCAAGCGGCAACCCGCGCGACTGAACCCGCGAAACCACAACCCGCCCAAATACCACATTCACCGTGGCGCTAATCTGCTCGGCAACTGGCACTTCGCTCGCAACATCAAGGGCCAGAACCCGCCTCGCTGGAACGACTACCCCGTTGCGCGTATCAACACCAACATCGGAAGCGAAGCGGATATTCAACACCGCGTCATGCGGAAACGGGTTGAGCACCAACAACACCATCTCCTCACCCTTCTCCGCTAGACGCGTGGCACCCGAAGGAACCAACCACAAATCCGAGGTGCGCGTCTGGCACAACGCCCGGTCGGTAGTGCCCGAAGCGCCCAGATAAGTCTGCTCAACAATCATGTCAGCGGAGTCCACCTCCACAACAGCACCCATATATGACGACTCGGGAACCAAATCAGCCAGACGCACCAAGGAACGCTCACCCGCCTCAACACGTACTAGCGCCTCAGTTGGTATCACACCAAGCCCCTGACGGATACCTGTGACGAGGGCTTGAGACGCTTCTGCTGAAGCGTTGATGATCTCAATAGACACATCAGCGATCCCACCGGGGGCAGAACCACCAGGGCAGAACCAAGTGTTCTGGTGAGGCCACGACTCAGCAAGTGAATGTCTAATCGGGGTATGCACCTCCGAGATGTCTCTGGAAATCTTGTTCCCAAACACGACACCGCCAATCGACACAGAGTTGTCAAGCAACAATGCGGTCGCAATTACCGCCGTGAACACCGCAGACACGCACAGGCGAATGAGCTTCATCGTTGATGACCCACAACTGGGCGGATGACTAGCACCGCTAGCAACAAAACCAACGCCAACACCTGCCCCACGAGCAGCAAACGCCGCCACGGTTGCGTTGAGTACACTAAATCGCCTAGGCCCCCTGTCTGCGCTGAGAACGCCGTTGCGTAACCCAACACCGGGCGTGGAGTTACTCGCCTACCGTCAAGCTCGAATCTCCATAGGGGGTCAGCGCTTTGTGCCACCAAGACATCAGTCTCCGCGGGTATTTCTCCAGAAATCTTGCTGCCACGGCCGGCCATCACCCCGGCGCTACCCACAATCGGCGCTACCGCCAAATCCGAGATTTCGGTGATTGCCTGATCAAAGCCCGGTGTCGCGGCGGCGCGAACTGCCGTCCAAGCAGTGTTGACATACACTTCTACCGCGCTGTTAATCCCCTCAAGGTGCCTCAAATCAAGCTGCGCAGCAAAAGCGTCTTTGATTCCCTCGTCAATCGCGGTGGTTGCATCGGGTTCGCTGAACGGTGCGGGAGCTAGCCGGTCGAGCAACACCACATAGCGAATCCCCAATCCACCGAGTTGTCGCCCTACACGTATCGTGGTGCCATCCAAAGCCCGTAGAAGTGTTTCTTGCACTAACAATGCCGCCCCGGGATCAACCGCCGGTTTCGCATCGGCGAGTTTCGGGGGGCCATCAAGCGACGCTAACCAAGCGACGTCGGCGACTAAATGACGCCCGTCACCCAACAGTGTTTCGGAGTTGCCAATCCACAACACCCGGTAACTTCCATCCTCACGAGGATTGGCGAAAGGCAACACGTCTGCATAATCACTCCTAGGCATCTCCCAACGACCCGTTTCTGCCAACGCCAGCCCCGGCAGAGCTCCGATCAGTGCCGCCAACACCGCTAACGGCATGAGCGCTTGACGCCAACCGAAGGAGACCGCCGCTAAATCATGTTCAAAAGCTACAACCGCTAAACCACAAGTCAATGCCACCGCAGCAGCCGCAGGAGCCAAAATGACACCGTTATCAGGCATCCCAAAAGGCAACCAACCCAACGCCACGACCCAAGCCAAACCCCAACTAACCAATGCCACAGACCAGCCACGCACCGCCATCGCGAAACGCCACGACCGTCCGATTGCCAAAGGAACCGCCATCAACAAAGCGAAAGCCCAAACAAAATGTCCCGGTTCCGCTGGCCCAACATCAAAACGAAAAATGTCAACCAACCCGAGCGCCGAAGCTGACCCGTCACGCCCACCCACAAACGGTGCCAAGTTTGCTTTAGTGCCCGCTACCAACAAGTCCACCACGAAAGGCAACACCAACAGTAATGCCACCGGCAATGCCATCAACACCGAACTCAACAGGCGCAAAGTGCCGTTGAAGCTAAACGTGAGCAACCCCGCGAGCAACAACCCGGCAAGCATCGGCACCACAATCAACGCCGTAGACACGTCAAAGGCGGCTGCCGCGCCCAACGCCACGCCTATACCGACACCAGCACTAACCTGGCGAAACCAAGATTTCTTCACCCGCCAAGGTGCGGCCGCGCCCTGTGCCTTTAGCAACCCGCCTAGCAGCCACGGTGCCAACGCATACGCGTAAATTCCGCTGATGCTAGCGCTCGCAATGACTGCCCAAGGCAAAGGCAGCATGGCATACACAAACACCGAACCAAGCTGAGCACGCCTCGAAGCCGTGGCGCGCAACATCCGCCAAGCCCCCAATAAACCAACGGCAACCGGTGCCAAAACCCACAATGTTCGCACCAAACCCAACGCTCCACCTGAAACAACCGCCAAAAAACCCAACAATCCCGCTGCGCTAGCAGCAGAACCAGTGCTACCCAAGTCACGTTCACGCCAACCGCTCCACCAATCACCAAGCATCTCCGAACCCGAATCGGCAAAAGGGAGATAGTCACCCACAACAGGTACACCACCACTAATCAATGACCGCGAACCAAACACCACAAACAACGCCAACAACCCCCAAACCACTGCTGCAATGCGAACCGTGCCGGTTTGTATCTTGGCAGTTAGTTCGTGCCTCGCCACAAACCCAGCATCGGCACCACCTTGACCTCGCATCGTGGCCCCAAGCCGCACGCTTCGGCGATGTTGCTGTGCGCGCACATCTCGATAGCGAACCCTACGCAGAGCCCTCAGCGCGGTTCTACGGCTGCGAATCTCATCTAGGTGCCTGAGGTTCCAAGTCCAAGCCGCCCAAATATTGCGAAACTGGGCAAACTGGCGCTTTGCCAACGCCGCAAAGGATTCACCGACAGAAAAAAGCAGCGCAAGGGGCAACAAAAAACCCAACGACGGATAGCTAGAGGTGACCATTACTGTGCGCAGTTGATGACGAGCACGGAGGCGCTCCACAACCGCGCTGTCGGCTTTTGTGCGATCTGCTAGTGCTTCGCGATGACGAACCCTCGCATCTGGCACGGCCATCACCCTCGCACCCGCAAGTTGCGCCCTAAAACACAGATCAACATCTTCGCCGTGGAACGGCATCTCTGGATCAAAACCCTCTAACCGCCGAAACAAGTCGGAGCGAATCAAGACGGCCGCGGAAGGCACTGCGAACACATCCACAACACCGTCATATTGTTCTTGGTCTATCTCTTTTGGTTCTACAACATCGCTAGCGGCGGCTAAACGGTCGACAACGTATGCCACATGTTGGAGGCGGTCGGGGTTATCCCAGTAGAGGAGCTTTGGCCCCACAATACCGGCGTTGGAGCGCAGAGATTCAAGCACCAACAGGCGGACCGCATCGGTCTCTAGGGCAACGTCATCGTGACAAATCAGCAGGAACAGCGGATCAAGAGCGGTGTCCAAAATTGCGTTGGCGGCACCCGAAAAGCCGTTTGTGTCCGAAGCATCCAAAACCGATGCACGGGGCAACCGAGCTTGCACTCGGGTAGCCAAACTGGGATCACCCGCGGCATCCACCACTAGCGTTTCAAGGCGCGGATAGTCTTGATTTGCAAAACTAGCTAAGGTTTCGTCGAACCAATTGCCGGGGGTATGAGCAACGATCACCGCCAAAACCGAAGGGGTGGTGTCTCGACTGTTTAAAGTCGGGTTCTCCAAACCAGCATTGAGTTGTGTTTGTTGTGCGTTGCCATGCCCCACGGTCCTTTGAGGCTAGCGCCGCTGAAGCCCGTCCGAAATCTGACCCTAGTCGGTACATTGCAGTAATGGCCTTGCACAACTTGAATTTGACACCCATAGATGTTCGGCTCGACCAAGCGCGGACACATTTTACCCGCGTGAAACCTGCGGAACTGCCAGAGATGCTCAAAGCGGGGGCAATCCTTGTTGATATCAGGCCCGAATCGTTTCGTCAAGATGAGGGCACACACCCCGACGCCTTGATCATTGAGCGCAACGTCTTGGAATGGCGCCTTGACCCCAACTCCGCTGCACGCATCATCGACATCGAACCCGAAACCACAATCATCATTATGTGCAACGAAGGTTACGCTTCAAGCCTCGCCGCCGCCGACCTTGTAAAAATGGGTTTTTCAGGCGCAACTGATCTCATCGGTGGCTTCCGCAGTTGGCGCGCTCAAGCGTAACTACGCACCGCGTCCCAGATTCCCTCAGCACCGTAGTCCCAAAATTTGGTTCGGTCGATCCTTATCGCCTCGCTGCCCACAACTCCACCTGGCAAGCGTCCGTTGTGGATCCGCACAGAGCGGTACTGCCGAGGCGAAATCTCCGCAACGGCTCGCTGATGTACCACACTTTTGCGCCAATCTTGGGAGTCGGATGGTTCAGCATGGATCACCAAATTGGCCCAATAGTTGTCAACAAGTTCGGTGGAACTATAACTCAAAATCCCTGGGTAAGACCTGAACTCGAACAGCAGATCAACCTCAATATCGTCCACCACTGATTGCTGGGCATCTGGTCTTCGTTCACCAAAAAACCCAACAATACAACGCTCCACTGGTTGTGCTAGCGCCCCGGGGTCACAAATCACCGCCCTGCGAGCCAAACCGTGAACCTGCCAATGCACAGTTTCATGGCGTTGCAGTAATACCTCACCAGCACAAACTTGGCGTGCCAAAACCCGCACATCTTGCAGCATGTAAGCCAGCAAATCTTTGTCAGTCGCGATTAACTCCAGCGCCGTGCATGGATGATCCTCATGTTGTTCATCTGCCTCTAGTTCCACCATCTCCGCACAGTCTAGCAAGCGGTTTACGGTGCCTGCGCGGCCTAACGATACTGTTCGATTGGGTTGGGATTGACCCCGCAACCTAACCGCTCCGCTTCACTATTGCCATCACCTGCCGGGATAGTGATCTCTGCCAAAGACTCTGCGGTCATGGTGTCGGCCAACATGTTGTGGAAACGGTGCAGTGGTTCCTCGAAACGCGGCGCAAGCGGCCCCGGGGGAATCGCACCAGCGGTTACTCCCCTTTGCCCACGTTCAACGATGTCTATGTCCTCGTTGTTGACATCAATCCAAAAGTTGCGAGTCTGTGCCATGTCTTCGTCTGATATTTCGGGAGTTGATGGGGGCAACAAAAAGGTGGCGTGTTCGATAGTTAAGTCTGGCGCAACGGGTTCAAGACGGATCAAGAACACATGGTTCGGCAACACCGACACCATAACATTAGGAAACACCGCAACAAAACGGCCACTAACCAGATCAGATTGGTTCAATCCAGCCGCTGGTGGCAACACTAACCAATCATCGCGGTCGTCAGCCGAAACTGGTGTGGTGGTTTGGCCGCAATACATTCCCGGCCCTTGATAACGATAATGATCTTTAACTCTTGAAACCTTAGCTAGCTCAGGGTGAACCCATTGGAGATGGTAATACTCCTGAAAGTTCTCAGTGATAAGTTTCCAGTTGGCACGCACCTCAAATGTCGCCTCTGCTTGCACTCGCCATTGCTCAAATCCATAACCACCCATACGCCAGGTTAGATCACCTAACCACTCACCCAAAGGGGGGGTTTCTTCGCTCAAGCACGCGAACAGCAAGAAACCCCAAGTATCAACCCGTATCTCAACGAGGCCAAAATCTTCACGGCGAAAATCATCACGAGGAATTTCCCCAAACAACGGCGTGGAACGCAATGCGCCATCAAGTCCATAACCCCAACGGTGATAGGGGCAAAAGATCGTGTTGCCAACTTCGCAATCAGTCGCTAACAGTTCAGTCCCACGATGCCTACAAGAATTGATAAAACCCCGCAACACCCCTTGTTTATCGCGGGTCACCAAAATCGACCGATTACCACATTGACGCACCACCACCCGCCCCGCAGAGGCGACCTCAGCGGTGGTACCAACCGCGACCCATGCCCGTTCAAATACTTGTTTTCGTTCGTCTGCAAAGAAAAGCGGATCACTATAACTCTGTGGGGGTAATCCCGTAGCCTCTGTCAACGGAACTCTAGTACCAGCCCATAGGTTCATTTGTCTCCTTAATGGTCAGTTGCCACGGTGGTTGCGGTGGCGCAATCGGAGTAGTTGGCCGTTCTCGCCGAGCATACCGACGAACTGAAGATGCTGCGTCTCGGTTCGGTGTTTAGTCGGTGGTTAAGTCGAACTACACGTCGTTTATTTTAACCTAACGGGGACTGGCAGAGTTGTACCACCCATATTCGGGAACGGTGTCAAACTAAGGGCGTTAGCGGTTAGGCGCTGTTCTGCGGGGACGTCCGAAAATCCGGCACTAGCTGCGATCCCCTGGCCTGCCGCTTTCTGCTAGCAATCACGGTCGAGACAACATCTTCCAAACCCGCGCCGCCTAGCCGCGCAACCTCTAAGAAATCTAGATCACTATGGATCTGTGGGGGGTAACTCCGCAACCGCTGTCAACGGAACTCTACTCGGTTTCTAGTTTCTTGGTTGTGAATGGGTTGGTAGGTCTAATGCTCTTACCAAAAAGCTTGCCATTTGCGCACGGGTGATGGAGTCGTTAGGGCAGTAGCGCAACGGATCGCCACTACAGCCGACTGTTATACCCGCTGCGTAGATTGCGTCGATGTTGGCAGCGTGGGTGCTTGCGGCATCAACATCGTTGAACCCCGCCGGTTGCGCTTCCGCGAGTTCGAGCGCACGCACTAGGAACGTTGCCATCTCGGCACGCGTGACGAGATCGTTGGGGCAGTAGCGCAGTGGGTCGCTGTTACAGCCGACCGTTATGCCTGCCGCGTAGAGCGCGTCGATGTTGGCGGCGTGGGTGCTTGCGGCATCAACATCGTTGAACCCCGCCGGTTGCGCGGGTTCCAGATCGAGCGCACGCACCAGGAACGTTGCCATCTCAGCGCGGGTGAGGGGATCGTTGGGGCAGTACTGCAACGGATCGCTACTACAGCCTTCGGTTATACCCGCTGCGTAGATTGCGTCGATGTTGGCAGCGTGGGTGCTTGCGGCGTCAACATCGTTGAACCCCGCGGGTTGCACAACCCCGTCGCCGGAGCCAGCGTCAGTGTCGTCGGTGCCGACATCGGTCTCGTCCGTGCCGGTGAAGTCAACCCCGCCGTCGGTGCCGGTGTCATCGGTGTCGGTGTCATCAGTGCCGGTGTCATCAGTGCCGGTGTCGGTGTCATCAGTGCCGTCCGTCTCTTCGGTGTCGGTGTCGGGGGGCACAGTAGTGGTTGGGGGCACAGTTGGAGTCGGCGTGAAAATTGGGTTTGTGGGGGTTGGTTGGACGTTGATAGAGGGGGTTATGGAGACGGAGGCGTTTCGGTATGTGGGATGGCGCAGCAGCTGGTCGGTGCCGTCGGTGATGCGCAGGTCGATCGTTTTGCGGTCGGTGTCGGCGTTGTCGGTTATCCTCACAGCCACGCGGGCGAACCGACTGCCAGCGGGAATGGTCACGGTCTTTTCGGTGATACGGAAATCGCCGGGGTTATCTTCGTTCTGCCATTCGACTGCGGTGCTTGAGCCGAGCGCTTCAACGGTAATGTCAAGATCAGATTCCACAGGCCGGTTCGTCGCGATCGGTAGGAATACGATGCTGCCGCGAACCCCCGAGGTAGAGTACCCGAAAGCTTGAGGGTAGATTTTCGAACCACCAGTCAGAAGCAGACTGTTAGGCTCGATTATCGAACCGATCAGGACCAGGTCGTTCCCCGAGTAGCGGGCCACAACAGAATCAGTGAAACGCGTCACAGTAGTCGCAAAGGAATCGGGAATTGGGAATGCGTCATCACCAAGGTTCGGGAGTGTCAGCGACCACGCATTGGTTTGCGCTGCTCCGGCGACCACGATATTGCCGTCGGGTTGCAACACCATCCCAACCCTGCGGAAATCGGGTCTCGGGTTACCCGCCGTTGCGGGCACGAATGCAGTGGTCACGAGAGTGCCGTCGAATTGCTCCATAAGCCCAGCCCCGGAAAAATCGGGATCGGTTATGTC
>JAHQYM010000155.1 GCA_024421095.1 Acidimicrobiia bacterium
CGCAGCAGTCGGTTCCGCCAACACCAAACCAAATATCAAAGACACGAGACAACACAACGAAGCCCAAAACCTAGCCGTGGCACCCGTCGTATGTTGCGTGTTGTGCTGAAACATTACAATCTACTGCTCAATCGCCCGTTCAAAAGGAACAATAGTCAATGCTAGCGTATCTCCGCAAGACTGACTGCCAAAATGTCACACACCATTAGTAATCTAATCAAATGGAAACTCCCAGCGCTATTGCAACACCAGCGTCACCGCGAGTGCAGGTACGGCGAGGTGCGGCACGAGGCAAATACCAACACCGCGATGTGTTGCAAATCCTTGATGCCGGGTTGGTTGCACACGTAGGCGTGACCACTCCAGACGGGCCGCTCGTCTTGCCGATGGCATACGGCCACGACGGAGCATACCTGTACCTTCACGGTGCGCTCGCCAATCATCTACTCAACGAAGGTGCCGGCCAAGAAATCTGCGCCACCGTCACCTGCGTTGACGGGTTAGTTGTGGCGCGCACACCATTTCACAACTCAATGAACTACCGTTCGGTGGTAGTGCGGGGTGCGGCACAACACATCACCGAAACCCCACACAAACTCGCCGCACTGAAACTCATCACCGACCATATCGCAGCAATCTGGGACAGCGCCCGACCACCTTCGCAAACCGATAACCGAAAGACGCTCGTGATGGCATTACCATTAACCGAATCTTCCGCGAAGGTCCGTGATGGCGACCCGATCGACGAACCTGCTGACGTTGAGGGGCCTTGGTGGGCAGGTGTAGTGCCAATCGTCACCCGTTTTGCCGAGCCGCTTGTGGCTGCTGACCTTCAAGGCAACCCCAACCCACCCGCATCACTCGCTGGGTTGGCCGGCTGCCGTCCTGAAGAACGCCCGCGCCTGCGAGACGGCCCAGTTGAACCGTGATGACAGTACGCAACATCAGTGGAATAATTGGCCGATCACGCTCAAGTAAACGACCACGCAGAAAGCGCGAGATCGTCAAGAATGCCAGCCGAGACGAAATCGCAGGTGGGGAAAACCAAACTGGCGGCGACATCAATCTCCAGCGGCGCTTGGCGATGGTCGAAGAACAACTCCGCAGCCGTGGGGTGACCGATCCGAAGGTTCTCGCTGCAATGGCAACAGTGCCGCGCCATCGTTTCGTGCATGAGTCGCACGCTTCGGTCGCTTATCAAGACCATCCGTTGCCCATTGCCGCAGACCAAACCATCTCGCAGCCATACATGGTTGGCCTCATGGCTCAAGAAGCGGAACTCGCTCCCACCGACCGCGTTTTGGAGGTAGGCACCGGTTCGGGATACGCGGCAGCGGTGCTAGCACATCTCGCCGCCGAGGTAATCACGATTGAACGCCATCTGGCTCTTGCCAAGAATGCATCAGTCCTATTAGCCGAACTCGGTTACGAAAATGTGCGGGTAATACACGCCGATGGATCACTCGGGTATCCGCAAGGTGCGCCTTATTCGGCGATACTAGTGGCTGCCGCCACCCCAACGATTCCTCGTGCTTTAGATGCACAAATCGCCGACCACGGACGGCTCATCATCCCCCTAGGTTCACTCAACGATGTTCAAAAACTAACCCGTTTGCGGAAGGTCGGTGGCCAAACGTCAACCGAGACTATCAGCAGCGTCCGTTTCGTACCGTTGATCCAAGACACCGACACAGAATAACCGGCGAACGCTACGGTGTGTGGTTATAGAGGCGCTGGCTGCACAACTCTGGGCTGTGGTTCGCCGGATTTAGTAGTTCCCGCTAGTCGCAATCGGGACAACTAGCGGGAACTAGAAAGTGTGTCAGCGCGTTAAAGTGTGTCAGCGCGTTGGTGGTCGGGTGATGACACGCAAAGCGAAATCTGAGGCTCCGCCAAACTGGAAGCCCGGGCCAAAGGCCGAGCGAAGCGCCGCGTAGCTGACTGTGTTTGGGTTTGGGTTGATGGTCATGGCTTGATTATCGCAGCAAGCACACTATGACACAACCATATTTTATTTCTACTTTTCACCATATTTTGTCATATATAGCGGGTATACTTACCTCATGCTTTTAGACATCGAATCTTTGCGAACACTCATCTCTGTTGTCGACCTTCAAGGCATGACCCGAGCGGCTGAATCTTTACAAATCAGCCAGTCAGCGGTCAGCTGGAAGATCAAACGGCTCGAAGAAAAGGTCGGTCGCAACCTGCTGATCCGCGAAGGACACTCGTTGCGACCCTCACGCGACGGCAGAGAACTCCTCGAATACGCCCGCAGCATCGTCGACACCCATGACAAAGCCGTCCACCGTCTAAAAAGTTCAGATCTCAGCGGCAAAGTACGGGTCGGCACCCCCGAAGAAATCAGCACCGCTCGCATCTGGGCTGTGCTTTCACGGTTCAACCGAATCCACCCCAAAACATCAATCGAGTTCTTTGTCGACCGTTCATTTCGACTCGCGGCGATGCTAGCAGCTAGCGACCTTGACGTGGCCGTAATCCAAATGCTCGAAAAAGACCGCCGAAAGTCCGACAAAGACCTCTGGCGAGACCACCTCACCTGGGTCTGCGCGCCCGACTACCAATACGCAACCGGAGTCGTACCCCTAATCACTTTCGGTGAAGGCGGCTTCTACCGTCCACTCGCCCGCCAAGCCCTTAGCAAAGCAGCCATCCCCCACAGCGTCGCCTTCTCCGGGCCGAGCGTCGCGAGCGTGATCGGGGCAACCGAAGCCGGGTTAGGTGTAGCCGTCCTTGCCGAAAGTTCCATAAGAGGCGACTTGATCAAGTGGCCACGAGCGACAACCATTCCCCCACTCCCCGACTCAACCTACGTGGCACGCGCCGCCGCCGGCGAACCATCAGCAGTCGCCACCGAACTAATCTCCGAAATAGTAACCGAACTAAAAGCAACCTAACCAGCAATCCATCGCCGCATATTCACGCCCACGTACAACACACCCATTTGAGAGACCATCTGCCTACAATTTCGTCCAAGCATGAGAGGATCAATTCCTCGGATCGAAATAAGGGATGGACTCAGTATTATTCTTGTGCCATACTTGGACGGTGGCGCGAGTTGAGTATCACCCCGAGTTCACCGACCGCACCTCAGAGGAATACGCCAACGCCGCTAGCCGAGTGGCGGAGGCCCGCGAACGGGTCCTCAGTGACGCTTCAGCGAAAGCCGCTCACGACGCTCTAATGGCCTAAATTGAAGACCGGCTCGCAACCAAGCACGCCACCATTGCTGAGGTTCGCCGCGCTATCGGGCTCACCCAGAACCAAATGGCGGACACCCTCGGTATGGCCCAAGGCGACGTCTCCAGGATCGAACGACGAAACAACCTTAACCTGGCCACTCTCAGACGGTTCATCGAAGCGACCGGTGGGCGTCTCCGCATCAGCGCCACCTACGGGACAACAAAAGTCGATCTCCATATCGGCGATCTCCTCGCCAGCGACAACACGACAGAAACCACGACAACGAGTGATTCTTCGATGAGGTGATTCACCCTGTGCAAAACCCAAGGTGAATCACCAACTTCAACAACTACCGAATCCGCGCCCTGCTCTACGCCAGGAAACCCAACTGGCCGCTACTCGAAACCCACACCCAGACCCAAAACGCGAAGCGCCACTAATCTGAGCCAACTAAAAGCAACCTAACCGGCAATCCACTGCCAGTTAGGTTGCCCTAGGAACAACCCACCCCATTGAGAGACCATATGCCTACAATCAAGATGTCAGGTTCGGGTAATCAGCAAAGCAGTCGCAAATGCCAACCGCAGCAAACAAGGAGACGCTAACCAAACTTGACCGGAATGTGCCTAGTGCCGCTATTGGGGCAGTCATATGGGTACCATGACTTCTCTTGGCAACACGCCGCGTCCGGCTCTAGTCCACCATGTTCTCGGGAAGATTCTCGCAGCACGAAAATGGGAAGGAGATGCCACTACCGACCTTGCCGCAGAACTGATTGCCTCCATTTGACCCTGCCGTATTCTTTGGGGGAGTGCTCAATGGTCGGGAGACAGTTTTCCTCAGTGGGATCAGGCGTCAGCGGTTGTCAAAGCTCGCCAGGTCGTACCCGACCCTGGCACCTCAAAGAATTCGGAACACGTATTACTGGGACTTCCCGCAAGTAGTCGGGTTCAGAGTGCTCAAGTTTTTGGTCTCACGATTCGGTCACCGACGCGCATACCCCGAGAAAGCTGCTGGTTTCGTCAGTCGTGCTCGCGGGGAACAACGCAGTCCCGGAGCGATCACCAAAAGCGGAAAAATATTGTGGGAGGATACACCGTCAGTATATGTTGATGACACTGGACAAACCGTCCATGAAGCACTCGGCATCAAAGACAATGTGCTTGCACAATTCACGGTTGGCGGCATTGTGGTTGGCGGCCCTGCGGTTGGCGACCCTGCGGATGGCGGCATTGTGGTCGGTGGCCCTGCGGTTGGCG
>JAHQYM010000020.1 GCA_024421095.1 Acidimicrobiia bacterium
TTGACGGACACAGGTTGTGGTTCGGGTAGGTTGTGTCCGCGTGGGTCGTTGAAGCGGTGGGAGATGGCGGTGTGGTTGGTGCGGGTGCTTGATGAGGACGAACCCGATCCTGAGTTGGCATCAAGAGCGAGTTTCGGTGACGTGGAAAAGGATGTGTGGTGGGCTGCCCATGTTGAGCGATTGTTTGAGATGGGTGTGACGGTGGGGTGTTCGGCTGAGACGTTACAATATTGCCCGGACGAGAGCGTGACGCGTGCGCAGATGTCAAGTTTCTTGGTGCGGGCATTTGGTTTTGAGCATGCTGAGCCGGCAGGGTTCACCGATGTCGGCACGGGGTCGCATTATCGTGATATCAACACGTTGTATGCGGTTGGTGTGACTGTTGGTTGTTCGCGGTCGCCTTTGCGTTACTGCCCGAGCGACCCGACAAGCAGAGAGCAGATGGCGAGTTTCCTGACGAGAGCGCAAGCAGCGTTACGTTTCGGTGATTTGCATGACGGCGGCACTAGCCACATCGGAGCGTTAGTGAATTTGACGTTGCGTGACGCGTTGACAGACACGGGTTGCGACAACTCGATTTTGTGTCCCCGGGAGATGCTCACTCGTTGGGAGATGGCTGTGTGGCTAGTGAGATTGCTGGACGGTAAAGACCCCGAACCGGCCACCGAGACGCGTTTCGTTGACGTTGACGTTGATAATTGGTGGGCACCGCATGTGGAACGTTTAGCTGATCTTGGTGTGACGTTAGGATGTGCACAAACACCACGCAGATACTGCCCACATGACCCAGTGCCGCGTAAACAGATGGCCAGTTTCCTTGTCAGGGCGTTCAACATCGCGCCAGCAGACCCAGCGAACTTTACAGATGTCACACCCACCGACACACACTCAAAAGATATCAACGCGCTCTATGCTGCGGGTGTCACCTACGGCTGCACCAACACCCCGCTGCGTTACTGCCCCGACCAACCAACCACCAAAGCACAAATGGCCAGTTTCATAACCAGAGCCAAACTCCTAACCCAACTCCAACCCCCAACCAACCCAACCAACTGCCCAAACCCGACCAACCGAACGACCACAGCAACCACCCAAACAACACCAACCACCCAAACGACCGCCCAAACAACACTCACCGGCCACCTGAAGAATTCCCCTTTGTACCCGCCGCGCTAAGATTCACAGCTAGCGAAAGCGACCATCTCTATGCCCGTAACCACATTTGGCACATTAGGAACAATCGCCGAGGTGCCTGCAGTGACACCTGCAGTGCCGGTGGTCTACCTTCACGGTTGGGGGAGGTCGCGGCAGGATTTCGCTGCCATCGCGCGCCAACGGCCTGGAATGGCGATTGACCTACCTGGGTTCGGTTCTTCACCGCCCCCACCGGCAGCCATGGGTTCTCGTGACTACGCCACGCACGTCCTTGAGGCAAGCAAACAATGGGCGGGTTCAGAACCGCTCTTGATTGTTGCTCACTCGTTCGGTGGACGTATCGGGTTGCAAATGGCAGCTTCGGCACCAGCAGCGGTACGCGGTCTGATTATCGCTGGTGTGCCCTTATTTCGCAATCATTCTAGGCGCAAACCATCCAGACGCAAACCATCCAAACGCAATCATTCCAAACGCAAACCACCGCTACGTTACAGAACCATAAGAACGTTCCACAAATTGAAGGTCACTAGCGACAGTCAACTAGAAAGGGCCCGTTTGAAGTACGGATCAGCCGACTATGTGGCAGCTACTGGGGTCATGCGAGAAGTATTTGTCGAAGTCGTCAACGAATCGTACGAACCACAACTCACCCAAATCCGTTGCCCGACAGCCTTCGTTTGGGGAACCTTTGACACCGCCGCGCCGCTTAGCCATGCCCGTCGAGCACACCAGATGGTTGCTGGCTCAACACTCGAAACGAGAGACTGTGGCCACGATATCCACCTTGAACATCCCCATCTTTTTGTTGAGTTGATAGACCGGTTCACGCTTTCATGACCATTGTTGGGGTTGCGCTAGCGGTAGTAGCCGCTGTTGCTTGGATGCCGAAATGGTGGCGCGTAGCTCAACGCGAGCACTACATCAACGGCTCTGTCACCGCAACTTTGCTGCGCTGGCTACGTGCTACCCCGGTACCAAACCTCGGTTTAGCGGCGCTTGGTTTGCTTGCCGCAGCCGCAACTATTCTTCTTGACAACGGTGCCACTGTTAGCATTGCGGGGGACGTTGAGCGTTGGGTTGCGTTTGGGTTGAGCAGCACTGCTGTGTTGATGGCCACTTTGGTCCCGTTCGGGTTGCCGTGGCGCGGGCGGACATCGAAATTGCGTTTTACTCGCCGCATGTACACGGTTGCGTTCCTGTCTGCAGTTTTTTGGAGCGCGGCTCTGGCGGTGCTGACCGTGGCGTTGTCGGGTCTGTCTGCGGTTGCAATCTGCTCTGTGTTCGGTTTCGCGGCCATCGACGCAGCCTTGTTGGTTTTGGCTCCTGTCGAAACACGTCTTGCGAAACGGTATCAACGGCAAGCCGAGAAGAGGTTGGCGACGTTGCAACCCCTAACCATCGCCATTACCGGGTCGTACGGCAAGACATCAACTAAAGACCATTTGGCGCACCTCATCGGCTCAATGCGTCTCACTGTCGCCTCGCCAAAATCGTGGAACAACCAAGCCGGTCTTTGTCGAACAGTCAACGAGAAACTGAACCCGTCAACCGAAGTTTTTATAGCCGAGATGGGCACCTTCGGAGCAGGAGAAATACGCGCAATGTGCGACTGGGTCAAACCTTCAATAGTGGCCATCACCGCGATAGGCCCAGTCCATCTTGAGCGTATGGGTTCGATTGAGAAGATCGTTGCGGCCAAAATGGAGATCGTTGAAAAAGCTCAAACTGTGGTGTTGAACATCGATTCTCCAGAACTCGCGATTGCGGCCAACCAACTATCTGCGAGTCGGCCCGACTTGCAGATCATTCGAGTTTCGGCCACCTCCAAATCATCGGCTCAGATCAAGGTTTACAGCAACACCTACGGCAACCACGAAACGAGCGAGATGAGCGAAACGAGCGAGATGAGCGAAACGAGCGAGATGAGCGAAACGAGCGAAACGAGCGAAACGAGCGAGATGAGCGAAACGAGCGAGATGAGCGAAACGAGCGAAACGAGCGAGATGCTCTGCGAATACCGCGGGCGCACTCTTTCTCTGGGCGTGTTACCCGCTTCGGTGCATGCTTCGAACGTGGCGGTGGCCGCAGCGCTCGCAGCGCAAGCCGGGGCGCCCCTAGACCAACTCCCGAAACGCCTTGTTGGGCTCCAACAGGTTGGACACCGCGCCAGCGTTTCAGTAACCCCATCAGGGATGACCATCATTGACAACACCTTCAACTCCAACCCTACTGGTGCTCGCAAAGCTCTCGCCGCACTCCTAGCTCATCGTCTGGCGGAAGGCAATCGAACGGTTGTGGTAACCCCGGGCATGATTGAACTCGGTTCACGGCAAGCACAGGAAAACGCTGAGTTCGCTCGCTTGGTCACCGAATCGGGTTGCACGCTCGTGTTGGTAGGGCACACGAACCGCCGAGCATTACGGCGCGGAGTGTCCCAAGGGCAAGGTACCGTTATTGAGGTGCCTAACCGTGAAGCCGCCCGCGAATGGGTCCGCCACCATCTCCAAGCTGGTGACGCAGTTCTTTGGGAGAACGACCTACCAGACCACTATGCCTAAACCATCCCAAGATTCCAAGCCAATACAGTTGGCCAACCCCAAGGTTGCGCGTTGAAAGCTGCAGTTGTATTTGGTGGTCCGTCACCCGAGCACGACATCAGCATCCTTACGGGTTTGCAAGCAGCGCGAGTGTTGAGCGACGCGGGCACCGATACGAACCTCATTTATTGGACTAAACAGGCCAAGTTTGAGAGCGTGCCTGCCACCGCCGAATCTAAAGACTTTTTGGGGACAGACCGACCCGGTTTCGCTGAACTAGCGTTCTCCATTCAACACGGTTTTGTGATGCCTTCTCGGTTGAGGCGGCAGGCTTCACTCGAGTTTGACGTGGTTCTGAACTGTTGCCACGGTGGCCCCGGTGAAGACGGCAGTTTGGATTCCATGCTGCGCCTTGCAGGTTTTCGAGTCACTGGCCCGAACGCATCGGCTTGTGCATTGTTCATGGACAAACTCGCCACCACCGCTCTTGCCGATTCTTTGGGGATTGCCACGATCCCAAGCGTCGGATACTCACACTCAGCAGCTCCCGCAGTTGAAGCGGCAGGGAACGACAATATTGCCCCACCGTTTGATCCCCCTTTACCGCACCCTTGGGTGGCGAAACCGCGTTTTGGCGGGTCATCAATCGGTGTAGAAGTTGGAGTGGTTGATGTCGCAACCCTCAACACTCTCGCTCAAGGCACCACGGCCCGCTCGGGTCTTGTCGTACAACCGTACCTAGCCGGATGGTTTGACTTGAACATCGCCGTTCGCTGCTACCCCAAACTGCAAGTCTCGGTTATTGAACGCCCCCTAGCAGACGGGGTTTACGACTATTCCACCAAGTATCTTTCAGGAACACAAGGCATGGAATCCGCCCCGCGTGAACTACCCGCCCAACTACCGTCTGAAGTGCGAACGATCATTGAAGCGGCCGCTACAAAGCTGGCGTTGACCATGCCAGTTACTGGGATTCCGCGGGTGGACTTTTTGTGGGACGGCAAAGAGACAGTCCTGTTCAACGAGATCAACCCCATTCCCGGAGCGTTTGGCATGTACCTTTGGTCTCCGCTAGGCATCAGCCGAGAGACTCTGCTTTTGGACCTTCTCCAAGAAGCCGCAAGTCACCCCACGCACCCGGGCTCATGGAACGCCAACAGCGACGGTGCCGCGTTGAGAGCTGCTGCCAACATCGCCACAAAACTCGCCTAACCCCCTCTGGCGGGAGCGCCCATGGCTACTGCTGATTTTGGTGCCCACGGTTACTGCTGATTTTGGGTGGATTGTCTTGAAATAACCACCTCGGCATCCACCGAAGCTACTGCCGACCCGGCAAAAACCCCTCGCACTGGCGGCACATCAGCGTAGTCGCGACCATAACCAATCACCACATGGTGCTCTCCTACCTCCACACCGTTCGTAGGATCAAGTGCCCACCAACCCCAACCGGGGACAGCAACCTCAATCCAAGCATGGGTCTGCACACTCACCAAATCTTCCTGCACCGTGGCAGCAACAAACCCAGAGTCGGCTTCGTTAGCTGCAAACAAGTAACCTGATACATACCGACAGGGAACTCCAACGCTGCGCAGCATCCCCAACGCTAAGTGAGCAAAGTCTTGACACACGCCCTCCCCGCCCGCAATCAACTCCAACAAAGTGACCCCAATGTCGGTGCAATCTTGCCTATAAACCAGCGTCGAACGCACCTCAGCCACCACCGCAGAAACCAACTCTTCCACCGAATCAGCCTTAGCCGCGGCTGCAATGGCCCGCTGCTCTACAAGATCACCTTGCTGCCACAGCACATGAGCAGACGGCACTAGAAACTCAAAATGGTCAGAACGATACTTCTCATCAGACAGGGCAGCAAGTGCCGGCGCACGCCCCGGCTGGGGGTGCGGTTTGGTCTCCACAGTTGCTTGGGCGACCAACTCCAACTCCACATGCGGTGCGCGGATGCCCAGATGTTGCACGGTCGTGCCCCAGTAATCCAACACCGACAGCACCGCCACTTCGGGACGCGAAATAAGTGTGTAGCTGAGTACCCGTTGGTAATCATCGTCACGGGGGCGTGCCCGTACCTCATTTTGCGATTCGAACACGGCTTCGGAGTAACGAAAATGTAGACGGTAAGAGATGCCGAACCTCATTTCAACCGCCAAACGGCCCGGGACGCAAAAACTGCAAACGTGGTGCGGTCACCGTTGCTGGAGCAGCCACACCAATTTGCACATCAGAGGCAACGTCAGCCAACTCAGATGCAAACCCCGACAAGGCTGCAACCGGTGCTTCAGCGACCGCAGCAGACAGTTCACCAAACTCCACGTGGGCGCGCAGCAAGGCGGTTTTACGGCGTGCCAGATCTAATGCCTGTGCACGCGCCGCCAAGCCAATCAAACAGTTCTCGGTGCGCACCAAGCAAGACACGACCGACCGCGGCAAATCATCAGCATGCAGCAGGTAATGCACCACACTCAAAAAATCCGCAGAATCGCCGCGTTGACGGTGATACGCCTGCAACGAACTAGTAAGGCGTAACATACGACCCGCATCTACGGCACCACGGGGGTCACTAAAACTAGCTTCAAGTAAACCCACCGTAAAAATCGACCGCTCCAACATGCGACCAACCACCACGAAAGCGTGCCCCTCATCTTGGCGCGTCCCCTCATTCATCACCCCAGAAATAGCCAGGCAAGCACGCCGCACCATCAACAACACCTCATGAAGATCGTTCGGCGTATTCTCGTGACCCAAGAAAGGAAAACGCAAATACAAACTGTTCGCCTCCTCCCACAACTCAATCGGAATCCGATCCCGCACCGAACGCAGGTTCTCTCGCACCGCAACAATCGCCGACAACAACGAACCCGGATTCTCCCGATCGGAGAGCAAAAACGCCACCAACTGCGGCCGACTATCAAGGGGGCCCAAGGCTTGCAATTCTTCTTGCAAACCCAAAGTCTTGACCAACAACTCACTCTCGGCACGGGCTTCATCAGCACGCAAACCAGTAATCGAATTTACGGCATAACTCAAACACCGTGAAATCGTCTCAGCACGCTCCAAATAACGACCCGCCCAAAACAAAGCATCAGCGTGGCGCGCTAAGATCATAACGCCTCGCGGGCGAGCACCCACGTATCTTTTGAACCCCCACCCTGCGACGAGTTCACAATCATTGACCCACGCTGCATCGCCACCCGAGTCAACCCACCAGGGAACACTTCAGTCTTTTCGCCAGTCAGCACAAACGGCCTCAAATCCAAGTGGCGCGCCTCAAACCGGTCATCAACAAACGCTGGCAAAGTAGAAAGCTGCACCAATTCTTGCACGATCCACTCCCGAGGTTCAGCTTCGATCGCGGTTCGCGCCGCGTGTAGTTCTTGTTGACTAGCGTGAGGACCGATCAGGACACCCGACCCACCCGAAGCCCCAACCGGTTTGGCCACTAGTTCGTTGAGCCGCCCGAGTGCTTCAGCGCGTTGATCTGCATCCCACATCATGAAAGTTGGCACATTGTCGATAATGGGTTCAGCATTCAAATAGTAGCGGATCAACTCTGGCACATACGGATAAACCCCCTTGTCGTCAACCACACCATTACCCAAAGCGTTACACACCGTGACGCTGCCAGCACGCAAAGCACCCAACAACCCTGGCACCCCCAAAGCAGAATCCGGCCTGAAGGACACCGGATCTAGAAAATCGTCATCAATACGGCGGTAGATCACATCCACCCGCACAAGACCCTCAATGGTGCGCGAATAGACAGTATGGTCATCCACCACCAAGTCACGTCCTTCCACAAGCTCAACCCCCATCGCACGAGCCAAAAAAGCATGCTCAAAATACGCAGAGTTATAAATTCCCGGTGTCAATAACACAATATGCGGCGAATCCCGCCCACTAGGAGCCATCGACTCCAATGTGGACCGCAGCATTTGGCCGTATTGCTCAGTGGGTTGCACCGCATGGTCATCAAAGAGCCAAGTGCAAACCTTAGCAAGAGCGGCACGGTTCTCTACCACATAGGAAATCCCGCTTGGGTTACGGAGATTGTCTTCAAGCACCCGGTAGCATCCATCGGCGCCACGCACCACATCTATCCCAGCGATATTGCAATGCGCACGGTGCGGAACGCTGATGCCAACCGCATTACGCTCGAATCCGCTGGAGGACACCACCAACCAACGCGGTACGATCCCGTCGGCTATCGCCTCACATTCGCCACCATAAAAATCCGCCAAGAAACAGTTTAGTGCAGCCACCCGCTGGCTCAAGCCCCGTGCTAGTTCGTCCCATTCAGCCGCGGCGACCAATCTCGGGAAAAGATCCATCGGCCAAATACGTTCAGTGCCCGCGTCTTCGCTATAAACCGTGAAAGTGATGCCCTGCCTGCGAAACTCATCGGCAACCAACGACTCCAGGCGTTGGTGTTCCACAGCATCAAGACCAGCAAAACGTTCGATAATCCGTTGGTAAGTTCCTCGTGCCATTCCGCTTGACTCAAACGCTTCATCAAAGGTTCTGCTAGCGTCGTAACCGTCAAACATCTCAGAATTAAGCCCATTTGGTGAGTTCACTCGCTGCTGCATATCAATACCCTAACCGCTCACAATCCAGCAATCATGGCGAAGCCTAACTCAGCAACAAAGGTGTTGGTGCCCGGGGCGGGACTTGAACCCGCACGAAAGTTTCCCTTCCGGGGGGTTTAAGCCCCCTGCGTCTACCGATTCCGCCACCCGGGCGTAGCATTACGGTAACACAATTCTCAGCATCTTCGTTCCGTGGCACCTCGTGCGTGAACGGTTCAGATCGCGGCCACACGCTCTCGTGGCGAATGGGCCTCGCTCGCTACTTCACGAGATCCACTCGGATTGTCGATAGCGAGCCACAGGGCGGCCCGAATACGGTCGGCACGCGCCCCGCTCAAACCGTTGCCAACCACGATCCCCTCAATCATGTCGGACACAACCGCGGGCCAAGGCCGACCACGCAACCGCACCGCCACAGTAGGCACACCGCCACGGTGTCTAATAGTTCGGTGAACGCCTTCAATGCTCGGCGGACACCGAAAGGACGGCACGATCAGGCCACGGAGCCTCGCAGCTTGCCCCAGCGTGCGGACTGTTCCAGCGAATTTAAGTGATGTTGCTTGCATGGGTCTTATTCTGTCTAGGGGGTGTGACATTGGCCGCAACAAACGAGGCCAACCAATAGTGCAATGCTCACATTTTCCGCTTAGGTTGACTGAATGTTGAACCCAGCACAAGAAAAGGTTTTGGAGGTTCTTGGAGCGCCGCGCGCGCAACACCCTCACTTTGAACCAAGCCTACAGACCGAACTTGAAGCGCTGATAGAACGAGAGTTAGCTCCTCTCGTGGAAATGGCGCAAGCAAGCAACGACAAGACCTACATAAACAAACACAGCATCAGTCAGATAATGGGTTGCGAACAGAAATTCTTAGCCGAAAGGGCTATACCTTTCGAATGGTCAACCGCGCTCGCTCGTGGTTCCATTGCACACAAAGCAATCGAACTATCAATGCACCGGCGACATCAAACAGATGCCTTGACGCTTGTTGATGAAGCGCTAGACAGATTGAGCGAAGCGGAAGACTACCTCGGCGATTGGCTCCATACCATCAGCGAAACGGAACGAGCCGAACTGCGAGCCGAGAGCAACGACCGGGTCGTCAAGTTTCTTGAGTGCTTTCCTCCGCTCAAGACTCAGTGGCAGCCCACCACCGAAAGCCGCCTACGGTTAGAGGTCCACGATTGTTTTGTGTTCAGCGGCAAGGTCGACCTCACCCTCGGTTCTCTCGAAGGCACCAAAGCCGGCAAGGTGCTAATCGATTTCAAAACCGGCGGTTTCGCACAGAACCATCACGAAGACCTGCGTTTCTATGCGCTCATTGAATGCATCCGCGTAGGTGTACCACCACGGCGAACCGCCAGTTACTACCTAGACCAAGCCAGGTTAGTCCCCGAAGACATCACCACCGAGGTGTTGTTTGCTGCCGCCAAACGTCTGATCGCTGCCACCACAAAGATTATTGAGACTACCTCTTCGCAACGCCCAGCCAAGTTGGCGGCGGGACCTGCCTGTCGTTGGTGCCCACTCCGTGTCGACTGCGAAACCGGCAAGCGTTACTTGGATGAGGACCGGCGCGACGAACCAAATGCAGACCTGCACGATGCGATTAGCGAATGAGGCGCGCCACACTATACAGTTGCGCGCTGCTAAGCGGATTCACGTGCCTGACTCTGCTTGTGGCCTGTGCCAGCGACAGTGCCCTGAGCGAACCACGACCCACGGTACCCACGGTCACCGGCCACCCCAGCGAACCAACCATAAACGGCTCCACCACTGCGCCCCGCAACAACACCAACACCAACAGATTACCCGACTCGACCAACCCAAGCGACCCGGCACCACAAAACACCCAACCCGGCCAAACTAGCCCAAGCACCCAAACCAGCCGAGCCGGTCAAACTAGCCCTACTACCCAAACCGGCCAAACTGACCCAAACGCACTGGCAGACGGCAACATTGCTGACGCAAACATTGCGATTGCACAAGTTCTGGTACTTGATGAACCAATTGATATGACTATCGCCAACGACGACCCCATGGCCTGGATCGCACAACGCGGAGGACGAGTACTACGCGTCGATCTAAGTCAGGGTGTGGTCGTCGAAGAAATCTTGGACATCTCCACAGAAACTGTTGCCCGAGGAGAACAAGGGCTACTTGGGATTGCGGTCCAAGACGGCTGGCTCTACGCAAACTTCACCGACCGCCACGGCCACACTCGAATCGATGCCTTCCAAAGAGAAGGCACTGGCATCAACGACACACGGCGAACCATCTTGAGCCAAGAACAACCCTTCCCGAACCACAACGGAGGCGCACTAGCATTCGGCCCAGACGCAAACCTATATATAGGTTTCGGTGACGGCGGATCAGCCAACGATCCCCTCAACTCCGGCCAAGACCTAAACAGTTGGCTTGGTTCGATTCTCCGCATCAAGCCCACACCCACAGCAGCCGAATCCTACGCGATACCGCCCGACAATCCATACCTCACGGCCGAAGGCGCACCCGAAACATTTATCAGCGGCGTTCGCAACCCTTGGCGTTTCTCGTTTGACAAAGAAACTCATGATCTGTGGATCGGCGATGTGGGCCAAAACCTTTACGAAGAAGTTACCGTTTTGTTGGCAGCCAACGGCGGCGGTGTCGGCGCTAATCTCGGTTGGCGGTTACGCGAAGGACTGCACGAATTCAGCGGCGCGAAACCGCCAAACCATGTTGATCCCGTATGGGAATACGGACGCGATCAAGGTTGCAGCGTAACCGGCGGGTACGTCTATCGCGGGCGAGCAATACCCGAACTTGTGGGGTCATATGTCTTCGGCGATTATTGCAGTTCGCGTATTTGGGCAGTGCAGATCAGTTCGGGAGAGGTTGAGTTCCGCGACTTTGCTGTAGCGGTACCTGGAGGTGAACTCGCGGCATTCGGCCAAGATGCAAACGGTGAACTGTACACCTTGTCGCTCTCCGGCGCGGTTTCCAAGATCGTGCCACAATAATGAGCATGCCACTTGTCACAACCGAAATCCACGACCGGGTGGGCGTAATAATCCTTAACGACCCCGACAAACGCAACGCCATCACCTTGGCAATGAACGAAGCCATCACGGCCACGCTCAACGACTGGGAAGCAGACGACGCCATCGGTGCGATCATTGTGACCGGCACGCCACCAGCGTTTTGTGCTGGTGCAGACCTCAAAGACCTGCTCGCCGAACAAAACCAGGCGGGCATGCAGCGTATATATGAAGGCTTTTTGCGCATCGCGCATAGTCCTCTGCCAACCATCGCAGCGGTAAACGGTGCCGCCGTAGGTGCTGGCTTCAATCTGGTGCTGGCCTGTGACATCGCCGTGGCCGCTCGCCAAAACGCCAAATTCGATTCACGTTTCCTGCAAATTGGACTACACCCAGGCGGGGGACACACTTGGCGATTGCGATCCATCGCAGGTCGTCAAACAACCTTGGCGATGGTCTTGTTCGGCGAGGTGCTCAGCGCCACACAAGCGCACGACCTGGGGTTGGTTTGGCAAGTAAGCGAAGAGCACCGACTCCTTGACGACTGCCTCGCCTTAGCCACACGAACTGCGAGCCAACCCAAACAACTCAACGCTAGAACCAAGGCCACGATCTTGACTCTCGACACCATCAAAGACTCTGAGCAAGCCGTTGAACACGAGCTCCATCCCCAACTTCAATCAATGCAGCAAAGCGCCTTTCGTCATCTTGTGGAAAATCTGCAACAATCCATCAGCGCTAATCCCCAATCGCACGCAGCAACTGAATGCACTAACGGGTGAATGTCCTTCCGACAGCGCGAAAAATTAGCACAAACCACCGCTCGGTACGTGCTCCTTTCTCAAGCGCGCTCCTATGTCAACTGCTCGGCTACCCAACGCCCGACCGGGTCATCCCCACCGGCGAGATACCAGGCGTAATGCGCGTGTAAACATTTGACCCCTTGACGACTACCACCCACGCCCCCACTAGGCCTCGGCCCTTGATGCGCTTGCCCGATTAAACGATCACGTTCAGCCGCATAACGCGCATGTGCCTCGGCGATTGCGTCAGCATCGACAGCGTTGGCAGCACGCCGCACTCCCCCAGCGGATTCAAGTTGCGCCACCTTGCGGCACGCTTCGCGTCCAACTAGCCAATACAAAGTAGGCATCGGGCGACCATTATTCAAAAACGGTGCGTTACGGATAACCAAAGGATCGCCGTTCTCGGTCACCACCACGACCTCATAAGCACACTCGGGTTCCCGCCCAAGTAGTTCAGCAACCCGTTGGTGGTGTGACCGGTGGTTCACACCTAACAGCACCGACTACTACAGCAACGCCGCAGAACACGCCGCAAGAGCCAAAGCGCTAACACAGCTCCAACGACAGGCGCTAGGCGTTTGAGCAGCGGCGCACCCGCAGCATCAATCAGATCAATCGCTTCAACCTCAGGCATATCCACCTTACGGGCCCCAGACGGCGAGTCTTGAGACGCGGCACCGCCGTCCGTTGCCGCCTCAGTTGCCGCCTCCGCCTCAGGCTCAGCCTCAGGCGTGCTATCGCCAGCACCCTCGTCAGCGGCACCTTGGTCGGCGAGCATCGCAGCTAAGTTCTGCGCGAACTGATCCATGAGATTTGCGCTCACATCAGCCATCACTCCCCGACCGAACTGCGCGAACTTGCCGGTGATCTTCATGTCGGTGTTGACTGTGACCTTAGTTACCTGCTCAGACACCGGCTCTAAGGTGGCGGTAATCAACGCACTAGCATTGCCGGCCCCTCGCGTGTCTCGTCCTTTTCCGTTCAAGACTGCACGGTAATCTTCGTCGTGACGCTCCACGAAATGAGCCGAACCCTTGAATTGCGCCGTAATCGGCCCCACCTTGACCTTCACAAAACCGCGGTAGTCGTCTCCTTCGATCTCAGTCAACTGTGCACCCGGTAAGCACGGGGCGATCCTTTCGATGTCGGTCAAAACCGCCCACGCTTCGTCAATGGGCCGAGCAACCTCAAATGTATTGTTTAATTCCATGTTCGCAGATCCTCCAATTTGTCTACGTCTGTTGGGTCTCCCTCACAGGGTACCGACTCACACATCTCTGGACGTGTACGCCACAAACTTCGCGCCCCCTCATCACCGGAAACCGGCAACGATGCCCACATCGCCGCCGCCAAACGAACCGGTGGACCAGCACCAAACCCGAAGTCCGCCGCCGCGAAATCCGCTTCACAATCGCGCACCTTGCGCCAAGCCGCAGCACCAACATAAGGTTGATCTCCAAGCCCCACCACAACCGCTTTATGCCCTTGCTGAGCCGCGTATGCCACAGCGCCCTGCAACGACGAGGCTTGCCCATCTTCCCACTGCTCGTTATGAACGATGGTCACATCATCAGGCATCACCTCAGTTAGGTCGGCACACCCGGACACCACGATCACTTCATCAAAGCCGGCAACCCGTGCCGCGTCAACCGCATGCCGCACGATCGGTGCGCCACGCAGGGAAGTTAGTAGTTTGTGGTGCGTCCCCAAAAAACGTGAACCAGCGCCCGCCGCGAGCAGCACAGCAGCGGTTGTTGAGAGATCACGGGCCGCACTTGAACCAGTTTGCCTAATCACTCTCTCAGCATGGCAGCATAAAACGCAACAAACGCGCCTAACGTGAGAGTAATGACAGATTCGATCGACTCCACATTTGCATCAACAAGCCCCGGCCCGCCCATTGTGCGAGTAACCATGCTCATCGCCGATGCCGCGCAAGTCGCTGACGGAAAACTCTATATCCTCGGTGGCGGACTCAGCGTGGTGGGTCCGGCCCCACAGCCGATTGGTGTGGCGATCCGGCTCGAAGTCCCCTGGGATCGTGCCAACGTTGCACACGAATGGCGCATCGAACTCCTAGACGAAGACGGCCACCCCCTAATGATCGGTGAGCGCCCCTTAGTTGTGCAAGGCAACTTTGAAACTGGACGGCCGGTGGGGTCGCGCCCAGGAACGCCGTTGAGTGTGCCGTTGGCCATCAACTTTCAAGCGATCCCGCTAACCCCAGGAAAAAGCTACATTTGGCAGCTTTCAATCAGTGGTGAAACACATTCAGACTGGCGTCAGAGCTTCTCCGTTCGCCAAAATCAGCAAACCGATTCTCCTAACGCACCCCGCTCGGCGAGTTGACAGTCCACCACCAAACTAATCTCGCAACTTCAGTCATGGATCGGGCCAGCGGTATCGGTTAGCGCTCGGGCATCACGACCAGTACGGCGACCAATGATCTCCGCAGTTATCGACACAGCCGTTTCCTCGGGAGTGCGCGCACCAATATCTAAGCCGATCGGCGAACGCAAACGAGCCAACCCAGCGGCATCCACACCAGCTCTGAGCAAGCGGGCGGTGCGATCATCATGGGTGCGCCGACTCCCCATCACCCCGATGTAGCCAACCTCAGTCGCCAACGCAGCCATCACTGCCGGTACATCAAACTTGGCATCGTGAGTCAGAATGCAAACCGCGTCACGAGACCCCAAAGAAGCACCCACCTCGGCCAATAAACGATCAGGCCACTTAACCGCGACCTCATCAGCCATCGGGAAGCGAGCATCAGTAGCAAACGTGGCACGGGCATCACAAACCGTCACTCGGTAACCGAGCACCTTAGCCACCCGAGCCAAAGCCGCAGTGAAGTCAACCGCACCGAAAATCAGCATTTTCGGGGGCGGCGCAAAGCTCTCAATAAACACTGCCAGCGCCGCCTCACGAGCTTCACCGTGCGAACCGAAATGACGTATTCCACTGCGTCCGGCAGCAAGCTCACCAAGAGCATCACGAGCTACCACACGATCGAGGTCTGCATCGCCTAACGAACCCGCAGGTTCAGCCTCTGGGGTGACAAGCATTTTCGCGCCAACGCGATGTCCAACTTCGCTGGAGACCACAGTTGCTAGCGCCACTGGGGATTCGTTGGCGATGGCCTCGCTGAGCTGGGCAAACTCCGGAAAATCGTTGAACGGTTCGATGAACAACTCAATGGTGCCACCGCAGGTCAAGCCGACCGCAAATGCCTCATTGTCGCTGTAACCGAAGCTGACTATTCTCCGCTCACCACCAGCTAATACCTGCTGAGCTTCCATCACGACCGCGCCCTCAACGCAGCCCCCAGAGACCGAACCCGCAACCTCGCCAGCTGCATTGACAGCCATTGCCGCACCGACTTCGCGAGGTGCTGATCCGTCCAGGTTGACAACGCGAGCCAGAGCCAAGCCAAGCCCACGATCACGCCAAACAGTGAGCGTGTCAAGCAGGTCTTTCATCGTTGAAAGCCTACGCCGACTGCGTGGCCGCGCCTTGCGAAGGGTACTGCTCTGCCCCCACTGAGCACTTCTTTGGCTAAGTCACGCAACGAATCGAGGCAATGCCCTTCAACAAAATCATCAATGTAAGGTAACGCCGCGGCCATCGCCTGAGCCAAAGGCGCGTAACCGGGCGAGGCTTTGAGGGGGTTGACCCACACCAAGCGATGCGCCACACGGCTTAGGCGCTGCATCTGTTCTTGCATCAGCGCAGGCTCGCCGCGATCCCAGCCATCTGAGAGGATAACCACAGTTGCGCCTCGGGCCATCCCTCGAGTACCCCACTCATCGTTGAAACGTTGCAACCCTTCAGCCAAGCGAGTACCACCAGACCAGTCGTCTACGGACTGCGCGGCTGCTTTGAGCGCCCGGTCTGGGTCACGTTGAGACAACTCGCGGGTGAGGCGGGTTAGCCGGGTACCCAAAGCAAACGCTTCTACCCGCATTCTACTTGCAACACACACATGCACGAAGCTGATGAGAACTCGAGCGTATGGCTCCATCGAACCAGAAACATCTAATAGCAAGACCAGACGGCGTGGCTTCATGCCAACAACGCTGCGCGCCACCACAAGTGGTTCACCAGCGGTTCGCAAAGCCCGTTGCATGGTGCGACGCATATCGAGATTTCCGCGCATTTTTCTGGTTGGAACTCGCCGCCGACTAACGCGCAGTGCTCCCAAAACCGTGATTGACTGCATCACCGAGCGGCATTCGCTGAGTTCGGTTTCGGTGTAATCTGCGAAATCTTTCTTGTTCAACGTTTCTGTGGCACAGTAACGCACGATGATGTTCTCGGTGTTATTTTCGTCCTCTTGATTGTTGTTATTGGTGTCAGCTTGCGGAGAAGGCGGTTGCGTTGAGTCATCTATTGCCAAGGTGACAGAGGTGGGTGGTGGTTGGGTTCGCCACACCAATCCGCCACCTAATCCCCCCCAATACGCAACAAAAACTTGGTCGAAAACCTCAAAGTCTTCGGGGCGTTTCACTAACACTGCACGAGCCGTCCAAAAGACTTCGTCTGGATTTGCTAGATTGATTTCGCTTAGAGCTTGAGTAAACAAACGCGAAGACGCTAAAGGAACAGTTACAGAAGCAGCCCGCAGCGCTGCCACAAAATCAACAGCAACTTTAAGTGGTGTCACTGTTGAGGTACCGCAAAGAGAGTTTCTAGGCCGTGAGCATTCACTCGGTCAAGATCTTCACGGTATTTCAAGAGTGCTGGCAAGGTCGCTTGCGCTTGTTCAACGCCGAGTTCACAAGCACCCAAAAGTTGTAAGGCGCGGGCCCAATCTATGGTTTCAGCGACGCCCGGGGGCTTATATAACCCGATTTGGCGTAGTGCCTTGGCCGCTCCTGCGACCTGAGTTGCCAAACGTTCACCAACGAAGGGCGCATGCAGCAAGATGATTTCTATCTCGCGAGCAGTGTCGGGATGGCTGACCCAATGATAGAAGCAACGCCGTTTCAACGCATCATGAAGGTCACGGGTGCGGTTTGAGGTGACAATCACGAGAGGTTTATTGGTGGCTGTGAAAGTGCCGAGTTCAGGAATGGTGATCGCATAATCGGCGAGCACTTCAAGCAGAAACGCTTCAAATTCGTCATCGGCTCGGTCTAGTTCATCGATCAACAGCACTGGCGGTGGGCCTTCGCCGTGGGTGATCGCGCCTAGCAACGGACGGCGCACCAAGAAACGTTCAGCGTAAAGTTCATTGCTCAACCGGGTGGCATCGCTCGCTTGCGCTGCGCCGGTGGCTTCAGCGGTGCGCAGATGCAACAGTTGCCTAGCGTAATCCCATTCATATACTGCTTGGTTCACGTCAATGCCTTCATAGCATTGGATGCGCAGCAGCGGCCCTCCTACCCAATCAGCGAGGACCCGCGCAACTTCGGTTTTGCCCACCCCCGGCTCTCCCTCAAGCAACAATGGCCGCTCAAGGCGCAAAGCCAAGAATACTGCGGTGGCTAACCCTTCATCAGGAAGGTAGCGGTGCCGGCGCAGCGCAGCACTAACCTCGGCAACCGTGGACACCTCACGAAAATCATTCATGGAGAGCTTTTTGGATAGCTGACCAGACTTTTTGAGGTGACATCGGCACGTCTATATGACGCACACCGAGGTGACTGAGGGCATCAATGACCGCGCTTTGCACCGCCGGCGTTGCCCCAATAGCCCCCGACTCACCAATCCCCTTTGCTCCGAGAGGATTATTTGGTGTGGGTGTTGCCATCGGTTCAAGTTCGATAGTAGGCATTTCAGCAGCGGAAATTATTGCATAGTCGGCAAAGTTGCTAGTTACTGGATTGCCGTCTTCATCAAAGCGCACTTCTTCAAGCAAGGCTTGGGCAACCCCTTGGGCAATACCGCCATGTCGTTGGCCTTCCACGATTAATGGATTGATAATAGTGCCGGCATCATCAACAGTTATGATGCGCTTCAGTTCAACTCCACCGGTTTGTGTGTCTACTTCCACAACAGCTATGTGTGTGCCGAACGGATAGGTACAGCGGGCGTTGAAATCTGCATCGGCTAGGAGTTGTTCTGGTTCGGCCGCGGCAGCTACATCAACCCAGGTTTTGTTGACCGCTGGTGTTCCTGCGACATGAAACACTCCCGTGTCGTGGTTGAGCACCACGTCTGCCGCCGATGCCTCTAATAGTTCCGCGGCGATTTGAACAGCAGCAGCAACCACGCTCTCGGCAGCATCTTTTATGGCTGACCCACCAAGTTGTGTGGAACGACTTGCTACTGTGCCCTCACCGCGCGCAACTTGGTCGGTGTCACCTTGAATAACCTCTATTTCTTCAATTGCAATACCGAGGTTTGCAGCAGCGATCATCGCGAAAGTTGTTTGATGTCCCTGACCGTGTGACAGAGCTCCTGAGTACACCCGCGCTTTGCCTTCTGGGGTTATCTCCACCTGTGCAAATTCGTTGCCACCCGGCGCTGGCCCGGCGGTTACTTCCACATAGTTGATTACGCCTATCCCGATTTGTTTGACATCATTTGATTCGCGCCTTTTGGACTGTGCCGTGCGCAACTTTTCATATTCTGCTGCGGCTAACGCCTTGTCAAGTGATGTTGCGTAGTCGCCGGTATCGTATTCGCTGCCCACGGGCGTGGTGAACGGGAACTTCTCTTTAGGGATCAGGTTTTTGCGTCGCAGCGTTATCGGGTCGATGTTGGTTGCGGCAGCGAAGAGATCAAACATGCGTTCAATCGTGAGGGTCGCTTCGGGGCGACCGGCACCGCGAAAGGCCTCCGTGGGCGCGGCGTTTGTGATTACTGATTTTGCTTGTGTTTCAATATTGGCTATATCATAATTTCCGGGTGCCATCGGTAGAGTGAAAAAAGGCAGGAAAGCCCCTACCCGGGTATACGCGCCGGCATCAGCAAGCACCTCAAGCCGATAGTGCGTAATATCGCCGTCCGTGCTGCCGCCAAGAGTTGCGTAATGCACTTGGGCACGACCCGGACCTGCAGCGATCATATTCTCGGTGCGAGTTTCAACCCAGCGAACTGGACGACCGCAAAATCGCGAAAGGTAGGGAATCAAGACATCTTCGGGCGTGGGTGAGACCTTGGCACCAAACCCACCGCCAACATCAGGCACAATCACATGCACTTCATCAGGATTCAAGTTGTACAAACGCACAAGCGTGTTCTTGACACGATGAGCGGCTTGGCTTGACAAGAACAAAGTCAGCCGCTCAGCCGTCCAGTTTGCTGCCGCAGAACGCGTTTCGAGTGGTGCTGCTGACATACGTGGATGCACAACTCGTTGCTTCACTACCACTTCGCAATCAGCGAAAAATGCCGCGTCGGTGATTCCTGTGGCCAAACCCAGATCCGAGAAAGTCAAGACGGTGTTAGTGCCAAGAGTGTCGTAAATTATTACCTTGTCGGACGCAGCATCTTCCAAGTCGGTCACTGCATCTAACGGTTCAATGTCGGCAAATACCATTTCCGCCGCATCCAAACCCGCGCTAATAGTTTCAGATAAAACCACCGCATAAGGTTCACCCACAAAGCGCACGTGATCACGGGCGAGCAAGGGGCGATTGAGTACCTCGGCTGGAAACCGGGGCACCGCACCTGGGAGTTTCAAATCCAAATCGGCACCCGTCAAAACCGCCTCAACTCCAGGGACGCTCAATGCATCCGTGCTATCAATCTCAAGTATTTTCCCGTTCGCCACAAATGCACGAACGAACGTGGCATGCAACGCGCCATTGAGTCGCGGATCATTCAAATCGGCTGTGTAGGTTGAAGCCCCAGTCAGAAACCGAGGGTCTTCTTTGCGCAGTACCCTCGTCCCGATAATCGACATTGGCTAGCCTTTCCGTGCTAATCCGCTAATTCGATGTTGGCACATCCGCTGAGGCCGGCCACGGCATAAACCTCCTCGCCGGGCTCCACGAACTGCGCGTAACATCGTGCCGCGCGCCGCAGCCCCTCACCGCTTGTGAGGCTCTCAATATCTGCGTTGATTTGGGAGATCTCGGTTTGAAGCCGCGTGCGTTCCTGTTTGGCCTCGTCTAGTTCACGGTTGAGTTGAAGTTGTTGGACTAATGGGGGTAACACAAAGGAATACACAGAAGCAGACAAGGATAACAAAATACACAGCACGATGGCCCACCACACTTTGTTCAACATTGAGTTCTGCCGATCCCATTGGCGTGCCCAAAAGCGGCGCTTTCACCAAGTTGCTCTTCGATCCGCAGCAGTTGGTTATATTTAGCGACGCGATCTGAACGCGCTGGAGCACCAGTCTTGATCTGCCCGCAGTTGGTTGCAACAGCAAGATCGGCAATGGTCGTGTCTTCGGTTTCTCCGGAACGATGCGACATCACCGAACTGAAACCGTTACGCGTCGCTAAATCAATCGCTTCAAGCGTCTCAGAGAGTGACCCAATCTGGTTGACCTTCACAAGAATCGAATTCGCCGAACCTTCTTCAATGCCACGCGACAAACGTTCACAGTTAGTGACAAACAAATCATCGCCGACTAGTTGACATTTCGAGCCGACTGCCCTCATCAACGCTGCCCAGCCATCCCAATCATCTTCAGCCATTCCATCTTCTATTGAAACTATCGGATATTTGTTTACCAAGTTAGACAAGTCTTCCACCATCTCAGCAGAACTGAGCCGCCGTCCTTCGCTTGCCAACTCATAAAACCCGTGGTGATAGAACTCGCTTGAAGCAACGTCTAAAGCAATCGCCATATCTTTACAGGGCACGAGACCCATTCTTTCGATGGTTTCAACAAGCAACTGCACAGCTTGTTCATTGTTCGCCAAATCGGGAGCGAAACCGCCTTCATCACCAATCCCCGTAGACAATCCACGCTCGCTAATGATCTTCTTCAGCAAATGATACGCCTCAACACCCCAGCGCATCGCTTCAGAAAACGAAGCCGCACCCAACGGCATCAACATAAACTCTTGGTAGTCGACGTTATTGTCGGCATGTGAACCACCGTTGAGCACATTCATCATTGGTATCGGCAAAACATGGGCCTGGGCACCACCGATATAACGCCACAAAGGAAGTTCCAACTCAACCGCTGCAGCCCGTGCCGTTGCCAACGAAATACCCAAGATGGAATTGGCACCGACGCGGCTTTTGTTGTCGGTGCCATCGACTGCGATCAGCTTCTGATCAAGCCCGCGCTGATCAATGGCATCACGTCCCAAAACCGCTTCAGCCAGTTCGCCGTTAACAAAATCCACAACCGCGCGCACGCCCTTACCCGCAAAACGGTCGCCGCCATCACGTAATTCAACTGCTTCAAAAGCACCAGTCGACGCACCGCTCGGCACTATCGCTCTTGCCGTTGCTCCCGTGTCTAATTCAACCTCTACTTCAACGGTGGGATTACCGCGAGAATCAAACACCTCACGGCCATAGACACGTTCAATAACGCTCATTGACAACCTCTCAACGGCAACTCAATCAATTTCCACTCCGCAAAACACGAAGCGGTCTCATAGCATACTTGCTCACTGTCGTTATCGCATCCATCCTATTTGTTGGCCTGGCGTACACTCTGCATGAAACGCACCGTCACCGCACGCAAGGCCGCCTCAGCATCAACATCAAACTCTCGGCACAACGACACCAACGCAAACAACAACTCACCAACACGGTCGTAAGGATTATTCCCCGTTTGCTTGTCTCCTATCGGGCCTAGGTGCGCTGCGTCAAACCCAACATTGATCGATCGATCTTGCACTTTCGCGGCCAACAGCAAAGCAGGTAGCGATGTCTGCACGCCGTCCATAGCCGAAACACGACCCTTTTCTTGGCGTTTGATTTCCTCCCAACGACGCGCCAACACCTCGGCGTCTTGCTGACCTACACCAACCACCCCTTGGTCAGCAAACACATGCGGATGACGCGTAACCAACTTGTCGTGAATCGTGCGCACTATGTCGGTCACCGTAAAAGACCCGCGTTCCGCGCCGATGCGCGCGTGGAAAAACACTTGATACAACAAATCGCCGAGTTCTTCCACCAAGTGCGAATCAAGATTAGCATCGACTTCACTGTCATCAAGTGAAGCACGGCCATCTAGGGCTTCAAGCACCTCATAGCTTTCCTCAAGGAAATGTTTCCGTAATGAACCATGCGTTTGTGCTTGATCCCAAACACAACGCTCACGCAACTCCCGCACAAGTTCTTCAAAGCGCACGAACTCCCCGGCTAACGGTTCCGCCAACTCAGGAATCCACAATGATGTCAGATGATCGGCATTAATTTCCCTGTCGATTTCACTCCAAGCAACCTCAAACACTGCTTCGTCAGGTAAACCCAAGCGTTGCAACACCACCGCCGATTCGGGCTCCTCGTCAACAGCGAGTTTTACCTCAGACAACACCCGTTGGTTATAGCAATGAGCAAGCAAAAATGGCCCCCTCTGCCCGGCCGCATCAACTGCAAATCTCTGAGCGTCCACAAGCCGAACCCCACTGGTTATCGGATCAATGCCTAACCGAGACCAAGCAACATCTAGAAACGACATAGCAGGCAAAACCTCAAGTTGCAGATCAGCGGCAACTGTGGCCTCGCGCAACAACTCAACGGTGCGTTCAAGCACCAAAGGCGAACCCGGCACTGCATAAAGCAAGTCACCGGTTGCCGCTTCTCGCAACAAACGATCGCTGATAGCGCGATACACAGCCTCAAAAGATTCGCCAATATCGTATTCGTCATCGAAATCCACAGCATCAGCGAGCAGCGATGCTGCCGGGTGCCTGCGCGTTCGTAAAAAACGCCGCGAAGCTGTCTTGATCGCGGCCACAGTTTGGTTCGTCAACAACGATTCATCCGCCGGACCCAGCCCCACAACAGTGATCTTCGACTGACCCTCACGTTTCGGCACGCGGTTAGCAGACCTAGGAAAATTCATTGCTTGACGTGCTCACCTGAGTTACCCTCCCCGTTGTGGGTTCAAAGATGCCGAAGCGGGAATCAACGCTGATCTCACGGTCATACAACATCGGTTGCAGTTGCTGAATCGTCAGCCCAAAATTGGTCAACACAAAAGCGGTTACTTCCACCGAGGTCAACTCATCGTGTTGGCCTCGCACCACCGAACCAAAACTTCGCACTTCAATCAGATGCCAACCGAACTCGCTTTGTACAGGAACGGACAGCCCAGCACCGCCAACCGCACGAGCCCCTTCCACGAACTCCGCAACCAAGGAATTCGCTGCCACGCACCCTAAGTCGCCACCATTCGGCGCACTCGGACCCACCGACACTTCCGCTGCCAAAGCCGCAAAATCCTCACCTGCACGCAACCTTTCAAAAGCGGTTTGGGCTTCTGCCTCGGTCTCCACAAGCAGATGACTTGAACACAAGGCGGTTACATCCTCGTTCGCTAGCGCATAGTCGGCGAGCAAGTGCTCAACCGCGCGGTAACGCAAAGCGATCTCGCCGTAAGGCGTATCGGGGTTAGGCAAACTCGGATCTTCACTCATTGCTTGTTGATAGTTGAGACGCGCTAACCCTAAATGTTCATCAGTCAAGTTGGTTCCGTTCGCAGCAGCGAGGTCAATCCAACTCTCGAAAAAGATCCATCTAGCAATTTCTGTGGCCGCTAGCTCTACTGGCACAACTGCGGCATCTTCGCGCCCGTTCGCCTCAAGAATCGCCTCAAGGTCGGCTTGGCTTAGCGAGGATTGACCGACACGTGCTACCACATTGTTGGCGGCTGCCCCACAAGCCACCGTAACCAATCCGAAAACCGCCACCCAAAAGACAATAGTTAGGAAGTTACCACTTTTGCTCTTCACAAGCGCAACAGGATACTAGCTAGAATCACTGAGCAGCGCATCTGGCAACAAGTCGGCCATTAACGCAGCTATTTGTTCGACAATCGACCCCCGCTTAGTGGATAAAGGAACACGCAACAAAGCATTCGCCGCGGAATAGGTGGCGGCGTTCTGGGCATCCTTGGCCGAGTAACGGCGCCGCAAACGAACCTGCTTGCTTGGCGGCAAATCCACCGGCGATATGCGCGCCAGATAATCGGCACCACCAAAACCTGGACCCTTAGAAACACTAATCTCACGCACCCCACTACGCACGCATTCAACCCGTAGTTGGCCAACTTGCAAGAGCGCTTCAGCAGCCGCTGGTAGTGGCCCAAAACGATCAATCCACTCAGCGCGAATGTCGTCAAGCATCTCCTGAGTTCGAATAGCCCCCAACCGCCGATAAGCCTCAAGACGACTGGCCTGATCCTGCACATAGTCTTGAGGCAAATGTGCATCGCCAGGCACATCAATCGCAATCTTGGGTGGTTCAACAACCTTATCGCCACGCAGTTGCGCGACAGCTTCAGTAACCATCTGGCAATAAAGGTCATAACCGACAGCGGCGATATGGCCCGACTGGCCAGTGCCCAACAAGTTGCCAGCTCCACGAAGTTCAAGATCACGCATGGCGATCCTGAAACCAGAACCCAACTCCGTGGACTCACCAATCGTCTTCAACCGCTCATAAGCCTCTTCGCTCAAAACCGTGTCTGAGGGATGAAAAAGATAGGCATAAGCGCGTTGCCCAGCACGTCCAACTCGACCACGCAGTTGATGCAGTTGACCAAGACCAAGCCGTTCCGCCTGATCCACAACCAAAGTGTTGACAGTGGGCATATCAATGCCCGATTCAATGATCGTGGTGCAAACCAACACATCATAATCACCCTCCCAGAAATCAATCACCACCCGTTCGAGCGTGCCTTCATCCATCTGCCCGTGCGCCACAGCAACACGCGCCTCGGGCACCAACGAACGCAACGACTCGGCCACATGCTCAATATCTCGAACCCGGTTATGCACGAAAAACAATTGGCCTTCACGCAACAACTCTCGCCGAATAGCCTCAGCCACCGCACGTTCGCAATATTCACCCACATAGGTCATAATTGGTTGACGATCAGCCGGCGCAGTATTGAGCAAAGACATGTCACGAATCCCCGCAAGGCCCATCTCCATAGTTCGCGGGATAGGCGTAGCCGTAAGCGTCAAAACATCAAGGTCGGTGCGCAAGGTCTTGATTCGTTCCTTGTGTTGCACCCCGAATCGTTGTTCTTCATCAACCACCAACAAACCCAAGTTCTTGAACTCAACATCGGTGGACAGCAACCGGTGGGTGCCAACAACCACATCCACTTCACCGTTTCGCAACCCCAAAAGAACCGCCTTTGCTTGAGCCGGAGAAAGAAAACGACTGAGCACTTCGACTCTGGTCGGATACGGCGCGAGCCGTTCTCTAAATGTTGCGTGATGCTGTTGAGCCAACAAGGTAGTGGGGACTAGAACCGCTGCCTGACACCCATCAAGCACCGCTTTGAAAACCGCCCTGAGAGCAACTTCAGTCTTGCCGAAACCTACATCTCCGATCACTAAACGATCCATCGGCACAGGTCGTTCCATATCAAGTTTCACATCTGCTATCGCTTGAAGTTGATCTGGGGTTTCTTGATACTTGAAAGAACCTTCGAACTCGCTTTGCCAAGGCGTGTCGGGTGCAAACCCATGACCCGAAGAGGTCACACGCTTTTGATACAATACTACTAGTTCTTGAGCTATTTCGGAGACTGCCGAGCGCACTTTTGCCTTGCTCGCACGCCAATCGGCACCCCCCATTCTTGACAGCTTCGGGGTTTCGCCACCGTTGTAGATGCGTACCAAATCAATTTGGTCTGAAGGCACATACAGCCTATCCGAACCCCGATATTGGAGCAATAAATAGTCACGATCGCTGCCGTTCACGGCTCTGGTGACCATTCCCTCGAAACGTGCTACACCATGCTGGGAATGAACCACGTAAGACCCCTCACGCAAATCGTCAAAAAACCTTTGGGCATCAACGCGCCGTGGTTGAGCCGTTCTGTGCGTCCGGCGCCGCCCAGTAAGGTCGGCTTCTGCCAACACCGCCAACTTGATGGCGTGAAACACTGCGCCACGTTCAAGAGGCACCGCAACTAGATGCGCCCCCGCAACGGAAATGTCGGTGAAAGTGGTCGCTAGAACCACATCAACACCGTGGTCATACAACAAAGCAGCCAAACGATCGCCACTCGCCGCGCTGTCTGCCGCAACCACCACACAATAACCGTCCCCAAGCAACTGCCGAACCCTTGAAATCGCTGGTTCCACATCGCCGACAACTGGAGCCCAAGCAACTGCTTCCACAGTGGCAAGAGCAGCAGAGTTGGTAGCTGCTGGGGCAATCGCAGGCATGGTCAGCACTGCCGCGTTGGTGTGCGCCAACAAGCGGTCGAAACGCAAATGCAGGCGATGCAGATCGTCGGCATCAACATCCCAAGTTTTCGCTAAAGACGCAGCCAAATCAGCCTCTTCGGCTTCAATATCGGCAGCGCGATCACGGATACGCCTAGCTTCCGTCAAAATCACCCAAGCATCGTTATCCAACAGATCTGGCAACAACACTTCATCGGCAACCAGCCAAGGCAACCAAGACTCCATTCCGTCGAACAATTCTCCGTTGGCAATTCGCTCCCATTGCTCCCGACCCCAAGGTTCATCCACAAGCAGTTGCTGAGCACGCTGGCGCGCCTGTGCGCTCGGTCGGAACTCACGACACGGGTAAATCTCCAACTCTTTTACGGCATCTGTGGCACGCTGATCCGAGACGGCAAATTCAGTCAAACGATCCACCTCATCACCCCAAAGATCAATCCGTACGGGACAATCCCCGGTACTTGGAAAAACGTCGACAATCGACCCTCGCACCGCGAACTCCCCACGATGCTCCACCTGCTGCTCGCGGCGGTATCCGAAATCAACCAGACGCGCGGTCAACTCCAACGAATCCAAGGTTTCACCAACGCGACAAACCATTGGATCGGTCACGGCAGCCGGGTCGAGCCGCTGCAACAACGCCCGTACCGAAGCCACAATCAGCGCCGGCCCGCCATCCGGATCACGCAAACGCGCTAACAAACGCAGGCGCTGCCCCATCACTTCCAACGCCGGGCTGACCCGCTCAAAAGGCAAAGTTCCCCAAGGAGCGAACAACGCCACCTGCTCACCACCAAGCACCGCAGCAAGATCGTGAGACAAACGTTGCGCTTCGTTGTGCAATGCTGTCACAACCAAGATCGGGCGACGCGCTGAAGCCTCACTCAAGCCCGCCAAAACAAAAGCCCGAGCTGCCTCGTTGACCACAAGCGGAACATCCTGGCGTGCGAGCACACGATCAAGTGCCGGTTCAGAAGCCAAAAGAGAACGCAACGAACGAAGGTTCCTAGCCGCTTCGGGCATCAGATCAATCAACCCCGTTAAACGCATTCATGGTGGCCTCACGGCCATTTTGCATCAAGAACTCCAAAGCGTCGGCGGCGCGCAGCACCACCTTTTGAAGCGTTGGGTGTTCACTTCGCGAAGCAGGTGCAAGCACATAATCGCTGGTCTTGATGTTGCCCCGCGGATTACCAATCCCAATGCGTAGTCGACTGAATTCGACAGAATGCACATGATCACGAATCGACTTCAAACCATTATGGCCCGCCAAGCCACCAGCGAACTTCACCATCATGCGCCCAACCGGAAGATCCAACTCGTCATGCACGACCACTAAGTTGCCTAGGTCAGCAATCTCATAACGCCTCAACAGCGGCGCAACAGCCGCACCCGAATTGTTCATAAAAGTCAGAGGCAGCACCAAAATCAACCGCTTGGCGCCCACCTGCAACTGCGCGGTTGCCGCTTGCTCGCGCCGCCTAGAAGAAAAACTGCGGTTATGGCGCGCAGCCAACTCATTGACCACCCAAGCGCCGGCGTTGTGACGGGTTTGCCCGTATTGTTTCGGCGGGTTCCCGAGCCCCACCACAATCAGGTCGGCGGGCGTCTTGCGGTGTTTTTGGGGACGCTTTGCAGAGGTGAGGCGAACCATCGCCGAGCCTAAAGTGGCAACTAGTTATCGCTAGCGGAATCTAGCTCACCCTCAGCAGACTTCTCTTCGGCACGAGCTTCTGCAGCCGCCATTGCCTCACGGGTGGAGCGAGTGACAAGAGAAGTGGCAACCGCTTCTTCAGGATCAATCGAGGTGACCACACCAGAGGGCAACGTCAACGAAGCAACCTTAATCGAATCTCCAAGAGACAGACCGCTAATGTCGACCTCAATCTCGTCAGGCACATCTGCTGGCTTGGCGGATACAGCCAACGAATACATCGTTTGGTCGACCATACCATTGGCACGGGTGACTTCAAGCGCTTCCCCGACAAGCACAAGCGGAACATCAACTTCAATTTCTTGGTCGGTGGTGACCCTCAAGAAGTCCACATGGATTACCTCGCGGCGCACTGGGTGCCGCTGCAAGTCTTTCACGATCGAAAGCTGTTCTTCTCCATCAATACGCAAGGTGATCAAGGCATTGATCCCAGCGTCGGTGTTGAGAGCTAGGCGCAAGTCGGACCAAGCAACACTCACCGAGACTGGCTCGCGATCAAGGCCATAGATAATGGCGGGAACATTGCCTTGACGACGTAAACGGCGAGAGGCGCGGGTGCCCTCGGGTCGGCCACGCGTGGCATTGAGTAGCAACTGGTCAGGCATAAAAACTTGTACTCCCAGATTGGCAAGAGGTCGATAGCGAACAGGTCAGGCAAAAAGCTAGCGGAAGTTTACCCGCAAAAACGCTGCATGCGTGCATGATTTACGAGCAATCTAGGATCACGCTAGGTGGTTGCCAGCGAAGATTTCGCTCACCGAAGTATCCGCGAACACCGCGGCAATAGCCTGTGCAATAATCGGTGCCACCGACAGGACCTTTATCTTTTTGATTCGTTTGTCGGAGGAGAGCGGCAAAGTATCGGTAATCAACACTGTCTCAATTGATGCCTTGGCCAAGCGGTCTATCGCCGGAGGAGAAAAAACACCGTGCGTCGCAGCGGCAATCACCATCTCAGCCCCATTCGCCACCAGCAATTCGGCTGCCGCGCAGATGGTTCCGCCAGTATCGATCATGTCGTCAATCAGCACACAAACGCGGCCCGCAACATCGCCGATAATTTCTTTCGCTTCCACCGAGTTGTTTTCAAGAGTCGAACGGCGCTTATGGACATAAGCCAAGTCGGCAGCAAGCATATTGGTGTAACGCTCAGCAACTTTCATGCGCCCCGCATCAGGGGACACAACCACTAAATCGCCTTCAATTCCGGTGAGATAATCCACCAGCACCGGCATCGCGGTTAGATGATCGACCGGGCCGTCAAAAAAACCTTGAATCTGGCCGGAATGCAAATCAACCGAAACCAACCGATCAGCTCCGGCCACGCTAAACAAATCAGAAATTAGTCGCGCGCTGATAGGTTCACGGCCTGAAGCTTTACGGTCTTGGCGACTATAACCGTAGAACGGAATAACCGCCGTAATCCGTTTCGCCGAAGCGCGTTTCGCGGCATCCACCATAATCAATTGTTCAGTAATCGCGTCATTGAGCGAACGCCCTTCCCAGGGGGTGTGCGCTTGCACGATAAAAACATCGGCACCGCGAATAGATTCAAAATACTTGACGTGAATCTCGCCGTTGGCGAACTCGGCAATGCTCGGGGTACCGAGAGGAACGTTGAGTTCGGCGCAAATTTCGCTGGCCAAGACCTGGGTTGCACGGCCCGCTACCACATGCAACTTTTTTTTGTTCACTATTTCCATAATGGCTGGCCCGGCAGGGCTCGAACCTGCAACATCCGGAGCCAAAGTCCGACGTTCTACCAGTTGAACTACGGGCCACCGCAGGTGCAACGGCTATACCGTATCGCCCGCTTAGCACCGCGCGCCACAAATTGGGGCGAGGTTTTTTCTTCTTTCACGGTAGCGTCGGAGGTCGTGGGTTCACTGATAAAAAAACGCCGCAAAAGAATGCGCAAAAAGAAACACAAGAAAATGATGCGCCGCACTCGGCATCAACGCCGCAAATAACTAGCGACCGCTGCTGTTTCCTAATCTGGCGGGGGTTTGTCAATCGCTGCGGCCAACCGAGACCAATCTCGGATCGGCAAAGTCTCAGGTCGAGCCTCACTGTCTACCCCAGCAGTGGCAAACCCATCCTCAGAGAGGTAGCGGTGCAACGAACGCCTCAACATCTTGCGCCGTTGGTTGAACGCCGCGCGCAACAGCACCTCTATGCGTTCTAGCGGTTGCTCTAGCGGCAATTGATGGTGACGATTGATTTGCACTAGAACCGAATCAACGTTGGGTTGAGGAAAAAAAACCGTAGCCGGCACCCGCCCAACGATTTTCGCCGTTCCGTGATACGCAACTAGCAAAGAAGGAATCCCCACCGCTTTGCTGCCTACTGAAGCCGCGAGGCGCTCCCCTACCTCCCGTTGCACCATCACCAACATAGAGGTAAAACCTGGCACCGTTTTAAGCAGGTCTATAATCAAGGTCGAGGCGATGTTATAGGGCAGGTTGGCAACCAGTTGAACATCGCACTGGCCTTTTAAGATCTGCTGCCAGTCAAGCGATGTTGCGTCACCTTCAACCACGGTCACGTTATCGGCGGCCACAATATCTCTGAGCGCGGCCACCAAGCGTTTATCGCACTCAATCGTGGTCACTTGAGCACCGGTTTGCGCCAAAGCCAAAGTCAATGCCCCTAATCCCCCACCAATCTCCACAATCGTCGTAGCCGAAGAAGCTCCAGACAACTTTGCGATGCGGCGCACCGTGTTGGGGTCAACCACAAAGTTCTGCCCTAAACGCCGCTGCGGTTCAAGCCCGTAACGGCACAAGATTTCACGAGTTTGTCGGAGCGTGTGCGTCACTTGTGATTGGTGCCGGTCGGCTAACGGAAACCAAGTTTCTTGGAGCACGCCGGCCAAGGTTGCCAGCCTTGACGTTCCCAAAGCGCTGCCGCCATTTGATCTTGGTCGGTTTGTGACGCTGCTGCTGGGTCCGCATCAACGAGATGCGTCGAACCGATACTTCCAGCTAGCCAATTCCAAGTTGAACGAGAAAACTGATACGCACCCCGATAACGTCCGCTGGGGCTGACCGCCTGGTAGTTGCCACCCGACTCGCATTGTCGCAGAGCCTCCCACTGCTCGGCTGTTGGGCTGGTGCTGTTGGTTGGGACCACAGCATCGGTGGTAGCGGGCGCGACGTTAGTCGCAGTGGTGGGTGCGGTCGTGGTGGTCGCCGTGGTGGTCGAAGCGCCCGTCGCCGTCGTGTTAGTCTCGGTCGTAGCCGCAGCGCCGGCCGCGGTTGTGGTGGTCGCCGTCGTGGTGGTCGCGGTCGTGGCCGCAGCACCCGTCGCCGTAGTAGCGCTGGTCGCCGTGGTGGCCGCAGCACCCGTCGCCGTCGTGTTAGTCTCGGTCGTAGCCGCAGCGCCGGCCGCGGACGTGGGGGTA
>JAHQYM010000156.1 GCA_024421095.1 Acidimicrobiia bacterium
AACAGCAATCGAATCCGGCTACGCAACGTTGAACCCGCCACACCGAGACCGGCTAGAACGGATACGGGCGTTGTCGCCGCGATGCAACCAGCCAATGCCGCGGGCACGCGCAACATGCATTCTGCGGCTCGGGCATCCAGGCGGACACCGAAGCCGCTAGCAGCGCCGATCCCTAGAGTATCTAGGTGTGTCGCTGGGACTCGATATCGGCCACAGCGGGCACCGTCACGGTTTGGCCGGTGCTGTGCCAGGAAGAATCGAAGCGTTACTGCACCTGGAACTGCCATCGTTGTTGCAACCCCTTGCAGAGCCGGTAAGGCTTGCGACTGTGAATGTGACTGATCAGACTTCTATCGGTTCGGCGTTTGGGTTACCTTGCGCTTCAGTGCGCGCGCTAACTTTGTTTGGAACTTGATAACAGGAGATTCTATGGGACGGGGAGTATGCGACGTGTATGCTGCAGGGATGCTAGTCTCGCAAAAGGTCTACCCTGTCAGATCTAACGGGGCTCCGATTCGGTTTGGCGGGCTAGGAATATGACACAACTATGTCAACCGTCGGCAGTTGATCTCTTCTGCGGGGCGGGAGGGCTTTCCTTTGGGATGCAACAAGCCGGAATTGAGGTGTCTGCCGGTATTGACCTTGACCCTTCGTGCAGGTATCCCTTTGAGGCGAACGTCGGTGCCGAGTTCCACGAGCGCGATCTCTTCGGGTTATCACCTAATTTCGTCGATTCCCTGTTTGCCGCACACAAACCGCGGGTGTTGTCGGGTTGCGCGCCGTGCCAGCCGTTCTCGACCTATACCCGCGGCCGCAGCAATCCAAACAACCAGTGGAAACTGCTCGACAAGTTCGCCGAGATTGCACAGGAGGTGCGGCCTGAGGTCGTAACGATGGAGAATGTGTCGCTCCTGTCTCGCCACGCTGTGTTTGCGGGCTTCTTGGCGGTACTGAGAGACGCGGGCTACCGACTCAGCTATTCAGTGGTGCAGTGTTCGGACTACGGTGTCCCCCAGCGCAGGAAACGGTTGGTGTTGTTGGCATCCACGCTCGGTGAGATCTCGCTTGAGCCGCCCGGGTGGAATCGGTCGCGGGAGCCTACGGTGCGCGATACCATCGGACAGCTTGATCCGCTGCAGGCGGGCGGCACGTCCGAGAGCGATCCGTTGCACCGGTGCAGCGGGCTATCTGAGACGAACCTCCGCAGGATCCGTAAATCGCTGCCGGGTGGAACGTGGCGCGACTGGGAAGTTGCGCTGAGGGCCAAGTGCCATAGGAAAGCTACAGGCCAAACCTACTCCAGTGTGTACGGGCGGATGAGCTGGGATCAGCCGGCCCCGACGATCACAACCCAGTTCCACGGATACGGCAACGGTCGCTTCGGACACCCCGAGCAGGACCGAGCGATCTCGCTGCGCGAGGGTGCTCTTCTGCAGACGTTCCCTGAAGACTATTCGTTTGTCGCGTCGGGCGCGACCGTGCAGGTAGCATCGGTGGCTCGCCTGATCGGGAACGCCGTACCTGTCGCGCTCGGTGCCGCAATAGGACGGTCCATCAACAGCCACCTAGCGGCCATGACATGACCGCCACTGAGCACAAGTACGAGATGACGTTGAGCCTCAACGTGCTACGCCATCTGGGGTTTGGCCTCTACAGCAACATAGCGGCGGTGCTCTCTGAAGTAGTGTCCAACGCTTGGGATGCCGATGCCGAGAACGTTTCGATCTTCATCGATGCCGATAAGGACCGAGTCATCATTGAAGACGACGGACATGGGATGACCGTTGGCGACACCAACGACAAGTATCTGACGGTGGGATACGAGCGTCGCAAAAGCGAGCGCCGCACTCCGGTCATGGATCGCCCTGCCATGGGACGCAAGGGGATCGGCAAGCTGTCACTGTTCTCAATCGCACGCACCGTGGAAGTGCATACCATCAAAGACGGCATCAAGCATGGCTTCGTGATGGACTCCGATAAGATTCAGGCGATCATCGCCGACGGGCGAGACGCGGAGTACAACCCCGAAGCGGTCGATCCCGGCGACATTGACTTAACGCGTGGCACACGGATCATCCTCACTAACATGAAGCGCCAACTCCAATGGACCGGCAAACCGCTGCGTAAGCGCCTCGCGCGCCGGTTCAGCATCATCGGAGCCTTCCATAGATTCAACATCGTGCTTGACGGTGAACCGATCACCATTAAAGACCGCGAATACCAAGACAAAGTTCAGTACCTGTGGACCTTTGGCGACACCGGCCTACGCTGTCGGGATATCGCCACCAATCTTGAAGAGCACGAAGAGCGCGATAACAGGATCGAAGACTCCGATTATCGGATAGACGGCTGGATCGCTGCGGCTTTCAAGTCCGGCCAACTCAAGGACCCCGACACCAAGGAGAGTCTCAACAACCTAGTGATAATGGTGCGCGGCAAGCTCGCTCAGGAAGACATCCTTGAGGAATTCGGCGAAGGCGGCCTCTACACGAAGTACCTTTTTGGGGAGATCCACGCCGACTTCTTGGATCTTGACAATCAAGACGACATCGCAACCACTAGTCGTCAAAGGTTTATTGAGGAAGACCCAAGATACAAGGCACTCAAGAGCAAGCTAAATGACGAGCTTAAGTGGATCCAAAGTAAGTGGACTCAACTGCGCAACCGTCAAGGAACCGAACAAGCCCTCCTCTTCCCACAAATCAAGGAGTGGTTCGGCGACCTTGATGACGACCGGAAGAAGGCAGCCGAGCGACTATTCGGGCGCATCAACCAACTACCGCTCGTAGATGACGACCAGAAGCGGCAGCTCTTCATTAGCGGTGTGCTGGCCTTCGAGAGCCTAACGTTACGAAGAATGCTCCACCGCCTTGATGAGGTGTCAACAGAGAACCTCGGAGCCCTCAAGGATGTCTTCATCCAACTGGACGATCTGGAGGCCAGCGCTTACTACCAGATCGCAAAGGACAGACTGAAAGTCATTCAAAAGCTCACAGACCTCGTAGACGAAAACGCGAAAGAAAGAGCAATCCAGGAACATCTCCACAAGCATCTGTGGCTACTTGACCCGTCGTGGGAGAGAGCGACCCACACGGCCGTCATGGAAAAACGGGTGCTCACCGCGCTTGAGGATGTCGACGCGACTTTAACCGACGAACAGCTAAATTCTCGGCTAGATATCTACTACTGCACCACCGGCAACAAGCATGTCATCATCGAGCTGAAGCGAGCCGATAGAAGGATGACCACGAGCGACCTCCTTGAGCAGGTCTCCAAATACTACGGCACCACTGAGAATGCCCTCGCGGCCGCCGACAGAAAGAACGAACCCATTGAGGTCATATGCGTGCTCGGTAGCAGGCTACAAGACTGGGATACCTCACCAAGCGGTGAAGATCGCTCTCGCGAAACACTGCGTGTCAACAACGCGCGGGTCGTCACCTACGACAGTTTGATAGACAACGCTCTCAAGTCCTATCAAGACTATGTGGATCGAGGCGAAGAAGCGGGCCGTGTGTACAGGCTGATCCAAGGGATCTCAGAACCCGACACAAATGCAATCAATTCGGCTTGACCCCCTACCGGCTTTCCCCACTCCCAATCGGTTTTTCGCGTTTTGGGAATCCGAATGCGCTAACCAGATCTCTCACGGTTTGGGATGACGCTGTTCTAATGGCGTGCTGCAGTATTGTCACGGGCGGTTCGCTGCTCTCTGAGTTGCGGGAGCGAATTCCCGTCTTCGCTGCCGAGTTTCACCTCGAACGCGGCCAAATCACCATCGGCCCGCTCGACAATCACATCGACTTCCAAACCATATTCGTCTCGGTAGTGTGAGAGTTGGCAGCCTTCGAACTGTGAGTAGACCCGCAGATCACGAACAACGAGCGATCCGAACAAGAATCCGAAGAACTCCAGGTCAGCCCGCAGGAGGGAACCGTTGGTCCGCAAGGCAGCAACCGCCAGCGACGGACACACAAAAAATCGAGTCGGGGTGGTTCGCAACGCGATCCGAGACCGCACGTGTGGCTGCCACGCAGGCAGGTCCTCAACCACGAACAACCGCTCAAGAGCTTGCAAGTAACCCTTGACACTGCGGCGCTTACAGACAACACCTCGGCCACTTCCTGATCCACAACACGCGGTTGGTAGCGGGGAGGTGTGAGAGTGTCGGTCATTACGTTACCTCGGGGTGTGCAGGCTGCCTCAGGCGAGACGTGTGGTTCCCGATGGTAGTCGCAAGTGCTGAAAAACTGACCAGTCAGGT
>JAHQYM010000021.1 GCA_024421095.1 Acidimicrobiia bacterium
CGATCGTTTGAGTTGTGTCGGTACTTGGCGAAGTTGTTGATGTGGTCGACGATGTGGCGGGTGTGTTGGGAGCGACAACTATTGATTGTCGGGCCCAGCGACTGCATCCGATGCTGTTGCAAGCTCGTAGATTAATTGTGTAGTGGTTCGGCTCAACACCAAACCATGTGTAGGTCTTGTCAGCCGCGGAGAGCGGAATTATCTCCTGAGAACCGTTATCGATTTCCCATCTAGTAATGACATCTCCGGCTTCAACTGCTAACCAGGTTGCGATAATCTTGCCTGTTTCAGTGGTAACGCTCAAGTTGGGTGCGCTAGGAATTTCAGCGATAGTTGTAGGAGTTGTGAAAGCTTCGGATTCTTCGGTTCGCGTGACGCTGGGCGGTGGTGCCGCCCGTGGCCGTGAGATTGTCCACGCGATCAACGGCAAAGCGCTGATTAATGAAAGCAGAAGCAAAGCGACGACAGTTTTTCGGCGTTTGCGGTTATTGGGTTCGGGTTGTTGTGGTGGGTGTGGTAGTTGTTGCGGGATGGTTGGGTCAATATCTTCAGTTGGTTTTTGGGTTCGATCTTGGCGCAGTTCGCGGATGAATTCTGGGGCGACATCAATTGTTGCGTCATCGTCTCGCAAAGATGGAAAAGATGGAATTGCGTGAGCCGGGATGGTTTCGTCGTCTGGTAGTTCAGGTTGATGTTTCGGAGTGTTTTGCTGGGCGACGGATTCACGGGCTTGTTTGATTATTTCTTCTGGCTCATCGAGCGTATCGTCGTCGTTCATTGTCACGAAGCCCTTCGGTGACTACGATTAGAAAACCAAAACGCCCAATCCGTCTCTTGGGTTGAAGTTATAGGCGCGCATCTGGTTTCGGCCGCTAAATTGCTAAGGGGTGGTTGAATCACCAGAGGTTGGTGGGTGGAACTAGAGACTGCACCCACTACCGCAAAACTGACAGACATCCTCATCAAACCCGGTCCGCATCTACGGTCAGTGTTAACCGTGACCAAGGACTGCACCCGCTCGAGTTGCAACCTTGGATGCGGATATCGTAGGCACCTAGTGGAACGCCAGACCATGTGTACGTCATCGCAGTATCTAGCAGGTCCACAGCAACTGACTCGCCGCTCTCGGCGCTGTAGCGCCTTAATTTCCACCAGCTAACGATGTCGTCGTCTGAATTAGCTGACCAATCTACGTATATTTCACCGTTCGCGCTAGATACGGCCAAGAAGGGTGCGCTAGGAATTGCGGGTGGTGGTTCGAGTTGCTCTGACGTTGTGGTCGGTACTGACGTTGTGGTCGATACTGACGTTGTGGTCGATACTGACGTTATGGTCGATACTGACGTTGTGGTCGATACTGACGTTATGGTCGATACTGACGTTATGGTCGGTACTGACGTTATGGTAGTTGGTTCGCGTCGTGGACTGACGGTTGGATTACTTGTGCTTGGACTGCTGGTCGGCTCGAAACGGATGCTTTCTGTGGCCCATTGGCCGCACCCCTCGGCGTTGCAGCCTCGTGTTGAGATCCTGTAATCGCCTGGCGAAACACTTTCCCAAACTGTATAGGTCGAGTCTGTCGAGAAAGTCTCAATCACCCCCTCTTCCCAGATGTCGTGGGCAACTTCCCATACATCAATGATTTCTTTTTCGGTAGATACCTCCCATTCTGCGAGAATCCATTCATCTTCGGACCAGACACTCAATTGAGGTGCGCTAGGAATTGCCGCGGTCAATTCTTGCGCCCTGAGAGTCGTTGAAGCGGGCGACTGCGAAGACTGGGGTGCGCTAGGAAGTGTCGCGGTCAATTCTTGCGCGCTGGAAGTGTCAATTTCTTCGGTATTTGTAACGGTGGGCAGTTGTGTTTTCTGTGGGCGCGACGTTGCCCAAGCGATCAGCAGTGAGATACTTAATGTTGGAACTAGCAACGCGAGAACAGTTGTTCGGCGTTTGCGGTTTTTGGGTTTGGGCTGTTGGTGTGGGTGTGTAGGTTGTCGGGGAATAGTTGGGTCAATATCTTCAGTTGGTTTTTGGGTTCGATCTTGGCGCAGTTCGCGGATGAATTCTGGGGCGACATCAATTGTTGCGTCATCGTCTCGCAAAGACGGAAAAGATGGAATTGCGTGAGCCGGGATGGTTTCGTCGTCTGGTAGTTCAGGTTGATATTTCGGGGTGTTTTGCTGGGCGACGGATTCACGGGCTTGTTTGATTATTTCTTCTGGCTCGTCGAGCGTATCGTCGTCGTTCATTGTCACGAAGCTCTACGGTGACTACGATTAGAAAACCAAAAGTGCAACCGTTGGATCAGAGTTGGCGGGACTCTAAGGGTCGGTATAGCTTTCCGATCCTTAGAGTCCCGCAACTTGCGGATCAGCTCTGGCTGACTTGGCGCTGTTCTTGTGCTTGTTTGCGGCAGTCGTTCGATGCAGCTTGAAGCCGCTGGATAACTTGGCGAAGCTGTGCGGTGCCAGTGCCTTCCCAATCGTTTCTGAAACGTTCCGCGTCAGTGCCCTTCCACCATGCCTGCTGAACTTGTGCGGTTATAGTGCTGATGGTTGCATCAATCTTTTGAGCTTCCTCGTCAAACTTTCGACCAAGTTGATCAAGTTGCTCTACGTCTGCTCCTAGTACGGCCATTGTGGTTCCTTTCGTGTGGTTCCCGATTCAAACGGGAACGTGTTTGTGACTTCGCACCATAACCGAGAGTCCGTCCCCAAAACCACGTAATGAGATGTGGACAACTCCCCGCCTAGTGCAAGTAATTGGTATCCGACATTGCACAAGAGAGCACTTCCCGTTCGTTGACACTCAGCTCTGCGGCTTGCCGATCCAATCTGTTGAGGATTTGCAACTCGCCGATCAGCTTTGGCTGACTTGGCGCTGTTCTTGCGCTTGTTTGCGGCAGTCGGTTGCGAACGCTTGAAGTTGCTGGATCACCTGGCGAAGTTGCGATGTGCAACTGCTTTCCCATTCGCTACGGAACCTTTCGGAGTCAGGCCCTTGCCACCATGTTTGGTTTAGTTGAGTACCGATCGTAGAAATGGTGGTGTCGATCTTTTGAGCTTCCTCGTCAAATTTTCTAACGAGTTGATCAAGCTGCTCTACGTCTGCGCCAAGTACGGCCATTGTGGTTCCTTTCGTTTGGTGCCCGTTTCACACGGGAACGTGTTTGTGGCATCAAACCATAACCAATAGTCCAACCACGAAACCACACAACTAGATGTGGACAACTCCCCGCTTAACCTGAGTTGACCGGCATCCGAGACAACATGGTGAGTACTCCCCATACAAAAGACCCGCCGAAAGATGTAGGGTGCGCGCGGTAATGTACGTTGCTCCATACCAATGTATAGCCATATCGAAACACAAGTCTCCGCGAACAACTTTCCTATGCCCAACAAATACATTGCAATCACCTTCAAGCGACACAAAGAAAAACCCAATGTCTGGCCCAACCGCAGCTTTGGCTAGGTAGCGCGCGACACATGGCAAGTCAACTCCTCATAACATTAAGTCACGACGGGCGCAGTTTCGACCTAGAAATCCGTTACGACGGCCCAACGTTGGTGGGTGATCTAGCCGATGCGCTAGTGCAGCAGGCATCGTTAGCTAAAGCCCCACGCAACCCATCACTCGCGGTGCAACGGACGCGAGAGACTCTAGGCCGCGACAAACGCGTAGCGGATGCCGACCTTAGATCAGGTGACCGGTGTTGGCTCCGAGACTTGACAGGCCCCAAACCACGGGAAACGCTGAAAGCTGTTGCGGTTGCCCAGATTTTGAACGGAGCCGAAAAAGGAAAGTCCTACGGATTGCGGCCAGGCCCAAGCGACATAGGTCGAGCGGAGGTGTGTGAACTCAAAATCCGTGACCAACTAGCATCCAGACGCCACGCCCGAATCCATGTAGCCGATGACATCAGTGTCCATGATCTAGGATCCACGAACGGCGTATTGGTTAACGGTGAAACGATCGCAGGCGCGGTAAAAGTCGCACCCGACGACAAAGTATCGATCGGCGACACAATGCTGAGTATTCGCCTAGTTGAGAGCGAAGGAGACGAACCAACTGGCCCAACAATAAAATTTAATCGTCCCCCACATGTATTTCGGCCTTTTGAAGGCAACGAAGTGAAACTGCCTGCCCCTCCAGGTGATCCTCCCAAGAACCGATTTTCGATCACGTCTGCTTTGGTTCCGTTAATAATGGTCTTGGGCATGTATCTCTACTACTCACAACGTGAAGAACAGTTCCCAATGATCTTCCTGGCATTTATGTTGATGTCCCCTGTGATGGTCGCAGGCAGTTATTTCGAAAACAAGATTTGGAACCGCCGAGACCACAAAGAACAACTAACTGAACACGCCGTGATGGTCGGTCGGGTCGTAACAGAACTGGACGACAAACGTCAAGCGGAAACGGTAAGCAGACTCCACGAAAACCCATCTGTCATTGAGACGATTGAGTTTGTTAGAGAACTGTCACCCCGGTTGTGGGGAAGACATTCGGACGAAGAAGAGTTCTTGACCTTCCGTGCCGGTCGTGCTGAGCAAGAGTCGCGCACGAAGGTCGTTGTCGATAACGGCGGTAGCCGCAAGTTGCGAGACGAGCTAAAGAAAATCCCACCCCGCTACACCCACATTCCCGATCTTCCTGCCGTAATTGCCCTGCATGAAGTTGGTGGGATCGGAGTGGCTGGTCCTCTTGAGCAGGCGAATGCTTTGGCGAGAGCCCTATTGGTGCAACTTGCTGGACTACATGCCCCAAGCGATGTCGTTGTTGCCGCACTATTGGGCGAGGATGAAGCGGCGGCATGGGAATGGCTTGGATGGCTGCCGCATATCCGCTCCTCGGTATCACCAATAACCGCAAGCCAAGTTGGCAATGATGCTCATTCCTGTGCAACCTTGCTCGCAGCATTGTTAGATGAACTCGAACGCAGATTGGCGCTAGTCGAAGAACATCGCAGCGCTGACCAAACCGCGCCGGCGTTAGTTGTCTTGATTGACGAGGGCGTACCGTTGGACCGCACTCGGATGCTTGCCCTGCTTGAGACAGGCCCCTCAATGGGCATATATTTCATCTGGGTCGGATCGGCGAGAGCACGACTTCCACGCTCATGCGGTGCGGTACTAGATTTGCAGAGCCGCAGCGAAGATGTGACGCTTGGATTTCGAGAAAGCGGAGCCGAAATCACAAACATCCAGATAGAAGCGATCACAGACGAAGACGCGGAACACTTTGCTCGCTCGCTCTCGCCAGTGGTCGAGATAGGCGGTCGCATCGGCGCGTCTGCATCGGTGCCTAACAAAGTAAGTCTTGTTGACTTACTAGGAGGAATGCCGATCCTTGAGGATCCTGAGACAGTGATTGACCGCTGGCAGCAAGGCGACGCCCTTCATGAGCAAGGCAAAGCGCTTCGCCTACGTGCCCCCATCGGCCGCCAGGCGGATGCCCCGATTTCTTTAGACATTCGCACTGATGGACCACACGCCTTAGTGGCCGGCACGACTGGCGCTGGCAAATCGGAATTGTTGCAGAGCTACGTTGCTTCACTAGCTGCTACCCACAGTGCCCGCCATGTAACTTTCCTTCTCGTTGATTACAAGGGTGGAGCAGCCTTTAAAGACTGCGTGCAATTGCCACACACAGTGGGTTTAGTCACCGACCTCAACACTAGCGAAGTACACCGCGCACTCGTCTCGCTTGAAGCGGAGTTGCGTTATCGAGAAATCATTCTCAACGAAGCAGGAGCGAAAGACCTAGCTGAACTGGAGAGCACAGCCAACCCTAAAACGCCACCAACCCTATTGGTGATTATTGACGAGTTTGCGGCACTCGCTAAGGAAGTACCAGAGTTTATAGAAGGCGTGGTGGATGTGGCATTGCGGGGTCGTTCCTTGGGTATACATCTCGTGCTCGCCACCCAACGCCCGGCCGGGGTTATCACCCCTCAAATCCGTGCCAACACCAGCTTAAGAATAGCGCTACGAGTTGCGGATGATGATGACAGCGTTGATGTCATCGGCTCAAGAGAAGCCGCGGCCCTGCCATCGGAGGTTCCCGGGCGAGCCATCGCCAAGATTGGGCCGCGCGATTCTGCTCTTTTTCAAAGCGCCTATGTCGGAGGATTCACAACTGCTGATCATTCGGGGCCGACAGTAACCGTGCAGCAATTCGCCTTCGACCGCTCCGCTCCCTTTGACACCGAACCGGCAAGACGGCAAAACGGCGTTCGCAGTTCGGTTGATGCAACAGACCTGCAGAGGCTAGTCGGCAATGTGCAAGCTGCTCACGCCAGAGCCGGTATCCCCGACCCGAGGCTTCCTTGGCAACCCCCCATGGCGTTGATCTACGATTTAGCACGCCTACCCCGCTCCAACACCGATGAAAAAATCGTGTTGGGCGTGGTTGATTTACCCCGTCAACAACGCCAGTCAATCGCACATTTCACCCCTGACCTAGACGGCAACATTATCGTTTTGGGAGCTAGCGGTTCGGGCAAGACAGTTCTATTGAGAACTTTGGCAGCATCAGCGGGAATGTCGAAGTCTGCAGCAACGACCCATGTTTATGGTTTAGATTTTGCTGGCCGAGGTCTTGAAATGTTGGGCGGGCTTCCTCACGTTGGCGCTATCGTGCAAGGCCACGACAACCAGCGGGTGACGCGCTTGTTGCGAGACCTACGCTCCCGCATTGACGAACGCAGTGAGAAATTCGCGGCGGTGCGCGCTGGGTCACTCCCTGAGTATCGGGCGTCCAAGGGAGGAGAACCCGACGAGCCGAGGTTATTGGTCTTGGTGGACGGCTACGCGGCGTTCCATTCCGTATACGAACGGGTTGAAGGAGGCAAATGGGTGGATTGGCTTACTCAACTCGCTGGCGACGGCCGCCAATTCGGGGTGCATTTTGTCTTGACGGGTGACCGACGTAGCGCCTTTCCATTGGCGTTGACCAGCGCGGTCGGTACGCGAATAGTACTTAGGTTGGCTCATCCCGACGAATACTCAGCGGTGGGAGTGCCCTTAGATAAAGTAGAGGCACTTAGTTCACCAGGGCGAGCGTTGTTCAACAATTTCGAGACGCAGATAGCGCTATTGGGCGGTGACCCGAGCGGTGATGCACAGACCAAGGCAATGTCTGAGGTCGGCGAATTCATGAAAGCGCGCACGCTTTCGGAGCCGCAACCAGTCCGTGTTCTGCCTGAGGAGGTTGGCTTAGAATCGATTGCCAGCTCTGCGGAGGGCTTCGTGTTCGGAGTCAGGGATGCCGATCTGGGCCCCGCCGTCCTTCAATTGGACACAGGCGGGTTTATCGTTACGGGCCCATCTCGTAGCGGCAAATCTAGCGCCCTCGCTGCATTCGTTGATCGCGCGCCAACGAAAGTGAAGGAAGTGGCAGTAGTAGCCGCTCAAGACAGTCACCTCATTGCAACTTGCGCGTTTCGAAGAGGATGTCGAGTAGCTGTGGGGGAGGAAGAAGGCGTTGAGTTGCTGCGCAGCATCGTGGCGAACGCCAAGCCCGACCAGCTAATTGTGATAGATGACTTGCACGACTTTGCTCACACAGAAGTCGACTCGATAGCCCAGGACATTCTCAAAGCGGCACGAAGCAGACAGTGGATGGTAATCGTTTCAGCAGATGCCGAAGCCGCTCGACGAGTTTACGACGGTGCTTTGAAGAGCGTTCGAGCGTCTAAGGCTGGCCTGTTGCTACAACCGGATTCAGAAGTGGACGGCGATGTTGTGGGCGTTCGTCTACCGCGTGCCGTAAATGCAGTTTGGCCACCGGGTCGAGGTTATCTAGTGACCGGAGGGACGTTTGACTTATGTCAAGTAGGCATGGTTTCAGTCGCACAAGACGAGAACCGAGATTCGAAAGGCGCATCATGAAACTTCAAGTTCGTGGTCTTCGTCAATCGGGCATCGGTTGCGCGCTAGTAGTTATTTTGATGGTTGTGTTGATGGCTTCACCGGTAGGCGCAGTGGCCGGTTTTGGTGACGTACCCGAGAATGCATATTTTTCTCAACCGGTGCAATGGAGCGTCAATGACGACATCGCCGACGTTTCGGCTCCTTGTTTTTCACCTAGTTCTTTGCTTTCCCGTGGTGAAACTGCTGTGTGGATCTGGAACATGCAGAATCAACCCAGTGCGCCAGACCATGCCTTTGATGATGTTTTTTACCCAGATGAGGATCAAGCTATTGCTTGGATGATTGATCAAAATATCACCACCGGCACCACCGATAAAACCTTTTCTCCTCGTAATCCTATAACCCGAGCGCAATTGGCTGCATTTTTGTATCGGCTAGAAGGTGAACCACCGAATGTTCCAAGGCATAGGTTTGATGACGTGCCCCGGGGTTGGCGAACAAACCCAGTCTCATGGTTATTATCTCAAGGCATCACCACAGGAACAGGAAACGGCACTTTTTCACCTGACAAGGAATTGTCGCGAGCTGAATTGGTCACATTCTTGTATCGCTATATCGGATCGCCCAATGTGCCGTTAGACCCGTTAACACCAAGATGTTCAGAAAACATGTTGTCGGCGATATCTGCGGGAGGGAGCCATACGTGTGGTGTGCGCGTCGCCGATCGTAGTGTAATTTGCTGGGGATTTGATGAGGACGGCCAGTTAGCAGCCGAAGATGGCGAATTCAAATCTGTGGCCGCAGGCAATGTTCACAGTTGCGCGCTAAAAACGGATGACACTATCACCTGTTGGGGTCGGGAATCAGTAGGGCAGACGAACCCACCGCAAGGAAAATTTGCGTCTGTGTTGGCCAAAGGAAGTTATTCATGCGGACTCAAGCATGACGGTTTTCTTGAATGTTGGGGTTCTTCCCTGATAGGGGCCGCGAACCAAGCAACTCGGACAGATGACGTAGCAGACAACGTACCAAATGAACAATTCAAATCCGTATCAGCCGGTGCGTTTCATGCTTGCGGAATACGAATTGATGACACTATCCACTGTTGGGGGTCAAACATGAACGGTCAAATCGATTCGCCAGCCGGACAATTCACGTTTGTTTCCGCTGGCTATGATTATCCTTGTGGTATACGAATTGATTCCACCGTTGAGTGTTGGGGACACGATCTCCTTGGTCAGTTGAATACGCCGTCGGTTACGTTTAAGTCCATTTCTGCTGGCGAGCACTTTTCATGCGGCATTACGACTAGCGATATGTTACGGTGCTGGGACAACCCAAATACCGAAGACAACCCAAATACCGAAAAAATACCGTTGCCTACGTTTACCGGTGAGTTCGATTCCGTATCCACTGGAAGGAAACATGTTTGTGCCTTGCGCGCCAACAAAACGACCATTTGCTGGGGCGATAACGAAAAAAATCAACTTCACCACCCGGCAAACAAATTCAAGGCTGTTTCCCCTGGCCAACGACATACATGTGCAATTGATTTCGACGACTTTGTAAGCTGTTGGGGAGCGAGTGTTCAAGGGCAAACAGACGCACCAAAAAGTAAGTTCCGTACTGTATCTGCGGGTAGCCACTTTTCGTGCGGCATCAAAACCAATGCCACTATCGAATGCTGGGGTAACGAATATGATGATCCACCTGGAGGCAGTTTCGAATCCTTATCGGTGGGTTTTGACCATGCTTGCGCGATAAGTCCGAACAACATAATTCAGTGCTGGGGTGCAAACCGTGTCGGTCAAAGCTATTCGCCAGACGGCGAATTCGAAATTGTCTCTGCTGGACATCAGTACACTTGCGGGATCCGACTTGGCGGCGCAATCAAATGCTGGGGAGATTCAGGGGCGAAACCAAGGCTTCCCCCAACAGGGGAATTCGTTTCGGTGTCGGTCGGAGATGGGTACGCCTGTGGCTTAACAGTTGATGACGCAATCAAATGCTGGGGCGAGAATTCGGCAGGTAACTCTCGCCCGGCACCCGGCCCGTTCATTTCTGTATCCTCAGGTTCCCAGATTTATTGCGGTCTCAAAACCGACAAGTCCATTCAATGCAGGAGCGGCAACAATAACCGTCAAGTCTACGCGCCGCTGGGTCAGTTCAAAATGGTGACCGTCAGCTATCATCATTTTTGCGCGATACGCATAAACGATGCCCTCTATTGCTGGGGTTCCGACAATTTCGGCCAATTGGCCGTGCCGTAATTCAACACCGCCATCAAAGCAAGCTAGAACCCCCTCAACACTGCCATCCCGACCTTCAACGAGAGCAACCGTTTATTGGATCGTTATTCCGTCGTTGTCGATTAGTCTGGTCGTGCCAAAACGTGCCGCTACCAACAATCGAACCTCGCCATGTAACGGCCCCTCGCACTCGAGAGTGTCCGCTTGTACCGCAGCCACATAATCAAGTTCGGCACCACCGTTGCTGATCACTTTGGCCATCACCGACTGAACCTCTTCAGCATCCGTCTCGCCGCCTCGTATCGCCGCGATTCCAGCATCAAGGCAGGCACGAAGCACCGGAGCTTGTTCACGTTGGTCTTCGCTGAGGAAAATGTTGCGGCTCGAAAGCGCCAACCCGTCATTCTCGCGGATCGTGGGGCAAACCACCACCTCAACGGGAAGGCTCAGGTCGCTCACTAGCCGTTTGACAACGCAAACCTGTTGCCAGTCCTTCTCCCCAAAATAAGTGCGACACGGACCGACAATCGAAAATAGTTTGGTTAAAACCGTTGCCACACCACCAAAATGCGTAGGCCGAATAGCCCCTTCAAAAGGCGCAGACAACGAAGGCACATTAACCATGGTGCCAAGCCGGTCGGGGTAAAGTTCTTTCACGGAAGGGACAAAAACGTAATCGACACCGTGTTTTTTGCAGGCGACCAAGTCTTTAGGTATGTCTTGGGGATAAATTTCAAGGTCTTCTTCAGCCGCAAACTGCAACGGATTGAGAAATACCGACACTACCGTAACCCGATTTTCTCGCTTGGATGCTGCCACCAAAGAAAAGTGGCCGGCGTGCAAACTCCCCAACGTTGGTACGTAACCAACAGCATGCCCTTTACGCCGACTCGCGTTGAGTCGTTTCTGCAAGCGATCAATTGTGGCTATTTGCTCCATAATGCCGTTCGGTTACAGATGGAAGAGTCAACAATGACCTCTAATGTTGAACTAAGTATAATACCACCGAGCAACCAACGAACAACAAAGAAAAAATCTGCTAACCCTGATCATCCACGAGTATTCGTGAGCAGGTTGGTGTGGTTGTTGTGCAGCACATCCTCAATTGGCTAAACGTTTCGCTTCCTGCGAAAGGGCTGTATAGGTTGCGCGCTCGGTGCTAGGTAATGCTTGGAGGTGACGAGTGATTGTGGCAACATCACCACGTGCTGCCGGGCCGGTTAGCGCGGCTTTTGGGCCTAATTCCGCCACGTTCTTTAGGCTCTCGCTCGCCAGATCAAGCAAAACTGCGAAGGGCACATCAGCTTGTTGGGCTACTCGCTCGGCTTGCCCCAACAGCGCTACAAGATGGTTGGAAGCGATCACCGCCGCGGCGTGATATGTTGGCCTTGCGCTCTCGGCCACCACAAAGGCGCGGCCTCCAAGAGCTTCCACCAGCACGTTCACCTGCGGATCGCCGGCTATCGCGAACCAAGCACCAAGCAACCGCTGTGCGCCGATTTCAGGAGACGGCAAGGATACCAACGGGTGCAGCGCAGCACAACGCGGGTGCCCTTTGAGCGCATCAAGCCCCAAAACCCCCGATAGATGCACAACCAGCGCCGTAGCGTTCGGTTCAACCGAGTTGGCGACTTCACTGATCACGTCGTCTGGCGTAGCGACTATCAACACATCGGTATCTTGAGCGGCGTTTCGCAAATCATCATTGCGGCCCAGATAGCCTTGCAGCATCGCACCAGTTGCTTGGAGCGCGCCCCCCAACGACTTAGCAGCACGCCCCGCACCGACAAAACGAAGTCTCATCGTCTAGGCATCAGACAGTGCTTCTAGGCGACTGTGCTTCTAGGCGGCCCAAGCACACTACTTGGTCTACACGGCTCGCGGTGTCAGCATCAAAACCGTCTGGAAGCAACTCTGGGGCTAAGTCTCGCAAGGGCACCAACACGAAACTGCGTTCAAACATGCGTGGGTGCGGCACAATTAGGTCGGTTTCGTTGATGTTTTCACCGTCGATCCAAAGCACGTCCACATCTAGCGTGCGCGCCCCCCATCGGACTGTACGTACACGTTGGGCAGCACCCTCAAGCTCTCGGCAAAGACCCAACAGTTGCCTAGCCGAAAGTGCCGTGTGAAGTTCCACAACAAGGTTCAAATAGTTGCCCTGTTCAGGGCCCCCAACTGCTGCTGTTTCGTAAACATCAGAAACGCCAGCCAAGTCAGCAAGCCCAGCCACAGCATCACGCAAGAACCCAACACGATCACCCAAGTTTGAACCCAACCCCAAAAAAACTTGACGGCGCTTAGGCATCGTCTGCTTGGCGTGAGTCGCGGCGGCGCACGATACGCACACCACTCGAATTGAGGAATTGCGTCACCGGTGGCCTTAGTTTCCTCACCTCAACAGTGACTTCCACAACACGAGCGTCCGCGAGGACCACCTCAGCTATCCGTTGCGCTAAACGTTCAAACAATTGAAATGTTTCGTTGACGGTGACCGCCTCAATACGGTCGAGCAGCTCGCTATAATCAAGGGTATCGGTGAGTTCATCGCTAGTGGTAGCCGTTAAATTCGCAACAACATCCACGTCAAACTCATATGGTTGGCGTTGCTTCTGCTCTTGAGGCAAGACACCGCAAATACAGCCAAGCCGCAAACCACGCAGTTGAATCACATCAGTGTTGGCCATCAGCGTCGGCTATCAGTGTCGGCCATCAGTGTTGGCCATCAGTGTCTTCTGATTCGGCAAGCAGATCACCAATAGCGCCCGACGGCACATCATCTCTCGAATCGCAGCGATCCAGCATCGCCACAAACTCCCGTGCTGTGGCTGTTAACTCTCGCTCAAATAGTTGTTCAGTCACAATAATCGCCCGAGGGCCGTCCGGCACCAACCCCATCCACGCCAAATAAGCCGCAACCAAGCCAGTGATCGTGTCACCAAGTCGTTCACGATGAATAACGATCTTATGGCTAGCACGCACATGGTCACGGATTGCAGCCATCGCCCGGGTTAGGCCCGCAGGTCCATCGCTGACCCCTGCGAAGGGAACATGATGATAAGGGACACCAAGTTCTTCATAATTGTGCAGGTTGTGCTTCGACCCAATCAGCGACAAAACAAAATCGAAGTTGTGCTCACGAAGCCAAATGATCTCTTCAAGGCGACGCACCTTGCGGTGTTCAATACCGTAACCACCGGGCCGTTCGCACACAGCAACCTGATCTTTGAGCACCCACCGAAACTGTTTAGGTTGGATACCGTGCGCCCAACGGCCTCTCATCACCATAGTCGGCAGCCCATCAGGTTTTGAGCAGGCTCAAAGCGTGGACAGTGGCCTCAACATCGTGTACTCGGATCATCTCAACTCCAAGATACGCACTCCAAACCGCGATTGCCACCGAACCTTCAAGTCGATCCGCAGTGTCGGTGAAAAAAACCTCGGTTGAGTGCCGTGAGTGCCGTGAGTGCCGTGAGTGGGTGGAGGGCGTTGAGTGGTTTGTTGCCCGCGCATCTGACCGCGCCTGAATACGGCCGACCACGCTCTTGCGGCTGGCACCCAACAGCACCGGCGCTATCTCCGCGAAACGGTCGATGTTGGCTAACAGTTCAAGGTTGTGCTGCGTGGTTTTGCCGAACCCGATACCCGGGTCAACCCAGATGCGTTCCACCCCCGCGCGGCGACCCAGTTCAACAGCTTCAGACAAGAACGCTGCGATGTCTTCCACCACATCGCCGTAACGAGGGCTGTCTTGCATGGTTGCACTTTCGCCTAAGGAATGCATGGCGATCCAACCAACGCCCTTTGACGCAGCCACCTGATACAAAGAAGCCGAAACATCGTTGATAATTGAGGCACCAGCATCAACGGCAGCTTCGGCCACGGCCGCTTTGGTGGTGTCGATTGACACCTCAATCCCGCTGTCTGCTAACGCCGAGACAACCGGAATCGTACGCTCCAATTCTGTAGCTTCGTCCACCGGGTGCGAACCCGGACGAGTGCTTTCCCCGCCCACATCAATGATGTCGGCACCTTGGTTCATGAGGGTCTTGGCGTGCGCTATCGCCTCAGCGGGTTCCAACCAGCGACCGCCGTCGGAAAAAGAATCAGGCGTGACATTGACGATGCCCATCACTTGGGTCATGGTTCAACGATCAAGAAACCGCATGGCCTCAGCACGCGTAGCCGCGTTCTTGCGAAAAATCCCGGTAACGCTAGAGGTGACCGTAGATGCGCCCGGTTTACGAACACCGCGCATCGACATACACAAATGCTCCGCGGCGATAACTACCAACACCCCGCGAGGGCTCAAAGAGGTCTCAATGGCATCAGCAATTTGAGTGGTGAGCCGTTCTTGCACCTGAGGGCGTTTGGCGTAACCGTCAACTAACCGCGCCAACTTTGAAAGCCCCGTTACCTTACCAGACTGGTTCGGGATGTAAGCCACATGCGCGGTGCCAAGAAACGGAATGAGATGATGTTCGCACAGCGAATAAAGCGGAATGTCGCGCACCATCACCATCTCATCATGGCCGACTTCAAAAGTGGTTTCCAAATACGCGATAGGGTTTTCGTGGAGCCCCGCGCACACTTCGGCAAACATGCGTGCAACCCTCTCGGGGGTTTTGATAAGCCCATCACGAGTTGGGTCTTCGCCTATCGCGATCAAGATTTCTTGAACAGCTGCCGCGATCCGCGGTTGATCTATTTGAGGCGCGTGAACGCCGTTGCCAGACGGCATGGTGGGGGATGTTCCGCTTGAGGTCATGCTAGCCCGCTCGATTCGGTTGCAGGTTCGAACACGTTGATTGTATTCAACTCTCGATAATGTTCGGCAACGTCAAGCCCGTAACCGACAACAAAATCACTAGGCACTGAGAAACCCACATAGTCGATATTGTCGGTTTTGGCACCTTCGCGAACCAGCAAGGCACAAACTGCGAGGGATGCTGGTTGACGTTCCCCCAAGAACCGCAGCAAGTATTCCATCGTTGCACCAGAATCAACAATGTCTTCCACCAACAAGACATCTCGACCGGCGATATCAATGTCGAGGTCTTTGACGATACGCACCACACCATTTGATTGCGTGGATGCCCCATAAGACGAAACCGCCATGAAATCAATCTCCACGGGAAGACGAATTTCTCGCGCTAGGTCGCTCATGAAAACAAACGCGCCCTTCAACACTCCAACAAGCAACAAACGCCGCCCGCCGTAGTCATTGGTGACCTGCGTCCCGAGTTCCCGCACTCGTGCCGCAAGCTGGTCTGCGTCAACCAAAACACGACCAATGTTCCCCGCTGGCGCTGTCATCACCTCAAACCATACAAGCGCAACGCCCGGCCACCACCAACCGCCAAAGCGCAGCAACCACTAAATACGCAACGCCGGCGGCTCAACACGCAACCGATTCGAGCTACGAACAACCCGAAACCCACCTTCAACCTCGGTCGCACGAGCAGTATTTTGGACAACAGCCATAACTCGATCAATCGAGGCTGCATCCACCGCGTTGATGCTTTCGGTTTCGGCCATTAGCCATTGACGCAAAGCCTCAGCGGCCACGGCTCTCGGGGCTACCCGCAACGCAGTTGTGTCGGTGGGATCCAAGTCTTTAGCAGCGTCTTGGATTACCTTGAGCGCGTCTGCAATGAGGTCGGCGTGGCGGTTCAACAAAGGCACCAGATCACGCCCTAAAGCCTGCGCAGCTAAAGGCAGCAGTTGGTTACGCACCACCACACGAGCAAAACGTGGGTCTTGGTTCATTGGATCGTGAAGCACTGCCACACCAGCCCATGCGCACAAAGAACGGGTCTCAGCGCGCCGCAAACCAAGCAACGGGCGGCGCACTCGACCGAACTGTGCGGCTACCCCCGCTAAACCAGCGCCACGAAACAAGTTGAGCAGCACCGTCTCGGCCCGGTCATCAGCAGTGTGCGCCACGCACACCTCCGCCGGCAACGCGGCGTAACGAGCGGCGCGTGCCCGTGCTTCAAAATCAGCACCGTCACTGAGTTCTAGTGTGCGGAGTTCAAAAGCTGCACCCAACGAAACAGCAAACTTCTTTACATGCTCCGCTTCGGCATCGCTAGTATCTCGAACTCCGTGATTCACGTGCCAAATGGTGAGCGGCCGCTGCGTTTGCGCCGCAAGCAAAGCCATCGCCACGCTGTCGGCACCGCCACTAACCCCTAAAGCGAGTTCGCTGCTCTCTCCGAAATCGCAACGAGCTAGCAGCTCAGCTATGTTCATTGATGATCTAGGCCAGGTTGCTCACGCGGCAACATCGGCGGGAGCAACACGTTCAATCCAAAGTTCGGGTTGACGAATCTCCTCAATGGAAGGAACGTTGGCGGGTTCAGCCCAAGCCATGTTGAACAGTTCCGCTCCACCTCGGCGTTCCACTTCAGCGATGAAATTCTCGCCTTCAATGTATTGCTTCAGTTTCGCCTCAAGCCCAGTGAGCTTTTGGAAAACCTTCGCAAAACCGCGCACATTCTGTCGACGATTACGCAACACCCGAGCGAACCGCGGCGCTGATGGCACCAAGCCGGTGCCGGCACGATCCATAGTCACATCCCCGTGGCCTTCCAACAAGCTCATCAAACCAGCTACTTCATTTAGTACCTGCAACTCTTCTTCGGAAGCAAACAAACCCATGATCCCGCCGGAACCTAAAATGTCTTCTCCGCGCCGCCGAGCTTCAAGCAACCGTGTACACGCTTCCATAATGCGTTTTGGGTCGGGGTCTAACCCTTCCATGGTGGCCTCAACTAGACCCAAGAAGTGTTGCCGCATCCAGGGCACCCCAGTGAACTGGGCACGGTGGGTGACCTCGTGCAAAGCTAACCACAATCGAAACTCCTGAGGCGGAAACGCGTAACGGTGTTCAAGGGTCAAGACGTTCGGCGCGACGTAATAAACGATGTCTTGCTCTTGCGGGTTTTCGTCTTCAATGACCAACAGATCGTATTGCCCGAGCACTCGTTTAGACATCCAACCAAGCATGAACCCCAGTTCAGCGCCAGCGACTTTAGCGCCTAAATCACGCATCGGACCAGCGTCTATCTGCTCACCGAATTTGTTGACTAGCGGACGCAAGAGCCGCTGAAACGATGCCAGATTGGCATCAATCCAACCCTTTCTATCGGTCACCCGACCCCGAGCATTGCCACTCAAAGACCGCAAACCAGTGCATTGCGCTACCAGTTCCTCAGCTTGGGCGGTGTAACGGTCGAAATCTTCTTCAAGACCGTCACGAAAATGCGCTGCCGCATAAGGGTCGTACGCCACCGACTTGTAGGCAACCTTTTTGGCTAAGTCCCAATCTACGGGATCGGTTGGCACTAGCTTAACCGTTCAATCTCGGGGGTATCTAGTTGAGGTTACTTTGTTGAGGTAACCCAGCACTGTGGCCACCACCAACACGATGGCCCCAACCGCGAGCGGTACCGCAATCCAGAAATGCCAAACAACTGCAAGAATCATGAACTCAAGTGTACCCCGATCAAAACCGCGCCGTCTACCCCGCGGGTCGCTAATGCATGACGCAGTTACTTGACCGAAGGTTCTTGAGCGAGTTCGTAACGCGCCGTCCTGATGGTTTCGGTGTCGATGTTGAGGGCTGCGGCGACCTCAGCATCGAGTGCGCACCGTGTTGGGTCGTTAGCAGCCTCCCGCAAAAGCAACATCTCGGCGTGTGCGTGTTTGTCGTATGCGCGAGCGAGCCGAGTTCGTGCCTGCGGATTGAGTATTGGTATCGGTATGCGCGCCAGAGCGTTCAGCGATAGGGTCGGGCGTGACATCACCTTCGGAGAGGCGACCGCGATAGTTGAGAGCCAACCAAGTGTCGAGTTGAAGTACGCGCAGACAGCGCGCTCGGTGTCGTCTCGTGCCTCGCCGCTGAAGTTGCTGAAGCGTATGGGAACCCAGTGTGAACCTACTGTGGCGGTGTCGACACGCACGGAATGTACTCGTGCGGTGTTCAGTCGCGGGGATACAGCCAACAATAGGTGCGACCGTTTGCCCCAGTAGGCGGAAGCGCGGGTTTGGTGTTTTTGTTTGGCGTGTATGTATGTGTCTGTGGTGGCAGCCATCGACTGCGTTGCTTTGGTGTTGTTGTGCCAAAGTGCGCGCCGACCGTGCTGGTCGGCGTGTGTACTCTTTGTGAATAACCCCCGAGCATTTCTTCCATCTGGCCCAATATCGGCTTGTTCACCGACAGGCGCAGTGGCGAACAAGACGCTCGTTTCAATATCACCGAAGAGGTTGACGAGGTATGTTGAGGTGAGCGTCAGCGGCCGCCAGATTCCTTGCTTGACTAGTTCCGCTGGCCATTGTTCGACGGTCCCGACGGCGCTAGGCAGCGTTCCGTTTTCTAAAGCAGCTACCAAAGATGCGGCGAAGATTGGTTCACGCGGATTATCTCGCAAGATCAAGAACTTGGTATCTTCGTTAGTGCCGTTTTCTCCGCGCCGCCTAGCGACCACTAGGATTTCAGAGATGCTTGTACTTTCTGAAAACCACGGTCGTTTCTGGTCGTGTGCGGCAACGACCCATTCAATATTAAACCATTCGGCGAGCAACTTCCTAGCCTCAACGTTGGAAGGCGCTGCGGCTCCAGCGGCTGGATACACAAAAGCTAGTGTTGCCCCTTGATCAAAACTAACTAGGTGCTCGCCCAAGTCCATAAACATCGTACCCGATGATGTGCGGTGGCCAGCACGATTGTCACGTAGTTTCTTTTCGGCAGCTTTGAGTTTCTTTTCGACCGCAGGAGGGAACTGGTCGTGACGCAGCGAATCTCGCGTGTATGGTGGGTTCATGATCACTAGTTGTTGCGAGTTGGCCGTGATTTCTTCCTGCTCACCAGTGTCTATGTGTTCACCGGATGCCCAGTCGATGCCGAGGTCAAGACGTGGCGCACCAGGTTTGATAGCCAACAACTCTAATGACCCGACTTTGGCGTTGTCGCGTTTGTCAACACCTAAAGGCATCAAACGGATGTTCATGTGGCGAAACGTCGTTGACGGCGACAACAACCCCAGAGTGGTTGCAGCCATGTGGCAAGCGGTCATATTTACGTCTAGCCCGGTTATGACATCTTCAATGAGTGTGGTCGCATCCGCTCTGGATTTGTTTGCGGGCCTGAGGTCACGTATCCGTTCGGCGGCGGCCATCAACAATGTGCCAGTTCCGCAAGCTGGGTCGATAAGGCTGAACTCAGCAAGGTTCTTCGGCACATCTGCGCGCCTGATGGCCAAGCCAGCTAGCAGGATTGCCGCTGAGGTGCTGGTGTAGTAACTGCCGTCATAACGTGCCGTGTCAACGAGTCGATGAAAGATGCTTCCCATCAGATCGTGGCGAGTGCTGGATGCTGATCTGGCGACGCGTAGCGATCGGTTTACCACCCAAGTTACCGCAGTAATCCATCTGTGATCTTGAGTGGGTCGCTCAAGAGTGCGGATGGCAGCCTCAAATATTGGGCGGTAGTCTACAGCAAGGATTGCCCGCCAAGCGTTATTGAGCTCGTCAAGAATGTCGGCATCTTTAGATTTGAGGCATTGCTGGAGTTTTTTAGGGGGCCATCTTGCGGAGAATTTCTCGCCTGTTTGTGCGTCCATTTTAGGTGAAACCTGCGGTAGGTGTTGTTCGAGACGTGTGTGGAACATGGCAGCTGCAGCCACAATTAGCAAGGCGCGTTTTGCTGCCTTGCGGCGTACTGCTGAGCCTGTTGTGCGTCCGAGCATCTCGGCGAGGTCTTGGCATTGCCGAATAGATAGATGCTCTACAGCTAGGTTGAGTACGGTGTCCAATTCAGCGGCTATTTCGTCCGGTGTTTGTTGCCCAACTTGTCGGCATCGCCTTACTACCCCAGCTAGATGCCAGACGGTGCCTTTTACCCAAGATGGTTGGGGTATTTCGTTTGATGCGGTTGGCGGTAAAACCGACCACTCCACCACAGAGTTTGTGGTGAGGTGGCGCTCCAAAATCCCCTCGGGGTAGTTTACGGCGATCACATTGTCGGCTACCACCTGCCCTGCTTTCGCGTGTCCCCATCTCGCCGCAGCATCCCTGAAAGCTCCCGAACGGTTGTTGATTTCTGCTTCCAGTGCCACCCTCGCTATGTCGTGTCGCACGTCCACATCAATCTGTTTGAGTGAACCTGGTTGTTTGTTTTCGGCTACAGATTCGGTGAGGCCTAGTGATCGTAGGATTTGCGCGAGTTTTGTGTTTAGGGTGTTCTCATGCGACGCTTTGACACTTGCTTGGGTGCCCTGTTGAATGGTGTTCATTGATTGGTTCCTTTCTATGAGCAACAGCGTCGTTCTTTAACTTAATACTCGACTGCGTAACTTAACACTCGACTGTGACAACGGCTCCAATCTAGGGGCTCTCCTTCAGGGCCTGCAGCGACACGCGTGTGTTCATGGTTGGTTGTGAGCCCGAGAGGAGATTTGAACTCCTGACCTACGCTTTACGAGAGCGTTGCTCTACCAACTGAGCTACTCGGGCGAGACACCAAAATCTACAATCTAGCGTGTCGGTGCCGCATTCGTGGTGCAGCAAGGGTCACCTAGGTGGCGGTGTCAAACGCGCCAGAAGTGCTTGCAGCAGCAACGTCTCCCGAGGATTACGCACTAACGCTTCGTTGCTATTTTTCAGGTGACCTACCGCAGCAAAAGCGTGTGCAGCACTTGGGTCGGCCACGGCCAAGTCGCGATAGCGGGCCGCTAAAGTGGCGAAACCAAAGCGGAGTTCTTCAGTTCGGAACCGCCGAATCTCACGCTTGTGCCTGGATTCGAGAGCCGCGCGGCCTGAACCCCGCGTACCTAGTTGCGCTTCAAGTTCTTTCAAATCTTCGAGTTCTTGGGTGTGCTTGTCTCCAAACACACCTACCTCAGCACGATCAATCAAGTCGACCAACTCTGTGACTATCTCTGCAATCATCGAACCGCTGCGGTTGAGGCGATCCGGTATCGACCACCAAGTGTTGCGGCGATGTTCAAGTTCCGGGTCTGAAGCCAACAAACGGGCTCTTTGTATGCTGCCGTTTGCCGACACCGCGATTGTCTGCGCCGCCGAGTCATCAAGAGAGAATTCCGAAATCACGGTTCGGGCGACATCTGCATGACTGAGCGCCGCGAAATCCACGCGTAAACATCGTGATTCGATAGTTACCTGATGAGGCGGCACAGCACTCGCAAGTAGCACAAAAATGGTTGACCGAGGTGGTTCTTCAATCAGTTTCAACAAGGCGCTGCAAGCTGGCGGGTCAGCGGACTGGAACTGTTCAACGATCAGCACCTTGCGAGTTCCTTCGGTTGGCGACCGATGCCCTTCCTCAATAATTTTGGGGACTTCACCTGGCGAGTTTGTGGTGCCGAGCCGCAAATTGTTACCTTCGGGAGTGAACAGCACAATGTCGGGATGGTGCTCCGTTCGTGCTAAACGCCGGTGGCGCTCAATGCCGTTCGGGTCGGCTGCTGCGAGCAGTTCACCCGCAAAAATAAAAGCGGCCTGACGTTTGCCTACACCATCTGGACCCACGAACAGATAAGCGTGAACTACGCAAGACACCGCCGCACTCAAGCGGCGCCCCGCCTCGCTTTGGCCTACAAGCGCCCCCCACGGATCGGCACTCATTGCTGCTCAGCAAACCACGCGTGCACGCAAGTTTGCACCCTCGCGGCGACCGCGTCAACCGAACCTTGCGCATCAACGGTGACCCAAGAACTCCGATGTTGTTCGGCGAGTGACCGATAACCGTCACGAACACGACCAAAAAACTCGGCCCCAATGTCTTCGATGCGGTCTCGGCGGTTACCCACACGCCCCAACGCAGTTGAAACATCTAGGTCTAAAAAGACGGTGAGATCGGCTTGCAACCCTTGAGTAGCGAACTCAATCATGGTGTTTAACAGGCTCAGATCAAGGCCGCGTCCGTACCCTTGGTATGCCAAAGTAGAGGCACCATAACGATCTGAGATCAGGTCACGCCCAGCTTGCAACGCCGGGCGAACTACTTCGCGCACATGTTGGGCTTTGTCTGCAATAATCAACAGAGCTTCGGTGCGGTCGTCAAGCTGCTCGTTGCGTGGGTCCAAGAGAATCGACCGTATGGAGTTGCCTACCGCGGTCGCGCCGAACTGAAAGGTGACATCGCAACCAAGATGCTGGGCGAGTTTGCGAACTTGGGTAGACTTGCCCGAACCGTCAATCCCTTCAAAAGCAATCAAACGCCCCGTCATTTGCTGCCCTTGTCGATGTTGCAGCCCGATGTTTCGTTGTGTTCGGTTCTGGGTTCGGTTCCATGGGAACGTAAACTCCACGCCGCGAGCAGGGCTGCCGCGATCACCGTTAAGGCTGAGAGCCACATGGTTAACCGCACTCCCGGCACTGCGACCACTGCACCGAAAAGGTTCCACTCGGTGTTCCACAAGCGTTTTGAAAGCGGGTCTAGGGTTTCAGCCAACAACGGACCCACAAACATGGCAAATAACAAACATAAGCGCACCAGAACCAACAAAGCCGAAAATACTCGCCCACGGATGTCGTCGTCCACTTGTTCGTGCAGCAATGTGAAACCCAGAACATAGATAGGCCCGGCTGCGAACCCGGCAACCAAAATCACCGGTATCACAATCCCTAACAACGAAGCGGAAGCCGAAACGAACATAGCCACGCCAGCCATCAGCAGCGCCCAAGGAAAGACTTTGGCGCGGTTGATGCGACTTTGCAGCACCGTGGCGGTTATCACACCTAAGGCCATACCACATCCCAGCGCCGTTACCACCGCGAAATAGTCGGCATCGTCGCCAGCGATTACGTCATTCACGAACAACGCTCCGAGGGGCACCAGCATGCCCCCACCCATGATCCCAACTGCCAAACCAACATTAACCGAACGCACAATTGGGTTCACCGCAATCAGCTTCCATCCTTCACGAAGTTCACGCAGCGCGCCGCCAAGTTCCCACCTGCCCGTACCGCTGACGGTGGCAGTTTCACCTTTTCGGCTCGGAAAGCTGATTGTCCAAATAATCAACGCGGTAGCTAAGAACGATAACCCATCAACATAAAACGCTAAGCCCTCTTGGTTCAGACGGAAGGTGTTGACCCAGCCTTCATCACTGAAGGACTCAGCTAGTTTGGCGAACAACGCAGCAAGCCCGAAGGCCACCGGAAACATGCCGTAGGCAGCCGCAACGTTGAGAGAGTTGGCTGAAGTCAGCTTTTCGTTGGGCACTAGGTTCGGGACGATTGCTTCCTTGGCTGGCGACCACATCATGGTGCATAATTCCAAAACGAAAGAAGCGATGACTAACCCAAGCACACTGTCGACGAACGGTAGTGAGAATAGCACCAGCGCCCGGGTGACATCGCATACCAGCATCACGCGTTTGCGGTTGAGCCGGTCAACCAACACGCCAGCGGCGGTGGCCAAGAACAACCCGGGAGCGACTCGTGCCGTGAGCACAAAGGCGATGTTGGCACCTTCGTTAGCCTCACTAAGACGGTTAACCAGGGCGACTATGGCAATTAACCCCAGCCAATCGCCGGTTGCTGAGATTACTTGCGCTATCCAAAGCCGAAAAAACTCGTTTGAACCGAAAATGGATTTGATGAGCCCCTGGTCTCGGGTGGCTCCCAAGGCATCTTCTAAGCGACTAGCGCTACTTGATGGGGTGTGTTGATCCACGATACAAGGCTAGGTGTGATTGAGGCCGCACAGAACCCAGCGGTTAGGTTGGCCGCTTAGTGGTGGTTTTCTTTGCGGATTTCTTGGCGGAGGACCGAGCCGATTTCGTAGCGGTTTTCTTGGAAGCCTTCTTGGTTGCGCCGCTTATGCGTCTTTCGGCCAACAGTTCAGAGGCACGTTCAACCGTCAACTTTTCAACGCTGTCTCCGGTTCTAAGCGATGCGTTGTGTTCGCCGTCGGTGACGTAGGGCCCGTAGCGACCGTCTTTTATGAGCATGGCCTTGCCAGTATTGGGGTCTTCGCCGAGTTCTCGCAAAGGCGGTTTGGCGGTTTGCGCGCGGCGCCGTTTCGGTTGTGCGAATAATGCCAAGCATTCTTCAACAGTTACCGAGAACAGTTGCTCTTCGGTGTCTAGGCTGCGGCTTTCGGAGCCTTTCTTGACGTAAGGGCCGTAGCGTCCATTTTGTGCCGTGATCGTTTCGCCGTCGGTTGGGTCTGTGCCCACCGTACGGGGTAGCGATAGTAGACGCTGAGCATCGTCTAGTGTGATCGTTTCCACTGACATAGTGGCAAACAAGGATTCCATTTTCGGTTTCTGATCTTTGGTTTCGCTGCTGCCTAGCTGCACATAAGGCCCGAAGCGTCCTTCTTTGACGTAGATCTCCTTGCCGCTGGCGGGGTCGCTGCCCAAAATGCGTCCGCCTTTAGGTTTGGCTAAGTATTCAAGGGCTTTATCGAGGGTCAGTTCGTCGGGGGGTAGGTCTTCTGGAACGGAAGCACGGTTGGTGCTATTGTTGCCGTCGTTAGTGTCGTGGTCGGCCTCACCGAGCTGCACGAAAGGCCCGTAGCGACCGACCCGCAACACGACTGGTTGGCCGTCTTCGCTCATGCCCAACAAAATGGTATTAATGGAGCGAGCATCAATGTCGGCGTGACGGGTCTCGACTTTTTCTTTTAGGCCTGGTTCGCTACCTTCACCGCCGCCGAAGTAGAAACGGGTTAGCCAAGGTAGGCGCTCTTCGGTGCCGTTGGCTATGCGGTCAAGGTCTTCTTCCATTTGTGCTGTAAAGCCGTAATCCACAAGGTTCGGGAAGTGCCGTTCCATCAGGTTGACAACTGAGAAAGCTGTGAATGAAGGCACTAATGCCGAACCGTTTTTCCAAACGTAACCACGGCGCATGATGGTGTCGATGATCGATGCATATGTGGAGGGGCGACCAACGCCTAGTTCTTCTAAACGCTTGACGAGTGATGCTTCGGTGTAACGCGGTGGGGGCGAGGTTTCGTGGCCTTCGGGTTGCAGTGGTTTGGTGGGATGGACTTGGTCGCCCTCGTGGATCGCCGGTAAGCGTCGTTCTTCGTCTGCGTTCGGGTCGGGTGCTGCGGTTGCGTCAGTTGTTTCTTCGTAGACTTCACGAAATCCTCGGTGCGAGATCACTGTGCCGCTAGCGCGAAATACTATTTCCTTGCTGGCGTTGATGGTCGTGCCGATACGCAGTTGCACGGTTTCACCAGTGCAGTCGGTCATCTGCGAGGCAATTGTTCGTTTCCATATGAGTTCATACGCGCGTGCTTCGGCGCGTGAAACTTCAGCGGCTACTTCTTGCGGAGAGCGAAACGTGTCACCAGCAGGGCGGATTGCTTCGTGCGCTTCTTGAGCGTTTTTTGATTTTTTGGTGTAGAGCCTCGGGTTTTGGGGCAGGTATTGCGCTCCGTAGCGGCTCTTGATAGTGGCGCGGGCTGCTTGCAAGGCGGAATCAGAAAGCGTGGTGCTGTCTGTGCGCATATAAGTTATATAACCTTTTTCGTAGAGTCCTTGTGCGGCACTCATGGCCATTTTCGCCGACATTTTCAGTTTGCGGCCGGCTTCTTGTTGGTATGTTGACGTGATGAACGGTGCTGCGGGTCGGCGACGGTAGGGTTTAGATTCCCGCGAAAGCACCTGATAGTGCGCTCCTCGCAGTTCGTTGGCAAGTTGGTGAGCGGCGGTTTCGGTGAGTACCGTGACGTTTTGGCGCTTCAGTTGGCCGTCATTGCTGAAGTCTCGACCTAGCGCTAATTTTGCTCCGTCAATAGTTGCGAGTTCTGCTTTGAACTCTCTTGTGTCGCCTTGGTCGGCTGCGAACAGTCCACTGATAGTCCAGTAGCTTGCCGCTACGAAGCCCATCCTTTCGCGCTCTCGCTCCACCACAATGCGGGTGGCAACGCTTTGCACTCTCCCCGCGGATAGTCTCGGTTTGACTTTTTCCCAAAGAACTGGAGAGACTTCCCATCCGAAGAGCCGGTCAAGGATGCGGCGGGTTTCTTGCGCATCGACCAATTTATGGTCGAGTTCCCTAGTTGAGTTGACGGCAGTTCTGATTGCGGTGGGCGTAATTTCGTGAAACACCATCCGTTTGACGGGGATTCGAGGGCTTAGCTCTTCAATGAGGTGCCAAGCGATAGCTTCACCTTCGCGGTCTTCGTCTGTAGCCAAATACAGTTCATCACTTTTTTGCAACACTTGTTTGAGGTAGCGGATGTGGGCTCTTTTGCCAGCATGCACCACATAAAGTGGCTTGAAGCCGTCATCCACGTTGACCCCATCGAATCTTGCGTAGGGCCCCTTTTTGTATGCCGCAGGCAGTTCACTAGCGCCGCCGGGAAGGTCACGGATATGACCAACTGATGCCTCGACGGTGTATCCAGCCCCGAGAAACTCGGCAAGCTTTTTTGCTTTGGCTGGTGATTCGACAATAACTAATGCGTTTTTCACATGAACCTCGTCAAGACGCAGATGCTCCGACAAGCGTTGGGTCGTCCGTCTCAACCTCTTCTACTTGATTAGCGCGCAACAAGATCGAAGCCCCCAACACCGCGGCGATAACTGACGCACCGACTATACCGATTTTAGCCTCGGTTAGTTGTGCATCTGAGAAGGCTAAACCGGCGATAAATATTGAGACGGTGAAACCGATTCCTGCGGTGGCGGCCAACCCCACCACATGAGTCCAGGTAGCACCCGATGGCAGGGAAGTCAACCCAGACTTTACGCTTAGCCAGGTGAACGCGGTGATTCCCACAATATTGCCAAATACCAGACCGGCAGCTACACCGAGCGTTACTGAACTTGTCAACGCATTAGAAACAGTTTCCGTGGAAAGTTCAATTCCTGCGTTCGCTAACGCAAAAATCGGGATAATCAAGTAGCTCGATACTGGATGAAGCAGGTCTTCTAACCTTTCAACGACCGAGATGTGTTCCTTCAATTCAAAATTGGCTTGGCGAACGGTTCGTGGGTTGGGTTCACCGACTAACGTGCGGAGAACCTCATCTTTGCTTAGTTCTATGTCGATGTGGGGATGTGCCGGGGTCAGCAAACCTAATACGACACCCGCGATGGTGGAATGTACGCCCGATTCGTGTACCGCATACCAAAGAAAGACCCCAACCATCACGTACGCGGGAGTCCAATAGATACCAGCGCGCCGCATCGCAACCACTACAACTACCGAAGCTACCGAAGCGAGTATCCAAGCGCTAGAAATGCTGTTTGTGTAGAAGATTGCTATGACCGCGATTGCGCCAATATCATCAACAATCGCTAAAGACAGCAAAAAAACTTTCATCGCACTCGGTACTCGATCGCCAAGTAACGACACCACTCCGACCGCGAAGGCGATGTCGGTAGCCATAGGGATGCCCCAACCGTCTACTCCTGCGCCACTCGGGTTAAAAGCAAAATAGATGAGGGCTGGGCACACCATTCCGCCTAGCGCAGCGATTGCGGGTAGTGCCGCCGCACGCCGTTCACGCAATGCCCCGACTGTGATCTCTCGCTTAATTTCGAGCCCCACCACAAAGAAAAACAACGCCATCAAAGCATCGTTTACAAATTCGCCGACGGTGACATGCAACAACTCCACTTGACCGAGGTCGACAACGATCATCGTTTCGAAAATTCGGTGGTAACTGTCGCTAAACGGAGAGTTGGCCCAAACCAAGGCCGCGACCGTAGCTCCAAGCAACAAAATGCCCCCTGCGGCTTGAATCTTCAGGAACTTTCTTAAAGGGCGCGCCAGAGCCAACGCGAAGCGGCGTTCTCGCGTAGCCGGTTTCATCGAACTCAATGTGGGTGGGTTATCAACCATGATCACATGCCATGCTAACGGCCAATCGCGCGACCACGACCGTGCGGGACTAAGAACACCAGGCGCACGGTAGTTCCAGCATCCGACGGGTGTATTTCGGATTCGTCAGCGAGCAATCGCATCAAACGCAGGCCCATGCCAGACTCGTGTTTCAGTCGTTCGGGGGAACCCGGTTCGGGAAGCTGAGGTAACGCCGCTAAATCAAACCCCGAACCGTGATCGCGAATCAGCACCTCAACCTGTGCTTCCGCGACTTTGCAGGTGACCTGAATGTGCGCCGAAATGCCGATTTCTTGATGGGAGCGGATCGCGTTTGTTGTGGCTTCTGAGACTGCAATGCGCAGGTCTTCGACGCGTTCTGAACCTAGTTGTGGGTGAAGTATTGCAGCACTAGAAACAACCAAACGCACCAACGACACATATTCGGTGAGAGCGGGGATCGCCAACTCAACCTCGCCACAGAACTCACTTGCAGCAGAGAAGTTGCTGGGTGGAGCAACTCCCGAAGTAACCGTAATGGGGGGAGACGGGGCGGAATCCATCAGTTCGTGGCTGCTTCTAGCACTGTGTTGTGAAACGTGAACACCCGATCCAGGTCGCATATTTCGAAGACTCGGCGAATCCGTGCCTTGGGGACGACCACCCGCAAGTCGCCGTCGAGAAGCCGAGTGCGTTTTAGTGCACCAACTACTACGCCGAGCCCAAAAGAATCGATGAAATCGACTGCGCTAAGGTCAAGCACAATACGGTTGTTGCCGTTTCGCACCTGTGAGATCACGTGCTGACGCAAGGCTGGGCCACCAACAACATCAAGGTCGCCCACGACTGCGGTTACGAACCAGGGCCCTTGGCAATACGTGTGTGTCAGATGCACCTTAGGAACCGTATCGGATCCTGTGGTTCCCCTCACCTTAACCGCGTCACTGTTCGAGATACATGGTTGCTATTGACGACATTTTTGGGTCGCCGATCAAGGCACCTACCACCGAAACATTTGTTTGCATCACATACACAACAAGCACCGTGACTACCGACGACTCCCGCAAGACGCTCACCGATAGTCGAGCGCGGTTGAACGAACTAGCGTCTATCACGGCATCGGTTACCTCGGCATCGGAACCGCCAACGGCGGCTACCCGCGCCCCCTCGCGGGTCGCATGGGTTAGCATCACCCGGGCACGAGCCACCAAGCCGATTTGTGCTATCACTAGAAGTGCAACCACAGCTACTGGCAAAAGCAACGCAAATTCAACTGTGGCTTGGCCCTCGTTGCGGCGTGGCTGTAGCTTCACGACACTCGGTCGGCTATTGAGTCGACAATACGGTTGAGCAGCGATGAAATCTTGCCGGTGGAGGTTGCCCAAGCGATCAAGATCATCGCCACAGTGGCAGCACCGAGAAGCACCAGCGCGTACTCGGCCGTGGCTTGGCCTCGGTCGTCTTCAAGGCGTAGTTTGGTTTCGGCAAGGAAGCTAAGCACGGCGACCTCTATTGCTATTAGTTGTCGAAAAATCATTTGTTTCTCCTCTTTTGTTTATCTTTTGGGTTGGTGCGGTGTTTTGGGGAGAGTTCTGGGAAGAGTTCTGGGGAGAGTTCTGGGTGTCTCGCGGCCTTAGATGACCACGCCGAGGTCGCTGAGCGAGCCAAGTACCAACGGAACGATGGTCAACAGCGCAAATGAGGGCAACACGCATAACAACAGCGGACCGAGCATCGCTACGGGAATACGGCGTGCGCGTTCTTGAGCAGCCAAGCGGCGTTTGCGTCTGGCTTCATCGCTTACCCGCAGTAGTCCGATGGCGAGTGTGGAGCCGTCTCGTTCGCCAGTGTTGAGCGCAGCCACCAGCGGCCGTACGCGATCTCCTAGTGGTGTCATTTCGGTGTCTAATGCTTCTAGGAAGGTTGCGCCAGCGTCTGCTCGGGCAAGTGAGTTTCGCACTGCTGTTGCAAACGGATTGGGTAACCATGCTTGGCAGCGATGCAGTGTTTGGCGAGGTGTGTAGCCAGCGCCCACGCCAACTAACAACAAGTCGACAACTTCGGGGAGTGCTTTGGCTACCTCGGCACTGTCGGTAGTGCGTGG
>JAHQYM010000022.1 GCA_024421095.1 Acidimicrobiia bacterium
GTGGCGGTACAGTCTCCATTCGCCGTTTTGATTCCAAAATCCGACAACGGCAGGGGCTTGGCGCAGCCACGCTGTGTGGGCCGCAACATCAAACGTGAAACTGCCACTACGATGTTTGATGTAGGCGACAGCCGAAGTCTCCGTGTTGACAAAGGGTTCCATATACACATACAAATTCCGCGCACCACTTGTTGAAACGTCTACCGTGAACGAATCAGCGCCAGCGGACCCGTACCAGGTGTCTCCTGTCTTGGTGGCGGCCGTCCCGTCGACCGAGACGCTGTTCAGACTGCACACCGCATCCTGTTGGCCCAGGGCCGGGACGGCAGGTGTCAGAGCGACAAGAAATACGGCAAGGGCAGCGCTCGCGCAGAAGGCCAGCCAGATCGAAGAGCGTGCCGCCGATCGTGAGCGCATCTCAGCACACTCCATTGGCGTTCGGGGGGGGTGAAACATTATCGGTGGACATTTCGACTCTTTTCTGTGTTGGCCTAGAATGGTCAGCGCCATTATACAGTTGCGGAACCGCTTCGTCAAGAAAAACTTAAAATTTTTTCTAACTTTTGGGAACTCCACCCGTGAGGCGACTTTCACAAGGAAGCCCGCCCTTGACGTTGAGAGGTTGCCGAAGCTAAGCCTGCTGAATTTTTATTTCAATATCAACCCCTGCGGGAAGGTCAAGGCGCTGCAACGAATCAACCGTTTTCGCAGATGGCTCAAGAATGTCTAACAAACGTTTATGGATGCGCATCTCAAAATGTTCTCGAGAATCCTTGTCTTTGAAGGGGCCTTTGATCACTGTAAAGCGATGTTTTTCGGTCGGCAACGGGATAGGCCCAGACAAACGAGCCTGAGTACGTTTCACCGTTTCCACAATCTTTTTGGTTGACTGATCAATAATCTCGTGGTCGTAAGCCTTGAGCCGAATGCGGATTTTCTGTCCCGTTGCCATAATCTATTGCACCGCTTTGCAACTACTTGATGATCTTCGTAACCGAACCAGCACCAACGGTGCGGCCGCCTTCACGGATTGCGAAACGCAGCCCCTCATCCATAGCGATCGGGTTGATCAACTCAACATGCATCGAAGTGTTGTCGCCGGGCATACACATCTCGGTGCCCTCAGGCAAAGTAATAGTGCCGGTGATATCGGTAGTGCGGAAGTAAAACTGCGGCCGATAGTTAGTGAAGAACGGTTTGTGACGACCCCCTTCCTTCTTCGACAACACATACACCTGAGCCTCAAACTCGGTGTGTGGAGTAATGCTGCCGGGCGCGGCGAGTACTTGACCACGTTGCACCCCGTCTTTATCAACACCACGTAACAGCGCGCCAATATTGTCGCCGGCTTGCCCTTGGTCTAGGAGTTTGCGGAACATCTCAACACCTGTGCACGTTGTCTTTGAAGTGGGGCGAATGCCCACAATTTCAATCTCGTCGCCGGTGTTTACGATACCTTGCTCAACCTTGCCGGTGACTACGGTGCCACGCCCAGTAATCGAAAACACATCCTCGATCGGCATTAGGAAAGGCTTATCAAGGTCACGTTCCGGGGTCGGCACATATTCGTCCAATTGAGCCATCAAATCTAGGACGGCATCGGCAGCGTCGGCATCGCCCTCAAGAGCTTTCAGCGCTGACACCTGCACAACTGGTGTGTCGTCCCCGGGGAAACCGTATTCGCTGAGCAATTCCCGGACCTCGATCTCAACGAGTTCCAACAGTTCCTCATCGTCAACCATGTCGACCTTGTTGAGTGCCACCGCAATCTTGGGCACGCCTACCTGCCGAGCAAGCAACACATGCTCACGAGTTTGCGGCATCGGGCCATCGGCGGCTGAAACCACCAGGATCGCCCCGTCTACCTGAGCAGCACCAGTGATCATATTCTTGATGTAATCGGCGTGACCGGGCATATCCACATGGGCATAGTGACGGTTTTGTGTCTCATACTCCACGTGCGACACGTTGATAGTAATGCCCCGCTCCCGCTCTTCGGGGGCGTTGTCAATATTCTCGAAATCGGTGAAGGTTGACCCTTCGACATGATCTGCGAGAACTTTTGTGATCGCTGCTGTCAGCGTTGTCTTGCCGTGATCGATGTGGCCCATCGTTCCTACGTTGACGTGCGGCTTGTCCCGCTTAAACGTCTCCTTGGCCATAGTTGCCTTCCTTGATAATTGCTAGTGGTTGGGTTCTGAGACGATCATGCGCCGCGGACGCGAGCGACAATCTCTTCCTGGACGTTTGCAGGTGTGGGCTGGTACGAATCGAATTGCATAGTGTATGTGGCCCTTCCCTGCGTGCGCGAACGCAAGTCTGTACTGTATCCGAACATCTCAGATAACGGCACTAATGCGTTAACGACTTGGTTATTTCCTCGTTGTTCGGTGCCTTGCACACGACCTCTACGAGAATTGATGTCGCCCACAACATCACCTAAATGGTTGTCGGGGGTGACCACTTCCACAGCCATAACCGGCTCGAGAAGCGTGGGTTTGGCGCGCGGAGCTACTTCACGGAACCACGCATTGCCGGCGATTTTGAAGGCCATTTCCGAAGAGTCCACATCGTGGATTTTCCCGTCAGTCAGCGTTACTTTGACATCCACGGTTGGGAATCCGGCGAGCACGCCGTTGCTCATAGCTTCACGGATACCTTCGCCCACCGGTTTGATGAACTCCTTAGGAATAGCTCCACCGGTGACAGTACTTTCGAACTCGTAAGAACCACCCGGATTAGGCTCAATGTTGGCCGAAATCACTGCGAACTGGCCGCTGCCGCCGGTTTGTTTCTTATGCGTATAGGTGTAGTCGAGCACGGGCCTAGTGATGGTCTCACGGTAGGCAACCTGAGGTTTACCGACACTAGCCGCCACCCTGAACTCACGCATCATGCGGTCGACCAAAACTTCAAGATGCAATTCACCCATACCCGCAATGATGGTTTGCGCGGTTTCGAAGTTGGTGCTGACTTGGAACGTCGGGTCTTCTTCAGCTAAGGCCTGCAACGCCCGGCCCATTCTTTCTTGGTCGGCTTTTGATTTGGGTTCAACCGCAACCTCAATCACCGGATCAGGGAAATCGAGGTTCTCCAAAGTGATCGGGTGGCTGGGATCGCATAAGGTGTCGCCGGTGCGGGTGTTCTTCAAGCCGATAGCGGCGGCTATGTCTCCGGTGGCCACGTTGTCTTTGTCTACCCGGTGGTTGGCGTGCATCTCCAGAATACGGCCAACGCGTTCACGACTGGTGGTGCGAGTATTGAGGATCTGAGTCCCCTTCTCGAAGGAGCCCGAATACACCCGAAAGTAGGTGAGGCGGCCCACATGCGGGTCGGTCATGATCTTAAAAGCGATAGCAGAAAAAGGTTCGCTGTCGCTCGCTTCACGGCTAGTTACCGCACCGTTGCGCCCTTCACCAACCACCGCAGCAATATCAAGGGGTGAAGGCAAAAAGTCGACTACTGCGTCGAGTAGTGGTTGCACTCCCTTGTTTTTGAATGCGGTGCCGTTCAACACTGGAACCAGACCGTTTTCGAGGGTGCCCTTGCGGATTGCGGCTTTGAGTTCGGTTTCGCTAATCTCTTCATCTTCCAAGACTTTCATCATCAAATCTTCGTCTTGGTCGGCAGCTACTTCCAAAAGCATGGCACGGTAGGTGTTGGCTTGGTCGGCCAAATCAGCGGGGATCTCAACTTCATCCCAACTCGCGCCCAAATCTTCCCCCTGCCAAATCAGTGCTTTCATTTTCACCAAATCAACCACCCCGAGGTAATCGCTTTCGATGCCGATGGGTAGTTGCATCACCGCAACGTTGCTGGTTAACCGATCCTTGATGGTGTCGAGCACGAAATAAAAATCGGCACCGGTGCGGTCCATCTTGTTGACGAAACACATTCGCGGGACATTGTAACGATCGGCTTGACGCCATACCGTCTCGGTTTGGGGTTCAACGCCAGCTACACCATCAAACACCGCTACAGCACCATCAAGCACCCGCAAAGAACGTTCAACTTCAACCGTGAAATCTACGTGGCCGGGAGTGTCGATAATGTTGATCCGATGGTCGTTCCAAATGCAATGCGTTGCGGCTGAAGTGATAGTAATACCGCGCTCTTGCTCCTGTTCCATCCAGTCCATGGTGGCCGCGCCGTCATGAACCTCACCGATTTTGTAGGAACGGCCGGTGTAATACAGAATGCGTTCAGTTGTGGTGGTTTTGCCCGCGTCAATGTGGGCCATAATCCCGATGTTACGTGTCTTTACAAGCGGAGTTCGCTTTGCAGCCATTACAGTTCCTCGTCAGTTCCTAGATATCTTGCCCGTTTGTGAGTGCAATTCACCAGCGGTAATGGGCGAACGCTTTGTTTGCTTCCGCCATTTTCTGAACATCTTCACGCCGTTTGCAAGAATCGCCGACACCGTTACTTGCGTCAAGAATTTCATTAGCGAGACGCTCAGCCATAGTGCGCTCGCGGCGTCTGCGGGCATTACTCACAATCCACCGAATTGACAATGTGGTAGCACGGCGGGGCCGCACTTCGATCGGCACTTGATAAGTAGCGCCACCAACCCGGCGACTTTTTACCTCAAGTTGGGGCCGCACATTTTCAACCGCGCGCTTGAGGGTGCTAACCGGATCTGCCTCATTTTTCTTTTGGACAGAATCCAGCGCATCGTAAACAATGCGTTCCGCTAAGGCGCGTTTGCCACGCTGCAAAATCTTGTTGATGAACTGCGTAACCAGCACCGAATGATAGATAGGGTCGGGCCGTAGCTCACGGCGCGGCGCGGGACCTTTACGAGGCATAACTAACTTTCCTTTTTGGCGCCGTAGCGGCTACGTGCCTGCTGACGATCACGGACACCTGAAGTGTCAAGTGTACCGCGCACGATCTTGTAACGAACACCCGGCAAATCTTTCACACGACCACCACGCACCAGCACAATCGAATGCTCCTGCAAGTTGTGGCCTTCACCAGGAATATAAGCTGTGACTTCAACACCGCTAGTCAGACGCACCCGAGCCACTTTCCGCAAAGCCGAATTGGGTTTCTTTGGTGTGGCCGTGTATACCCGAGTACAAACCCCACGGCGCTGCGGCGCGCCTTTCAAAGCGGGTGTTGCCTCTTTGCGGCGTTTCGATTGGCGGCCCTTGCGGACCAGTTGCTGAATTGTTGGCACGAAATTTCCTAGTAATTGTTGGAGCTTAAACTGTGGCTAGTAGCAAAATTGCACTGAGGCCGACCGTTTAGCATACGAGTGGGACGCAATAACCTCAACCTTTCACGATAGACAAGTGAATCTGTCATCGTTGATCACCCATCACCGCTAACGGCAGCTGCCTGCGAAGCGAGCCACGATGAAACATCCTCGGCGGTTTCATCAGTTGAGTAATAATCCATCGGCTCATAGGCAACTGCGTGTGGTTTAACCTTGCGGTATTGGGTCATCCCAGTGCCAGCCGGAATAAGTTTGCCGATGATGATGTTCTCCTTTAGGCCGTGCAGCGAATCGCTCTTAGACTCGATCGCAGCCTCGGTGAGCACCCGAGTTGTTTCTTGGAACGAAGCCGCCGAGAGCCACGATTCGGTCGCTAGCGAAGCTTTGGTTATCCCCATCAACTGGGGACGCCCTTCGGCTGGCTTGCCGCCTTGGGCAACAACTTCACGGTTCGCATCAGCAAAGGACTTCTGAGCCACCTGATAACCGGGCAAGAAATCTGTGTCTCCCGTCTCCGTAATCAAGATGCGCTTGGTCATCTGCCGCACAATCAACTCAATGTGCTTGTCGTGAATAGACACGCCTTGGTCTCGGTAGACCTTCTGAACCTCGGTAACCAGATACTGCTGAGTTTCACGCACACCCTTGATTTCGAGCAGTTCCTTAGGGTCGCGAGCGCCTTCAATGAGGGCATCGCCGGCGCGGACTTCTTGACCATCTTCAACCTCAAGACGGGAACCTGAAGGAATGGTATAAAGCTGTTCTTCACCGTCGTCAGCCACGAGCAGCAACTCACGTCCACGTCCATCATCTTCACCAATCCGCACCACACCAGAAATACGAGCCAAGGTGGCTTTGCCCTTAGGAGTGCGAGCCTCAAACAACTCAACAACGCGCGGCAAACCACCAGCAATGTCTTGCGCGCCAGCAACACCACCAGTATGGAATGTGCGCATCGTCAACTGCGTGCCCGGTTCACCAATCGACTGAGCAGCGATCACCCCGACAGCTTCACCAAGTTCAATCATCTGACCAGTGGCGAGCGACATCCCATAAGCCTTCGCCGAAATGCCGTTGGCAGAATCGTCAGTTAGCGGCGACAACACACGCACCCGCGTCACCGCAGGATCATCGCGCAACGTAGCCAGTTCGGTTTCGCCAACCATCGTGCCACGTTCCATCACCGAACCGTCCGCCAAAGACACATTATCAGCCAAGACACGGCCGAAAAGTCGGGTCTCTAAATGCGAGAGCTTATCCGGGGTATCAGGACGAATATCTTCAAGCCAAATACCACGCACCGCACCGGGCCGCTCAAACGGATCTTCGTCGTTGATGATCAACTCCTGTGCCACATCCACAAGCCGGCGAGTGAGATAACCAGAATCGGCGGTACGTAAAGCAGTGTCAACCAAACCTTTACGAGCACCGGGGGTGGCAATGAAATACTCCAACACCTTCAAACCCTCGCGGAAATTGCTTTTGATCGGGCGGGGGATCATATCCCCGCGAGGATTGGCGACTAACCCACGCATACCAGCAATCTGACGCACCTGAGTTATGTTGCCCCGAGCACCAGACGCAACCATCATGTTGACCGGGTTGAAATCATCGGATTCAAGACGATTTTTCATGCGTTCGGTGACTTCGGCGGTGGCACGAGACCACAACTCAACCTCCATCTGGCGCCGTTCACCGTCGGTAATCACACCACGGCGGAACTGCTTCTCGATCGTGTCCGCCTTCTTCTCGTGTTCGTCCAAGATCTTCGCCTTCTCGCTAGGCGTGGCCACATCTTCAATTGAGATGGTCAAACCCGACCGCGTGGCGTAATCGAAACAAACGTCCTTGATAGCATCAAGGCTGGTCGCCACAGTTTGGTGGTCGTAGCCACGAGCTAGATCATCAACGATCTTCCCCATGAGTTTGCGGTCAACCTTGGCGTTGATATACGGGTAAGAACCCGGCAAGGATTCGTTGAAGAAAACCCGCCCAACGGTGGTTGGTTGGTATTGCGGCGGCTCACCCGCAGCGCTAACCCGGAGATCTGGAATGCGGAACTGAATCGGTGCATGCACAGCCACATCGCCACACTCATAGGCGCTGCGCACCTCACGCGCATCCCGAAATACACGACCCGCACCGTGTGCATCAGCAACTCTCTCAGTCAGGTAAAACGCACCAATAATCATGTCTTGAGTAGGCGTGACCAAAGGACGCCCGTTAGACGGACTCAACACATTATTGGCGCTCAACATCAGCACCCGAGCTTCAGCTTGCGCTTCAACTGACAACGGCAAATGGACTGCCATCTGGTCTCCGTCGAAGTCGGCGTTGAAAGCCGCGCAAACCAACGGATGCAAACGAATTGCTTTACCTTCCACTAGCACCGGCTCAAAAGCCTGAATACCCAAGCGGTGCAGCGTTGGAGCGCGGTTCAAAAGCACTGGATGCTCCCGGATAGCATCTTCCAACACATCCCAAACCGCCGGATTGCGGCGCTCAACCATACGCTTAGCCGACTTGATATTCGGAGCCAACTCAACATCCACAAGTTTCTTCATCACAAACGGCTTAAACAGTTCAAGCGCCATGATCTTAGGCAGGCCACACTGATGAAACTTCAGCGTTGGGCCAACCACGATGACCGACCGCCCCGAATAGTCAACCCGCTTACCCAACAAATTCTGACGGAACCGACCCTGCTTGCCTTTCAACATATCTGAAAGGGATTTCAAAGGACGATTACCCGGGCCAGTGACGGGGCGTCCACGCCGACCATTGTCGAACAAGGCATCAACAGCTTCTTGCAGCATCCGCTTCTCGTTATTGATAATGATATCTGGCGCACCAATATCTAGCAGACGCTTAAGCCGGTTATTGCGGTTGATGACACGGCGATACAGATCGTTTAGATCCGAGGTAGCGAAACGTCCACCATCCAACTGAACCATCGGACGCAACTCCGGCGGAATAACCGGAACGGCATCTAAGATCATCGCCCGAGGATTATTCACTCGGCGACCATATTCGTCTCGGCGGTTAAAAGCAGCCAAAATCTTCAGTCGCTTAATGGCTTTCTGCCGACGTTGCGCCGAAAGCGCACGCTGGCCCTCAAGCGGGTTGATCTGCTCGCGTAGGGTTTCCTCTTCCTCATCGAAATCAAGAGTTTCTACAAGGTTGGCGATAGCGCTCGCCCCCATTCCACCCTCAAAATACTCTCCCCAACGATCCTGCATCTCCCGCCACAACAACTCGTTCTCAACGATCTGCCTGGCGAACAGACCAGTGAACTCTTCCCACGCTCGGTCGAGAGTGTCTAATTCGGTCTCGTATTCTTCACGAATCGAAGCGAGGTCACGGTCTGCGGTACGCTGCAGAGCTTTCAACTCAGAGTCTTTCGCTTGGTTTTTTTCAAGCTCGGCTAGCTCATGCTCAAGGGCCTCGTTACGGCTGTCAAGCTCCGCGTCCAACTCCGCAACGATGGCGGCCCGTTCAGCAACCACATCGGCTTCAAGTTCTGCACGGTCTGCGTCGCGGCGTTCTTCGTCAACGGAAACCACCAGGTTCGCAGCGAAATAAATCACCTTTTCAAGTTGCTTAGCTTTCAATTCTTCACGAGGTTGAGTCCCCATCAGCAAATACGCAAGCCAAGAACGAGTGCCACGCAGATACCAAATGTGTACGGCTGGGGCGGCAAGTTCAAGGTGACCCATACGCTCGCGGCGCACTTTAGAACGGGTGACTTCAACACCGCAGCGTTCGCAAATAATCCCCTTGAAACGCACCCGCTTGTATTTGCCGCAGGAGCATTCCCAGTCTTTCACCGGGCCAAATATCTTCTCGCAAAAAAGCCCGTCTTTTTCGGGTTTGAGCGTGCGGTAGTTGATGGTTTCTGGTTTTTTGACTTCGCCATTAGACCAAGTGCGAATGCTTTCGGCTGTGGCGAGCCCAATTTTCAAGTTGGAGAATTCGTTGACATCAAGCATGGTTGTCCTCTCAGCTTTCTAGTCCGCCCGCTTAACCGCGAGCCGCACGAGCAGCAGCACGGGCTGCGTCTTCTTCATCGGAACCCCGCTCGGGGCGTTGCAAGTCAATCCCTAATTCTTCAACGGTTCTGAAGGTTTCTTCGTCAAGTTCTTGCATCTCAATCTCTTGGCCTTCCCTAGAAAGCACCTCCACATTGATGCACAAAGCTTGCATTTCTTTGATTAGCACCTTGAAGGATTCGGGGATGCCCGGCTCGGGGATGTTCTCGCCCTTGACAATGGCTTCATATACCCGCACCCGACCCAACACGTCATCTGATTTGATGGTTAGCAATTCCTGCAAACAGTAGGCAGCGCCGTACGCTTCCAAAGCCCATACTTCCATTTCCCCAAATCGCTGGCCGCCGAACTGAGCCTTACCGCCGAGCGGCTGTTGGGTAATCATGGAATACGGGCCAGTGGAGCGTGCGTGGACTTTGTCGTCTACGAGGTGCGACAGTTTCAAGATGTAGACGTGGCCGGTGACTATCGGGTTGTCGTAGGGCTCTCCAGTGCGTCCGTTGTAGAGCACCTGCTTGCCGTCGGTGCCGATCAAACGGTTCTTGTGGTCGTGGCTCTCGGGTTGCAGGTTGCTCAAAATGTCGACGATGACTGGTTTGTCGCCGGCGAGTTCTTTTTCATCCCATTTGGCACCGTCAAACACGGGCGTTGCCACGAATGTGGCGGGTTTGGTAGTGGGGCGAGTTTTTCTCTCAGTTCCCCGCGGGGCTTGCACCCCCACCGCTTTGCCGTCGGCTTCCCAACCCCAGCGGGCGCAATAACCGAGGTGGGCTTCAAGTACCTGGCCGACGTTCATTCGCGAAGGCACACCGAGCGGGTTCAAGATGATGTCAACATGTTGCCCATCGGCATTGAACGGCATGTCTTCAATCGGCAGGATCTTCGAAATCACACCTTTGTTGCCGTGCCGACCAGCGAGTTTGTCGCCAACGCTGATCTTGCGTTTCTGCGCCACGTAGACACGCACCAACTGATTGACGCCGGGCGGCAGTTCAGCATCATCTCGGTTGAACGCCTTAATGTCGATCACTTTGCCGCTTTCACCGTGGGGGACCTTCAAAGAGGTGTCGCGAACTTCCCGAGCTTTCTCGCCGAAGATGGCTCTCAGCAAGCGCTCTTCGGGGGTGAGCTCAGTTTCACCCTTGGGCGTTACCTTACCCACCAGCACATCCCCCGGCCCCACTTCGGCACCGATACGAATAATCCCCCGATCATCTAGGTCGCCGAGGATCTCATCGCCGAGATTCGGTATGTCCCGAGTGATTTCTTCAGCTCCGAGTTTGGTGTCGCGGGCATCAATTTCGTATTCGTGGATATGCACCGAGGTCAGCACATCGTCTTTGACTAGACGCTCCGACAAAATTATGGCATCTTCAAAGTTGAAACCTTCCCACGGCATAAAAGCCACAAACAAGTTTTTACCGAGCGCGAGTTCGCCGTTATCTGTTGAAGGGCCATCGGCGAGCAACTGACCCGCGGTAACTTTGTCTCCTGGGGCTACCCGCGGTTTTTGGGTAATGCATGAGTCTTGATTGGAGCGTTCGAAACGCTTGAGACGAATGTGCTTGCGCCCAAGTTTGCGGTAATCGACAATCAAGTTTTCGGAGTCTAGTTCGAACACTGTGCCGTCATCTTCGGCGAGAACCATGTCGCCAGCGTCGGTGGCGCAAGCAGTCTCAACGCCAGTGCCGATATAGGGAGCTTCGGTTCGCACCAAAGGCACGGCTTGGCGTTGCATGTTGGCACCCATGAGGGCCCGGTTGGCATCGTCGTGCTCAAGGAAGGGGATGAGCGCGGTGGCAACTGAGATGATTTGCTTTGGAGAAACGTCCATCATCTGCACTTCGGTGGGTGGCACCGAGGAAATTTCGGTGGTTGCCCCAAAGAACACATCTTCGTCAAGTTGGGCGCGCAGTTCATTCAGAGACACAGCTTGAGGGGAACGCCTCACCAGCACTCGGTTGTTGATGAACTTGCCATTCTTGTCGATCGGGGCGTTGGCCTGAGCAACCACGAACTGTTCTTCTTCGTCGGCTGCGAGGTAAACAATTTCATCGGTGACCTTGCCGTCCTTCACCACCCGATAAGGCGATTCGATAAAACCGAACGGGTTGACGCGTGCATAAGATGCCAAACCACCAATAAGGCCAATGTTGGGGCCTTCAGGTGTTTCAATGGGGCACATTCGCCCGTAATGAGAGAAGTGGACATCTCGCACCTCAAAACCGGCTCGCTCTCGAGACAACCCACCGGGCCCGAGCGCGGAGAGGCGGCGGCGGTGAGTAAGCCCTGAAAGCGGGTTGACCTGATCCATGAACTGAGAAAGTTGCGAAGTGCCGAAGAACTCTTTGATGGCTGCCACAACGGGGCGGATGTTGATAAGCGTTTGTGGGGCGATCGCTTCAACATCTTGAGTGGTCATCCGCTCCCGCACCACTCTCTCCATGCGTGACAAACCAATACGCACCTGATTTTGGATCAACTCCCCAACACTGCGGATACGGCGGTTGGCGAAATGGTCTTGGTCATCTAGGCGGTAGCCCGGTGTGGCGTGAGCCAAGTTGAGTAGGTATGTGGTGGCGGCCAGCATTTCGGCTTGCGCCAAGACGGATTGATCGGCTTCGGGTCGGTCTAATTCTAGGTTGAACTGGCTTTCGAGGAAGTCTAGTTCGGGGCCTAATTTGCGGTTGAGCTTGTAGCGGCCTACTCGGGATAGGTCGTAGCGACGGGGATCAAAGAACGAAGTCCGGAAATAGTTGCGAGCGGTCTCGATTGTGTGTGGTTCTCCGGGGCGTGCTCGTTTGTAGATTTCGAGTAGAGATTCTTCGCGACTTGGGGCTATTTCTTTATCTCTTTCCCATTGGCCTTCAAGCAGATAAAAATGTTCCACTAGGCGGTCTAGGAAGCCTGGGTGGTTTTCTTCGTCGTAGCCTAAGGCACGCAGGAGTGTGAACAATGAGATGCGCCGTTTGCGGGCCACTCGTGCCCCGGCGGTGGTGTCCTTGCCGGGTTTTTGTTCGACATCAAACTCGACCCACTCACCGCGATACGGGTGAATCGTGCCGGTGACGATTTGGTGTTTGTTGCGGTTGCGCAGACGGTAGCGTTCGCCGGGTTGGAAAATAACTCCGGGCGAGCGCACGAGTTGTGAAACCACGACGCGCTCGGTGCCGTTGATAACGAAGGTGCCTTTGTCTGTCATCATCGGGAAATCTCCCATGAAGACTGTCTGTTCTTTTATCTCGCCGGTGTTGGCATTCATAAACCGGGCGCGCACGAAGAATGGCGCGCTGTAGGTCATGTCCTTTTCTTTGCATTCACTAACCGAGAACTTCGGTGGTGGGCATAAGTCTTCGTCTTCGGGATCAAACTCAAGTTCGAGTTGTAGAGTTTCCGCGAAGTCGTGTATGGGGCTTATGTCTCGGAAGGTCTGTGCAAGCCCTTCTTTGAGTAGCCAATCAAACGATTCTCGCTGAACAGCAATCAAATTTGGCAATTCAAGAACTTCTTTGAGATTTCCAAATGAGTAGCGTTCACGTGGTTCGGCGCGTGTTGTCACCAGTGCTCCTGTGTTGCCCGTTAACGAAAACTGCGCGCGGCCGCAGGGGCGCGATAAAACGATAGGAAGTGGATCGGATCAGGCACCAAAGAGGCCACGCTAATCCACACGCTAGCGTTTTGAGCGCGCAGCAACAACTTAGTTAACAAAAAATGTATTTTTCTTGACCGCTTATTGCAGTTCAATTGTGGCGCCAACGGCTTCGAGTGCTTCTTTGGCTTTCTCGGCTTCTGCCACAGCGATGCCTTCCAAGACCTTGTTGGGGGCGTTGTCAACTAACTCTTTGGCTTCTTTGAGGCCCAACGAGGTAAGTGACCGCACCTCTTTGATGACCTGAATTTTCTTTTCGCCGACAGCGGTCAGTAGCACATCAAACTCGGTTTGCTCTTCGGGTTCGTCTGCTCCGTCGGTGTCGCTCGCTGGGGCGGCAGCCGCCGCCATCACTGGCGCAGCAGCGCTAACCCCAAACTTCTCCTCGAAGGCGGAGAGCAGTTCGCTGAGTTCTAGGACGGTCTTTTCGCCGATGGCATCAAGGATATCTTCATTGGTAAGTTGTTTGGTTGCCATATCAGGCCTCCTCTGTTTGGTTGGATTGTGTCTGGTTGGATGTGGCTTGGGTGGATGTGGCTTGGGTGGATGTGGCTTGGGTGGATTGCTGTTTTTTGATAAGCGCGTTCAAAGCGTAAGCGAAGTTCTGTGGCAGCGCCGCAAGCAGCCTGGCGAATTTAGTTGTTGGTGCCGCAAATGCGCCTGCCAACTGCGCCAACAAAACCTCACGTGGGGGTAATGTGGCGAGGGCTTTGACGTGCTCGGAGGTCAACGTTTGGTCGTTGAGAACACCGCCTTTGATAACTAACTCGGCGTTGTTTTTAGCGAAATCACGTAGCGCCTTAGCAACCGCAGCCACATCACCGGCACAACCATCAGCACGCTGACTAACAAAGGCCAGTGCCGTTGGGCCAACAAGCAAAGCCTCAAGTTCTAGCTCACAATCTCGCGCAGCCAACCTCACTAAGGTATTTTTGTAGATCTTGTATTCACCGCCGACTGCGCGCAGCGCGTTACGCAGTTCGGCCATAGCGGCAACATCAAGACCTCTATATTCGGTGAGGATCGTTCCTTCGGATTCTGCGAAGCGTTGCTTCAGTTCGTTGACAACAGCAACTTTTTCGGGCCTTGGGTTTTGCATTTCTCTCCTCGTCCGGCGGGCAATACCCATTAGTACTCAGCGCGGTTGATGTCGCTAAATGCACCGGAGGTCTGTGGTGATCAAATCGTTTAGTTGTGTCGTAGAGGTTATCGCAGTAAATCCAATTTACGCAAACTTGCCGCAAAAAATTTTTCACTCGCTTCGGAACTGTCGATCATGTCATAGCGGACGTATCAGAAGATCCCAGAACGGTTCAAAACCTGCCTGAACTTGAGCCATCCACGCTCGTTCCAGCTATACTGGAGGAATTGAGCAGGTGGCTAACAGGTAAGCGTTGATCACGAATCCGTGGCGACCCTTCTCGGTGGATGCCGACCCTCTACCGGGTGCGGCGACTGTTGATCTCAGCGCATGAAAGCCTCAGCGAACACGTAGACAGCAAACGCTGGAGTCTGCTCACCGCGGGCAAACCAAACTGGACGCTGCTCAACACCCTCACTCCACCCTGAAGCGCGAAGAGACGCTAATACGCGTAGCACCAGAGAACCGCGAGTTGCTCTTCACGTCAAATACGTGTAGTCTTCGTGTCAACTAACTGAATGGAGATCAATATGTCAAGTCCATGGTGTTCAAAATTATTACAGAAACTCACAGCGATCTTCGTGATCGTTATTCTTTCGCTGGGTAATTTCCTGGGACTCGCAGCAGCCAGCACGAACTACCTAAGCTATGACGGCTGCGACTGGAGCCTTTCTGTGGACCGCAGTTCGTTCTATCTCAGAACAGTTCTACGTATTGATATCAAGGAAGCGAGGACAACAGATCTCAACGGCGGGTGTCGTCATGTGACTGCTTGGCTTCGGAAGGCAGATGGATCTTCTATGGTTCGTTCGGGTCCCACTACGAAATCCTACGCAATTGCTGTCGACTCGAACTCGGGCGACCGGCAAGGCAAAGGTCAGGTCACGACTTGGGAACACGACTGGGTCCAATACTCTGGGTGGGTGGACGACTGAGAGGTTGTGTCTGAGACTCAAGCAGGACCCCTAGGATGAAAATGTTCATGCTGGTTGCTGCGGTGGCCGTTATTGCGTTTGCGTGCAGTGATTCAATGTTGAGCGAGGAGTTGAACGCAACGAGTGACTTTCAATCGGCTATTCTTGAAGATGACGAGGTCACGAGCGGTGAGATGGAGTTCGCGGTTGCCTCCTATGTGGACTGTTTAGGCGAACTCGGTGTGACGACCGAGGCCCATTTCGATCAGTCGCAAGGCGCGTATACCTACAGGTTTACAAGCGATGTGGTCAACGTCGGAGAAGTTCTTGAAGGGGAGTCGGGTACGTCGTGTAGTGAGAATTACCTTGACAAGGTGGAGTTGAGGTTTGCAGACAATTTCGCCCCGAACCCCGACACTGAAGCCCAACTTTACGCCTCGGTAGCTGAGTGTCTCCGCGTCCGCGGTTACCCCGTCGAGGACAGCGACCCGGCAACATTGTCTATCTGGCTGAGACAGGCACCGACCGACTACTATGCTTGTTTTGACGAAGCCTCAAAGTCTCAGGGTTGATGTAGTCGGTCGGTGCGACAAATTCGGGCGTTCGCCCTGCTGTTTTTTCTTGTTGGGTTGCCGATAGCTGCGGCGGCCGCTGCGGTCTACTTCAGGAATGACGCGAGGTTGAAGCCCCTTGAGCAGGAGTCGTTGCAGACAGTGCTCGCCCAGACGCGCGAGCACCACGACCCTCTCGCTGTTAGCGTACATGTGGCGCTCGCCGAGCCTAAGGTGATCACAAGCCCGTTCCACGGTGGTGTGGTGTCAGCGTCGTACGTGAGTGCCGGTGATGAGATAGCTCATGGGGACCGTGTGCTGCAGATTGATGGAATCGATCGCCTCGCGATCAAGAGTTCTGTGCCGTTTTGGCGCGACCTCAGTTTGGGCGACATGGGTGAGGATGTCGCGGCGTTACAGGCGTTCCTTCTCAAGAAAGGTGTTCTAGATCTCGACGGTGAGGAACCCGAGGGACAATACGGACAGGCCACAGCAGCCGCGGTTCGCCAGCTTAGCCTAGACTTGGGCTACAGCAGTTCGACCCCAGACATGCACAGTGATTGGTTCCTCTGGATGCCGGAGTTCAGCATCGTCGTCTCCGACATCTGGTTCAGCGTGGGTTCGCCGCCGCCACCTGCGGGCTCCACACTTCTCAGCAGTACCCAGTCTGTAGTTGATGCAAGAATACTCGGTGCAGACGGACAGCCGGTGCTACGCAATGATGGGTTGCCGCGCACGCTGCAGCTCGGCGATGTCGAACTCGCCGCAGTCGTGGTCGACGGAATGGTCGTGATTGAGGCTCCCGAATTCCTCGATGCCGCACTAGTCGATGACCAAATGGCTTTACGGGGAGCGCTAAGATTACGGACCCCGGTTCATCTGGTCACGTTACCGGCGAGCGCCGTGATAACTGGAGTCTCCGGGGCAACATGCGTCCTCATTGGAGCGTCACCCGACCGTAACGTGGTTCGGACTGTCGAAGTTGTGAGCAGCAGCGGCAACCAGGCCGAGATGGCAACTGGAAAGATCCGAGAGTCCGAACCGGTTGTCGTGAATCCTCGAGTTGCGCTGCCGGGTGTCGGGTGCTCCTAGAATCAACTGACCTCCACATGTCGTTCGGCGGCCGACAGGTACTGTCGGGAGCATCGCTCGAAGTGCAGGCCGGTGAGACGGTAGCGGTGCTCGGGCCATCAGGATCTGGCAAGACCACGCTACTTTCCGTATGCGGTCTGCTGCTTAGGGCCGACTCAGGGTCTGTCAGGATCGACGGGCAGGAAGTCACCAGAATGTCGCAGCTCAGGCCCGGGGCCATTGGCTGGGTGCTGCAACAGAGCAACTCCTTTCCGAGACGCACTGTCTTGGACAATGTGGCTCTGGGATCTCTTGCAGCCGGATTCTCACACGCTGAGTCCCAGGAACTCTCAGAACGTGCGTTGACTGACGTCGGTTTGTCAGGCCGGCTGCATTCGGAGGCTCGAGAGCTCTCAGGCGGAGAACTCCAACGGATGTGTGTGGCCCGCTCGATCGCTGCGCGCCCAAAGCTGATTCTGGCCGACGAACCAACGGGTGGACTGGACGAGGAAAACTCAAGACACGTCGCCTCGTTACTTCGGCAGGTTTCATCAACCGGTGCGACTGTCGTTGTGGCAACACACGATCTCGCTCTCGCTCAGGCATGTCACCGTGTCGTTGAGATGCACAAGGGTCGGCTGCAAATCGAAGAGTCGCAGTGAGCAAAGCACGCCGGGCGTTTCCATCTCTTCAAGAAGGTCTCGCTGCCATGAGGGCCTCTTGTTGGTTGGTATGTGCAGAAGTACTCCTAGTCGCGGGGTTGGTAGCTGTCTCAATAGTTCAGGAACACCATGCCGCTAGCGGTGTCCTCAGCGAGCGAACCTCCAATCTGGCCAACGGAACGACCATCGCCAAAGCCACGCCCGGACCCGACGGCGGGTTGACCGTCGACATGTGCCGGTCGGCTTACCGGCTAAGTGGTGTATTGGGGGTTGGCTGGGAGCGGCAAGCTGGAACGTTTCGTTCAAAGACCTTGCCAGATCTTGAGATTGGGCAAGTGCTAATCGGTGGCGATCTCCCGGCAATGATCGGGCTGTCCACTTGGACGGACTTGGGCCGCCAAGAACAGGCGGTACTCGGTGAGCTTGTATCGGTCCAACTCGGTCTTCAAGCCAGGGATTTGCTAAGCCCCACCGCAGGAACCCGAGATCCGACTATTGTCAGCACCGTCGTTACCGGCCCTCGCAGCGAAGGATTTGCCTTCTCATTGCTTCTGGCAGACGGGGGAGCGCCTGGCCGCGTCAGCAGTTGCTGGGTCGATTTCGGGCGCAATGTCCGTCCAGCGGACCGGGATCTTCTACGTACAGTGCTCGGCGGCGACACCGTCAACATCTCCGAACTGTCCCCCGCCTCGACAACACTTGAGGATGCTTACGAAACCAGAATTTCACGGTACGGTTGGATGGCGAGTGTCCTGCTCGCGCTCGGCCTCTATTGGGTCATTGACTGGTCACGAAGAGCAGAGACCGCTCTCTACCGTGCACTTGGTGTCGGACGCGTCGCGCTTCTCGTGGTCCGAGCGGTCGAACGCAGTTGCGTCATTGCAGCAGCGACAAGCCTCGGCTTCTCTGTCAGCTTTCTACTGACAGGCTCCGAGTGGGACGCTGCGCTGCGCCGCTTGCGTATCTCAGAGGCACTCGCCATAGCGGGGGTCCTCCTGGCGATCAGCATTGCGACCACTCGCACCTTCTCATCTCGTCGACTCGTTGCGATCCTCAAGGATCGGTAGCCCTCGACAAGCGCGCACTTGTTTTGGGTGGCTGATTTGACCTATGTGCCCACCAAAGCGGGGTCAATCCGAATGCCCGGCCCCATCGTTGTAGACACAACGATCTTGCGGATGTATTTGCCTTTGGCGGGGGCGGGTTTTGCTCGGTAAAGCTCCGCGGTAAGCGCACGCAGGTTGTTCAACAATGCCTCCTCGCTGAAAGATGCCTTGCCGATTGGCACATGAACGTTTCCAAAACGGTCGGTGCGATACTCCACCATACCGCCCTTGAAATCGTTGACAGCTTTCACCACGTCGGCGGTGACGGTACCGGTTTTGGGATTAGGCATCAAGCCCCGTGGGCCAAGAATACGCCCTAGTTGACCGACCTTAGACATCATGTCGGGGGTGGAGATTGCCACATCAAAGTCGGTTTTGCCGTTTTGGACCTCGGTGATCAAATCTTCGTCACCGACACGCTCGGCACCGGCATCACGTGCTGCGATGGCTGCTTCGCCTTGTGCAAACACCGCTACACGCACATCTTTACCAGTGCCGGCTGGTAAAGCCACGGTGCCGCGCACCATCTGGTCGGCTTTGCGGGGATCAACACCTAACCGAAAGACCACATCAACGCTCTCATCAAACTTTTTCTTGCCGAACGAAACGAGTATTGATATCGCATCGTTGTCCGAATGCGGATAGTTGCTGTCGAACCTTTTGGTGTTGTCACGGTATTGCTTACTTATCGCCATTATGGCTCCCTCTTTGGATTTGCCGCCCGGTGAGGTCTGCCGGCGCGAGCATTTGGTTGGAAAAATCTATGCAGAAACTTCGATGCCCATGGAACGGGCAGTGCCAGCGACCTGCAATTTTGCTCCTTCAAGGTTGATCGCATTAAGGTCGGGCATCTTTATCTCGGCTATTTCAGTGACTTGCGCGTCGGTTATCGAACCGGCCGTCTCCCGCCCGCTATTTGCAGCAGCAGACTCAACCCCGGCGGCCTTCTTGATCAGATAGGTAGTTGGTGGGGTCTTCAGCACGAAGGAGAACGTGCGGTCTTCGTAGACGGTGATTTCTGCGGGGATAATTTGCCCGCGGCGGTCTTCGGTGCTGGCGTTGTAATCACGACAGAAGTCCATGATGGCCACGCCATGAGGCCCAAGCGCCGTGCCAACAGGGGGCGCGGGCGTTGCCTGGCCAGCGGGTATTTGGATTTTCACAACAGCAGCAACCTGCTTTTTAGCCATGAGATTTCCTCAATTGGTATTGATAGGTGTAATGGATTTATGGATTTAGTGTGGTCGGATTCTGATTTAGTTGAGCGATTTCTAGAGACGCGCGACTTGCGCGAACTCAAGTTCAACGGGTGTTTCTCGGCCAAAAATGTTGACCAAGACCTTGACCCGCAGTTGGTCTTCGTTGATCTCTATGATCTCCCCGGAGAAGTCTGCGAAGGGGCCTTCGCGTACCCGCACCGTCTCACCCATACCATACTCGAACAAAGGTTTAGACCGTTTTACGGCTTCTTGATTGCGGTCGGCTTCAGCGCCTAGAAAGCTCTCAACATCCTTGCGACGCATAGGTGATGGGTTGCCACCCTGGCTCACGAATCCAGTAACGCCAGGGGTGTTACGAATCACAAACCAAGCATCGTCATCAAGGTGCGTGCGGCACAGCAAATAACCCGGAAACAATTTTTTCTCGGTGATCACTTTCTTACCGTTTTTGAACTCGGGGGTTTCACGGGTGGGAATCACCACCTCGTAAATACGTTCCTCCATGTGCATCGAGGCGATCCGAGCTTGCAGGTTTTGTTTAACCTTTTTTTCGTAGCCGGACTGCGTGTGGAGCACGAACCAACGACCCGGGCGATCATAAGGCGACACGTACTCAGCATCAACACCTAGATCGTCACCTAGATCATCAGTTACCGCATCAGGGGTGGCGACAGGGTTGCTTTGAGGTACCAGAAGGTCGTCTTCGGTGAGCACTTCGGGTTCGGTGGTTATTTCACTTGGTGTTGAGATTTGGTCAGACATAGCAACTCGGTTATCGACTCAGCTTTCGAACAGATCAAGGATAAGCACAGAAAACATCCAATCCAGCCCATAAATCAAGGCACCCAGGATAATCACAGTGACAAGAACCACAATCGAATAGTTGACAGTTTCTGAACGAGACGGCCACGCAACCTTACGCAATTCGTTGCGAACCTCACGCAAGAACTGAACAAAGCCGGTTCGTTCCTGAGGGGCACCAGCGCTTGGTTGTTTGCGCGGCGAGCGTATCGGCTCACCTTCGCCATCAACCTCACCTTGCTTCTGCAACATGCGTTTTTGTTGTCGGTTCATCGCCATAAATTGAAGTCCTTAGTTATTGGGTTTGACGAGGCCGCAGGGTTGCGGCTAGACCACGCAGGGGCGGCAGGACTCGAACCTGCAACCGCCGGTTTTGGAGACCGGTGCTCTACCAATTGAGCCACGCCCCTGAGAACGCGCCACTAGGTTACCAGCGTTACGCCATTTTCGGGCCGGTAATTTTGCAAGGTTCAGATAGGCAAGGTTCAGATAGCCAGGCGCGGCACCCGCCGTTGCCGTTTCGATAAGACGATAACTGTGGCGGTGGCGGCGATACCGCCGATGGCCGCAGCGGAGGCGGCGGCAGTCTTAGCGATGCTCCGCAAAGATCCATTGCTGCGCTGCGCCGCTTCGTCAAGTAGTTGAAGTATTTCGGCTTCCATGGTTGGGTCAATACGCCCTGGAGTTTTTGCTAACGATCCCAACATGGCACGCAAACGGCGGTAGGTGGCGAACTCGGCTTGACAACGAAGGCACTCTCGTAGATGCACACGGGCCGGCAAAGTGAGCAAAGACTCCCGTGTGCACACCAGTTGCTCATCTACAGCACTGCATGTGAGCTTGCTTGAACCCGGCGTTGCGATCCGTTTCAATTCATATTGCATGAGGGTGTGCTCCGTGTCATATTGCATGAGGGTGTGCTCCGTGGTTCGGGGTGCTTTGGTTGGTTTCGCTGGGCTTGCCCAACACCTGCTCACGTAACCTACGGCGGGCGCGATGCAAGCGTACTTTGGTGGCGCTAACCGAAATGCCCAGTTCGGCAGCTATGGCTTCGTGTGGCAGGTCGTAAACATCTCTCAACACGACCACCGCCCTGAGGCGCTCTGGAAGTGCTTGCACTGCGGCCTCTAACTCGTCTCGCAAAGCTATGATATCGCCTCGAACGGCGGGGTCGTTGTCGGGTCGAGTTTCCACGACCAGCACGTCATCATGCAGTTCAACATGGCGGTGACGGCGATTTTTGGTGGCCTGAGTGTATGCACAGTTAGCCACGATTCGGTATAGCCAAGTGCGGAAGTTGGCGTCCCTTCGGAAGTTTTTGAGGCCTTTGTAGGCTCGCAGGTAAGCATCTTGAACCACATCTCTTGCGTCTTCAGTATTGCCAGTAAGTCTTAAAGCCAACCCGTAGGCATCGCCATGGGTGCGGCGCACCAACTCATCGAACGCTAGGCGTGTACCAGATTGCGCCCAAGTTAACAGATCATCTGTTGCGGCGGTGCGTAGTTTAGACCTCGTGGGTTGCACAGAGTTACCTGCAGCACCGTTACCTGCAGCACCTTCAACAAGCCGCAGTTTCGGCTGTTTGGGTCTGTTGGCGCTGACCTTGCCCATGGTTTCTTTTCCCTGTTGTGTGTTTTGTTGCGGTGCTGGTAGCGACGGACAGATTTGAACTGTCGACCTCTCGATTATGAGTCGAGCGCTCTTACCTACTGAGCTACGTCGCCGAGGCCGAACGAATTTCGGTTAAATGAGCTCCCTGTCAGAATCGAACTGACGACCTTCTCCTTACCATGGAGACGCTCTGCCTACTGAGCTAAGGGAGCCTGCAACCCGCGAGCTGAGGCGTTGATTATGATGCCACGCGAAAGCTACCGAACCAACCTTTTTATAGTGTTTGTGCCGTAGTCTTGCTATTTGTTATGGACGGTCAATCTTCTGAAGGCCCAGTTTTTTCCCGCAAGTTGATGCGCCGCGCGGTGTTAGTGAGCTTCGCAGTGTATTTCGCTTTGGGTTTACCCGATGGGGTGTTCGGCACGGTGTGGCCGACCTTGCGAAACGAGTTGGGACGCACCGACAGTAGTTTCGGTTGGTTGCTCGCTTGTATGGCTGTGGGATACACGATTTGCAGCGTCGGCTCGGCGAAGTTGTCGGAACGTTTCGGCACGGGGTTGGTTGTGCGTAATGCTTCGTTCGTTGTTGTCGCTGGTTTGCTGGGCGTGGCGGTGGCTTCAAATTGGTGGGCGTTGATGTTTGGGGTGTTGATTATGGGTGCTGGTTGGGGGCTGTGCGATGCCTCGATTAACGCTTGGATGGCTTTGACCCAACAACCCCGGCAAATGGGTCTGTTGCATGGGGTCTACGGCGTGGGTGCGGTTCTAGGGCCTTTGCTGGCCACCGTTTTTGTCGCTGGAAGCAACAACTGGAGAGGCCCTTTCGTGGTGGTGGGCGTGCTTGTGTTGGGTTTGGTGGTGGTGCTTTGGGGAACTAAGGACGGCTTTGATAGCGCACCGCTTACTGGTGAAGTTGCGTCTGCGAGGGCGAACATTGGGGGCACGAAAATCCTGACATTGTTGATCGTGTGGTTCTCTGTTTATGTAGGTATTGAAGTCACCGTTGGCCAGTGGAGTTATACATTCCTAACCGAAAGTCGTGGTTTAGACGAAGTGCTTGCTGGAGCATTAGTTTCAGCGTTCTGGGGTGGCTTGACAGTTGGGCGTTTCTTGCTAGCGGCTATTGGCGATCGTTTCTCACCCGAGCGGGTGATGGCGCTGGCGATAGGCAGCGCGGTCATTGAGGTAGCTTTTTTGTGGGTTGATTTAGCATCAGTTGGGGCTTTCGCTTTGCCATTTATTGGGTTTTCGTTGGCGGCGATGTTTCCTTTGGTGATTGGGCGGACGGCCGTTTATCTCGGTTCTGAACTTGCCGCGCGAGCCGTTGGTTATCAAGTTGGTGCTTCGTCGGTGGGGTTTGTGTTGTTGCCTTATTTGGTTGGGGCATTAGCCGACCACCTCGGAACTGGAGTCATGGCACCAGTTACTTTCGCTGCGATTTGTGTGCTCGGCGTGTTGTGGGCTTGGATTCAGTCGTATCTCTTGCGAGTGAACCAAAACCGCTGATAGCTGATGGCTGATACCTGATCGCTGATAGCTGATTTGGTGGGTTTAGGCTTTGGCTAGGCGGGATTTGCGCCGCATCATTGGGGTAATCGCGGCGGGGTGCCGGGCGCTCAGCGCACCTCGCCAAATACCGCTTCCGTAGGCGAAGTCGTCAAGCAGACGCAGCGCAAGGCAACGCAGCAAGCCCATTGGCCGAGCACCATTCAGCCAATCAAACAAATGCGGTGTCAGCATCGCGGTAAGGATCAGTGTGCGTGTGCGGGGACGGATCAGCGACAGGGCGAAAGCCAAAGGCCACCAGACGCGGGCCAGGGCGCGAGCAAACCAGAAACCAGTTCGCAGATGTGTCGCTCCTATGATCCGCAGTGCTAGAAAAATACCTCTTGGTTTAGCTAGCAGTGGCGCAAGTTTGCGTTGGAGCGGTATCGCTGACGCAACGGTCACTAGGCAGGCACTCAGAAGATGACCGGTGGCGATTGTGCCCCAAACCGCAGCGCTCCACACTGAACAGCGCAGCGGTGTGAGGCGTGAACCGTGGCGGACACTGAGCGCGCCTGCCGAGTAACCGTAATGGTGTCGCTGCGCCAGCAAAGCATTCCAACTTTCGCGGGGGCGATGGGTGACCTCTACTGAGGGGTCATAACGGACCACGCCAACTTGGTCGATGAGTCGCCACACTAGGTCAACATCTTCGCCGTAGCGCAATTCCGGGTCGAAGCCGCTGATTGCTGAGATGGCATCGGTTCGGGCTACCAAAGCCGCAGTCGGGACGTAGGAGACAGAACTATTTGAAGCGACCAAAGCGGGGTTGGCACCAAGGTCCAACGGCGAATGGTGGTGTTCGTAAAGTTCAAGCATGGTGTCACCATTTCTGGATCGAACTCTTGGGGCTACCGCCACCACACGGCGGTCTTGGAAATGCCCAATGAGGTGTGAAATCCAGCCAGGCGACACTTCCACGTCAGCGTCAACGAACGCAACGAGGTTTGTGTACACATGCGGCAAAGCTGCATTTCGGGCCGCGCCCGGGCCAACGTTTTGAGCGCAGCGCAGCAACTTGGATTGGTATTTTTCGCATACCGCAGCTATGGCAGCAGCGTTGTCGGAAGCATCATCCACCACGATTACCTGAGGACCAGTGGCCGCAGTGCTTCCTTGGGGTTCAGGATTGGCGTGAAGCGACTCCAAGCAACGAGTCAGGCCGGCCTCGTCGTTGTAGACAGGTATCACCACCGTCACCTCAAGGTTTATATTGGGCGCGTTGATGGGCGCAAGACGCGGATGCACGATCCCTGCATCAAGCAGGTGACGGGCCAACGAGCGGTGCTTGGGGTTATCGGTTAGCGGTTCTCCGCCTAGCCACGAAGCAACTACTCTCGCGCCAGTATCCGATAAGCGCAGCACACGCCAAGGCGCACCGCCGAACAGCAAACGCCCCTGGTCATAAACCAAAAGGTTGCTACCGGGGCGCAAACGAATGCCCGCAGGTGGGAATTCTTCGCTACGAGACACCGTGGATGGCTTCAAGGCATAACCAAGTCGACCATGGTGACTCTACTCGCGCCGCGTCAGTCAAAAAGGATCACGCCGCGCACATTCTTGTTGTCAAGCATGTCTTGGTAACCCTCATTGACCTGATCAAGTGTGTAGGTCTTGGTAATCATCTCGTCAAGCTTGATCTGACCCGCTTGATACATCGCAAGAAGGTGCGGAACTGCTTGACGAGGGGAGCTTGAGCCAAACAGGCAACCACGGAGTTGTTTGTTCATCATGGCAAACTCAAACAAATTGAGTTGCACATCCATTTGCATAGCCGGCGCTACCGCAGCCGCAACTACGGTACCGCCTTTACGGATAAGGAACTGCGCCGGCGCGATCAAGTCACCAGTTAGCACACCTGGCGTCAAAATGACGCTATCGGCCATCACCCCGGCGGTGAGGTCGCGCACAATCGCGTTTGCCTCGTCAAGGCCGCCAGCACGATGAGTGGCCCCAAACGCTATGCCGCTTTCTTGTTTGAATTCGGAGGGGTCAACTGCGAGCACATTTCTGGCTCCTGCTAACGCGGCCCCTTGAATCGCCGCGTGGCCCAAGCCTCCGCAACCCACGATCACTACCGTGTCGCCGGGTTTAACCTCGGCTCGGTTGACCGCTGCGCCATAACCAGTGGCGACACCGCAACTCACTAGCGCAGCCGGGCCAACAGGAATCTCTTTGGGGATTTTGATCGCCGAGTCGACACTGATAACCATGTGCTCGGCGAACGTACCTAATTTGAGTAAGGGTGATAAGGCTTCGCCTCGGCTGCTGTGGTGACGGTAACCACCCGCCATCATTCCCGGTTCCAAAATGTGTGCGCCGAGGTCGCACAAGTATTGTTGACCCGACGCGCACCAAGCGCATTTGCCGCAGGAAGCAATAAACGAACAGCAAACATGGTCACCCACTTCAAACTCGGTTACTTTCGGGCCGATAGCAATCACTTCGCCGGCTCCTTCATGCCCACCGATGATTGGTAAGGGTGCGGGTATGCTGCCGTCGTGGGCGTGTTCGTCTGAATGACACATCCCTGAGGCGAGGGATCGAACCAGAATTTCGCCTCCTTGCGGATCCTCAAGTTCAATCTCTTCAACGCTCCAAGGCGTGTTGACCTCCCTAAGAATCGCCGCTCTGGTTTTCATAACGCTTCTCTTCTCGTTGCTAATGTTGCGCCTCGGGTTGGGCAACGGTTGCGTATTGTCTAGCACACAATCCTTAGATCGTGCTAGTCGTTGACAGAGTACTCTGGTTGGGTTTGATTTTCGGTGCGGCGCTGCGGTTGCGTGAGTTGGTTGACGGCATCGTCTATGAGGTCAGCCAAAAGACGAGTGCCAGCGGCGGCGGTGGCACCTCTCGGGTCACCAAGAACACCGTTCGCCGAGACCGCGCCAACACCGCCTTCCATCATCTTGGGAAGCAGTTCCGTTAATGGTTCGGGGGCACCAGGTTGAGCCAGATCAAGACGCACGAGTTGGGGGGCTATTGCCAGCATGAGTGAAGTCTCGACACGACCCGCGTGGGCGTCGGCGTTGTCAAGACGAAGCGACCAAACCTCAAGTGGCCGTTGCCGAGCCGAGCAGGTGTCGGTTGCGGCACGCAACGCATAGGCGTTCCCGCCGTGCCCATTGATGACAACGATCCGTTCGAACTCAGGGCCGGCGTTGCAGACTATTTCAACGAGCATCTCCGACAGTACTTTCGTGCCCACCGAGAGGGTTCCCGCGAAACCGCGATGTTCGTCTGCTGCGCTGATACAAATCGGATCCGCTACCACGAGCCTGGCGGAGCGCTGCGGCCACTTTTTGGCGATGCCCTGAGCGACCGCAACGGCGATGCGCGTGTCGGTGTCGAGCGGCAGATGCGGGCCGTGTTGTTCGGTTGATCCCAAAGGAATCAGCAACGTGAAAGGGCCCTTTTGGGTTACGGCGTTGGCCAGTTGTGGAGATGTTGTCTCACCGAGAAGGGTCATGTTTGCAGCGTAACCGTGTGCAGCGTAACCGGGTGCAGCCTAGCCGCATGGTGGAGGGTAAAAACCAGGCGGTACGACCACATCTTGCACGCCCACCTGTGCAATATTCTCCTTGCCGATGCCACGCAGAGTCGCTTTGATACCAGTATGAAAAATATCTAGAACGTTCTCCACGCCAACCGCACCGTTGGCGGCGAGACCCCACAACAAGGCACGCCCGATTAGCACTGCATCCGCACCAAGAGCGCAGGCTTTCACCACATCGCTGCCCCGACGAACACCACCGTCTAGCAGGATTTCTACCTCCCCGCCGACCGCATCAGCTATTTCCGGCAACACCCGGATCGGGGCAACTGCACTGTCGAGGTTGTTGCCACCGTGGTTCGACACTGAGATAGCGGTGGCACCCGCAGCTATTGCGTGACGGGCTTCGTCCGCTCGGCTGATTCCTTTGACCATGAATGGTCCTTCCCATTGCGAGCGCAACCAGCGAACATCATCCCAAGTCGGTGGTGGCGTGTTCAACCAAGTTCCATATGCCTCAAAGAACCGCGGTTCTGGTTCACCCGCGGCGGCGAAATTGGGGACCTGGAGGCGTGGTAGTGCGCCGGCCCGTAGCCAAGACCAGCACCAAGGGAGCTTAGTAACGATTTCAAAGCTGTGCGGAAGGACTTCTTTTGCCGTCAACGATTGGGGGATGTGCGGGCTGCCCCAGTCTCGACCATGTGAGAACGACCAGTCGAGAGTGACGATTAGCCCCGCGGCTCCAGCGTTTGCCGCCCGTTCTAGGCATTTCAGCATGAAATCACGGTCGCCAGCCCAATAGACCTGAAAGAACGTTTGCGGGTTCGCGGCTACCACCTCCTCGATTGGTTTGCTGCTAAAAGCGCTGAGACCGATCGGGGTTCCTCGACTATTTGCCGCTTGCGCCAGCGCCACTTCGCCTTGAGGATGTACGGCCTGCACACCCGTAGGGGAGACGATCACCGGCATGGCGCAGCGTTGACCCATGACGGTGACGGCCATTTTGGGTTCGGCTATTTGTCCGGCGGTTATCGGCCTCAAACCGAGTTCTTCAAAAGCGCTTACATTGTCGCGCAATGACACACCCGCTTCGGTGCCGCCGATGAGAGCCGCGTAGACAGATTTGGGGAGGCGTTTTTTTGCTTGCTGGCGTGCTTGTGCCACCGTCTCGAACCACTTGTTGCTCACAGGTTGTGACCGTATCTTGCTAGCGCCATTACTGCGTCGCCTAGCTGCATTAACTAGTTGCTTTGATCTGAACCGCAGGTCGGTTTAGTTCTTTGCGCTGCTGCACAGTTAGAACGGCGGCTTTGATTAAGCTAGTATTGCCAGTGTCATCAAACGTACATACTTGAGTTGACACGCCCGACTTTGCGAGGAGCAAGCTGTGAAACCCGAAGCTACTGCACCACCTACTTCCGCTAGTGCCATTCGCGTGTCAGCCCAGTGAAGCTAGTAACTTATCCACGTTGAGCGGTCATGAAACTTCGTTTAGCGACTGTTGCCGATGCGGACGAACTGTGCCGCATCTACAACCATGAGGTAGAAAATACCACAAACACATTTGATATCGAGCCTCGCAGCCTTACCGAACAGCGTCGATGGATAGCCGAACGTCAAGGCGCGTTCGCTGCTCTGGTAGCAGAAACTAATGGTGTGGTGGTTGGTTTCGCTAGTCTGAGCCCATACCGCAGCCGGGCCGCGTATCGACCAACTGTGGAGAACAGCGTCTACGTTGACGAAACCACGCGAGGTCTTGGAGTAGGGCGAGCGTTGCTTGAAGAACTCGTTGACATGGCACGAAAACGGGGGTTTCATAGTGTCGTGGCTCATATCGCCGACGGTCATGAAGCTAGTTTGTCGCTGCATCGTGCTTGTGGGTTTGAAATAGTGGGGGTTCAACGTGAAGTGGGCCGCAAGTTTGGTGTGTGGCTTGATGCGGTCATCATGCAACGCATGCTCGGGTAGTTCCCCAGCGATGCCGTACGCTGGGGAGGTACGCAAGATTAGGCCCGAGCCTAAGCGCCGGGCCTAATCGCTGTGGTGGGCCGGGAAGGATTTGAACCTTCGAAGGCAATGCCGACGGGTTTACAGCCCGTTCCCTTTGGCCGCTCGGGCACCGACCCGCAGCCCAGAAATCTTACCGTGTCTCGGGCATCATTGACTCAAGTTGGCGAAGTCTGGTTATCAATTGGCGCGTTTTTTGGTACGGTTTGACGGTGCCGACATTTGATATTGTTTCAGAACTAGACGGTCAAGAAGTGCGCAATGCTGTTGATCAAGCGTCTCGGGAGGTGACTCAGCGTTACGACTTCAAGAACACTGGCTCTTCGGTGGAGTTGGGTGAAGATGTTATTGCGTTGGCTTCGTCATCCGAGGATCGGCTTGCGGCTCTGCGTCAGGTGCTGGAAGAGAAACTAGTGAGGCGCAAAGTTAGCCTCCGAGCACTTGATTACGGTGCCGTGGAACCAGCTTCTGGTGGGTCTGTGCGCCAGACGGTTCGTTTGCAGGCTGGGATCTCGCAAGACAAAGCCAAAGAAATAAACAAATTCATCAAGGGGCTTGGTCTCAAGGGCATTCAATCCTCGGCACGAGGCAACGAAATGCGTGTGCAAGGCAAAAAGCGTGATGACTTGCAGTCTGTGATAGCTGCGCTCAAAGAAGCCGACCTAAAAATCCCTCTGCAGTTCATCAACTTCCGAGACAAGTAATCCCGTAATCCCGCTCGCTGCATCCGCCCCGTCAACTTGGCACGCCGAGAATGTGGTGGATGTGACTTATGTCACGTTTCTTTTTGTTGTTGGTGCCGACAATGTGGATTAGGCTTGATCGGATGCATAAAAGTCTTGTTCGACAGGTGACGTTCATGACTGTTCGCCCGGCGCGCTGCCACCGGCGTGGCTGTTGTCTTCTGAAGGAGTTGACACTATGAAGTCCCACTCGGATCCGATCCGGTCTATCGCCC